>JBCDBM010000073.1:0-14296 GCA_039183665.1 Pseudomonadota bacterium | reverse complement strand
CTCAAAGCAGCAGGCCAAGCGGTCGGATGGGGCTTCCAGCTTCAAGACCCGCTCTTTGTTGCAGGCCTGGCGCTGGTGATGTTTGCCATTGGGCTTAACTTATTGGGTGTTTTTGAAATCGGGTCCTCTTTGCAAGGCGCCGGAAGCGGTCTCGCCGCAAAATCGGGCGATACCGGCGCGTTCTTCACAGGCGTATTGGCGGTCGTCGTCGCGACCCCGTGCACGGCGCCCTTCATGGCGGCGGCGCTCGGCTTCGCCCTCGCACAGCCCGCCTACGTATCGATGGCGGTGTTTCTTTCCTTAGGGCTTGGCCTCGCAGCGCCTTTTGTATTGCTGAGTTTCGCCCCGAAATTACTGAGCGTCTTGCCGAAACCTGGCGCGTGGATGGACACGCTGAAGCAACTGTTCGCTTTTCCCATGTTTGCCACGGCTATTTGGCTGCTTTGGACCATTGCGCAGCAAGCCGGTGCAGACGGCGTTGGCGCTGCGCTGCTTGCGATGCTGGGCCTTGGCCTTGTTATTTGGACATTCAAAACCGTCGGAGGGGGCGGCGCCATGGCGTGGACTGGGCGCGCGGCAAGTCTGCTTGTATTGGCCGGCGCAATCGCGTTGGTGGTCAATGTCCGGGGCGTAACCGCAACCTCATCTGGCGACGCCGCTGAAACCGTCGCCTTGGACGCAGAAGCTTGGTCGCCGGAAAAAGTCGCATCATTGCGCGCAGAAGGAAAATCCGTCTTCGTGGACTTTACGGCTGCGTGGTGCATCACGTGCCAATTTAACAAACGCGTCGCGCTGAATACGGAGGCCACCAAAGACGCTTTCAAAGACCACAATGTGACGTTTTTAACCGCTGACTGGACCAATCGGGATGATGTGATCGCACGTGAGTTAAGCGCTCATGGTCGTTCGGGCGTTCCCCTCTACTTGCTGTATGGACCCGAGGGCGAACCTTCAATTCTCCCTCAAGTTCTCACCGAAGACATTGTTGCAGACGCGTTGGCGTCACTGAGCGGGCAAATGGACTTCGCGCAAAAATAGTATGGATGCTAACGAATGAAGGCCTAGATGGCCGCGAATTAAATATCCACTCGGCAATAGCGCGCTAAGACATACGCGCGTGATTTTTACTTGGCACTTCTAGGAGGTAACACACATGACGTCACTTAAATCCTTAGGACTTACGACTGCAGCTTTTGCTTTGTCAGCGACTGCGGTGCTTGCCAGTCCGCCGGTTAATCAGACTGCGCCTGGTTTTTCCAGCGTTGATACGACCGGCATTGAACGCATATTAACAGACTTTGCCGATGAAACGGTCATCTTGGAATGGACCAACCACGATTGCCCTTATGTCCGCAAACACTACGTGTCGGGCAATATGCAAGGCTTGCAAGCTGAAGCCGCCGAAGACGGCGTTGTTTGGCTACAGATCATTTCTTCAGCTCCCGGAAAACAAGGCCACGTTTCAGCCGAACAGGCAATCGAGCTAAATGAAGAAAGGGGCGCTACGGTTACCGCGACGCTGTTGGACGAAACTGGCGAGATTGGCAGGCTATATGATGCGCGAACAACGCCGCATATGTACGTCATTGAAAACGGAACGCTGGTTTATAAAGGCGGCATCGATGACAAGCCCTCAGCCAACCCCAAGAGCCTCAATGGTGCGAACAACTATGTACGCGCGGCGCTAACGTCGATTTCTGCAGGCCAGCCGATCGAAGACGCCGAGACGCGCTCTTACGGATGCACGGTCAAGTACGGCAGCTAAGCTAAACGACGCCGTAGGCGAACCGCAGCGGCGACCAATGTATTTCGGGGTCACACGGACTTGCACGCGCGAGCAGTGTGACCCCGAAACTTTTGATACAGTATGGGAGAGACGTGTGATCGACGCGATAAGGAACTTTGGTATGGGCATTGGAACCGCAACCCGCACCTGTGTTGCGATTTCGGCAAGTATAGCGTTGGCGGCATGCGGCGCAGCGGACGAGGCGGCGGAAGTCACTGTAGAGGCCCCCGACGAGCCGACCATTGACGCCGCGATGGATGCCGATGACGGCTGGATCACGCTGTTTGACGGCGGTGCGCCAGAAAATCTAGAAGTTTGGATTGCGCGTAAGGGTCTCTTTTCCTTCGGCGACCAAGAGGTTTTCTCGCTCACCGATGACGGCCTGATCCAGGTTTACGGCCCTGAACCCGGAACGATCGATGATGCATTGCTGATGACGAAAGACAGCGTTGTGAATTATCACTTCGTTCTTGAATATAAGTGGGGTACTGAGCAATTTAATCGGCGCGACAACCTTCCCACGTCTGGCATTCTGTATCAGCTGTTCGGCGAACCAGGCCCGGCAGATCCGGCAGATACGTCGATCGCTCGTTATGGAAGTGCAGAAGAGATCGGCTTCACGATCGATGCCGAAAATCCGCCCTTCCCATTGCCCAATGGAGACGACTTCGGCGGTTTCCCGCGCGGCGCGTTATATCAGATGCGCCAAGGCGAGGCGGGCGCTTGGCAAGGCGCCGGCGGCGCGTCTGGAGGGCCGCACGACTCACTCACTGACTGGAATGTCGCGGAGATTATTGTTGAAGACGGACGAACGCGTCACCTGATCAACGGCGAAGAAGGATATGCTGACGATGAAATCGTCGTTCTCGATGAGGTAACGTTCGATACGGTCACGTTGACCTCAGGGCGCGTCGGCATTCAAGCCAAAGGATCTGAGTTTTACATCCGCAGCATTAAGATCAAGCCGCTTTAAACAACTATTCAATCTCGCCCGTTCGTCTGTCGCCTTGTGTCAGTGGCTCGAGAGGCACATGCGGGTTAGTGCGGCCGAGCCATCTTAATGCGCAAGGGATGTTGCCGTTTCGCATCGACCGCTCGGCCCGTTCGCCAGCTCAGCAGATCAGTAGCATTGGACAGGTAAACTGGCGGCCGGAAGGAAAGTTGGAAATCGCAACGCCAAAGCCGTTCAGGCGGCTCGACCGATCAGACCACCCGTGCAGAGGAGATCGCGCGGAGATTGTCGGTAGGCGAAATCATGGCGGAGGGGGTGGGATTCGAACCCACGGAACGCTCACACGCTCAACGGTTTTCAAGACCGCCGCATTCGACCACTCTGCCACCCCTCCAGGTGTTGCGTGTCGACTTAGGCCCCTCTTAGAGCGAGGCGGCCAGGGAATTCAAGCGTCATTATAGGGCTCATCTGCGTTTGGGTATCCTTAACGGACCGATAATTGCCGTCTGCTATCGAGTCGCTTATCGATCGACCGGTCAAGTTTGTCTCGGAGTTAATTATGGCGGCGTTTTTTCGACTGCCCGTTTTGGGCCTCATGGGGCTCGCCGTCTTGCTCGCCGCTTGTTCCACGAGCCCGCGCGGTCCCGCAGCGCCAAATCCCCACTATAAAATCGGCTCGCCATATAAGGTGAAGGGTCGCTGGTATACGCCGCGCGCTGACCCCTATTATGACGAGGTAGGCACGGCGTCTTGGTATGGTCGGCAGTTTCACGGCCGGCTCACCGCTAATGGCGAAGTTTTTGACATGAACCGCATGACAGCGGCGCACACCACGCTGCCGCTCCCGTCGATTGTCGAGGTCGAAAATCTGCGCAATGGGCGCCGGGTGCGTGTTCGGGTGAACGATCGCGGGCCATTCGCCCATGGCCGCATCATTGACCTCTCACGAGAAGCCGCCCGTAGGCTAGGTTTTGAAGGGGAGGGGCTTACCCAGGTGCGGGTGCGCTATGTTTCTGCGGCCTCCCTTCCTTCACGGGCGCGCATGGCCCAGGCGTCGCCTCCTAAGCCGGCCGCCCAAACGCCATCGGGTCCCGCAGCAAGGCCAGAGCGCGACGAAATTGCTGATATCATTCAAGACTTGTCGATTGAGGTCATGAGTACAGAGGCGCCTCTGGAGTCTGGCGCTCAGCCCCCATTCCTGGGCATGGCGAAAATTGAGCCGATTGACCCTGTCGAGATAGCCGGATCGCCGGCGGAGCTCTTTATCATTCGGGTTATTGCTCTCTCGAAAGTCGCCGACGCGAGCGCCATGACGGATGCGCTTGCGAAGCTCGGCTCGTTACGATTGACGCGGGTGACGCCAGAGGAATCCGCCGCGCTTTATCAGATCCATATCGGCCCCTTCGCGAGCCGGGAAATCGCGTCGGAGCGCTTGGAGACGGCTCGCGAAGCAGGCTATGGTGACGCCGCTTTGGTGACGCTGAGGCCCTAATCGGCATCACGTTTTGTGGCCAAAGCGATTGGTAGTAAACGCCGGCGGCATCGATTGTGCGCTGTGACGGGTGAGAGGCGGAGACGAGTTTGTGTCCTCGGTAAAAGTTTTTCTATGCGCCATTGCGGTTTGGGGCGCGAACGTCGTTGCAGCGGCGGGCCAGCCAGTAACCACATCAGCTGAATATGCGATCATCATGGATTATCGCACGGGCGATATCCTCTACGAAAAGAACGCGCGTATCCCCACGGCGCCAGCTTCCATGAGCAAGCTCATGACAATCGCGATTGTTTTTGAGCGCTTGAAAAATGGCTCGCTCGCCCTTGGCGACAAGTTCGACGTTAGTGAAAAAGCCTGGCGCAAACAGGGCTCGAAGATGTGGGTCCGCGTCGATACGCAAATAACGCTCGAAAACTTGCTCCGTGGCGTGATCATCCAGTCAGGGAATGATGCCTGTATTGTGATCGCGGAGAATATCTCGGGTTCGGAAGAAGCCTTTGCGGAGTTGATGAATGCGAAAGCCCGCGAATGGGGCTTAACCGACTCTACTTTTGCAAATTCTACTGGATGGCCGGATCCCAACCAAAAAATGAGCATGCAGGATCTGGCGCGGCTCTCACGCAAAATCGTTAATGAGTTTGCAGACTACTATGCGCTTTTTTCTGAGCGCCGGTTCACTTGGGAGAATATTCAGCAGTCCAACAGAAACCCATTGCTTGAGACGTTTGATGGCGCGGACGGGCTGAAAACGGGTCATACAGAAGAGTCCGGATATGGACTTGTGGGTTCGGCCGTACGCGGCGGCGAGCGACGCATTATTGCGTTTAACGGCATGACCTCTAGCGGCGATCGAACGCAAGAAGCGACCCGATTAATGCGGATAGCGTTTAACGATTTTGACGAAAAGACTCTTTATGAGCCCGGCGACATCGTGGGTGAGGCATTGGTTTTCAAGGGGAAATCAGGAACCGCGCCGCTGATTGTCAAAGACAAAGTGGATATGATCCTTCATCGCTCACAGTTTGATGAGGTTGCCGCCACAGTCGTCTATGAGGGCCCTGTCGCCGCGCCCATTCGCGAGGACCAACAAATCGGCTATTTGCGAGTTGTCGCGCCGAGCGGCAAGCCGAAGGAATATCCATTGTATGCTGGGCTCGCGATTCGCGAGCTGAGCGCTTTAGGTAAAATTGGCATGGCTGCAAAAGCGTTGCTTCTTAAACCGCCGGCTGATGAAACGAGCGCTGAGTCTGAGTAAGCGAAAGGTTTCCGATGACCGCTAAGCCCGCCTTTATAACATTTGAAGGGGGTGACGGCGCTGGCAAATCTACACAGATCGAGCGATTAGCAGCGCGACTACGGGCCGCTGGCGTTGAAGTCGTCACAACCCGAGAACCTGGCGGATCGCCGGGCGCCGAATCAATTCGAAAGCTACTGGTAAAAGGCGCCGCCGATCGCTGGTCTCCTATCGCGGAGGCTTTACTTATGTACGCCGCGCGGGTCGATCACATTGAGAAAACCATCCAGCCTGCGCTTAATCGCGGCGCGGTGGTGATTTGCGATCGCTTTCACGACTCAACCATGGCCTATCAAGGTGTCGCGGGTGGGTTGGGGAGCGATCCGGTAAAGGTCCTTGAGCGCCTCGCCCTTAGAGAATTGCGCCCGGATATCACGTTCATTCTCGATCTCCCGCCCAAAAGCGGATTGGGGCGAGCGCATTCCGATGACGGTGAAACGCGCTTTGAATCGAAAGGAGAAGATTTTCATGAACTGGTGCGCCGCGGATTCCTGGAAATCGCCAAAGCCGAGCCGGCGCGCTGTGTCGTGATAGACGCCTCCGACACGAAAGACTCAACGGCAGCGCAAATCGCCGCGGCTTTAAAGGCGCGCTTGTCGCATTTATTCACCACATAAGCGCCTACCGCTCAGGGGCAAAAGCGCTTACATACGCTGGCAATGGAAGCTTACCTTGCGCCGCCTTATTCGCGCCTTACTCAAGTTGGACGCACCGATCTGGAGCGAAGCATCCGCGCGACAATGACCGCGGGGGCTCTCAACCACGGCTGGATAATTTCCGGCGCCGCAGGGGCTGGAAAAGCCACGCTCGCCTATCGGATCGCTCGCGCGGCTCTTGATCCAGAGAGCCTAACGGACAGCAGCGGTCTGGCTGTCGTCGCCAACGCGCAGAGTTGTAATCTCATTGCCAACCGCGCCCATCCTGATTTATTCGTCGCTGAACGCCAGTGGAATGAGAAATTATCTAAGTATCAGTCTGATATTACTGTTGAAACCGTTCGGCGATTAACCCAATTTCTTAACCATACATCTGCTTTTGGCGTCGCGCGCGTCGCCATTGTGGACACAGCGGACGACATGAACCGAAACGCTGCTAATGCCTTGCTGAAGGTTTTAGAGGAGCCTCCTCGCGGCGCGTTGTTGTTGTTGCTCTCTGCGGCGCCAGGCAGATTGCTCCCCACGATCCGCTCTCGGTGCAGAACCCTAGAGCTGCGCGCTCTGCAAAAAACTGAGATCACGGCGTTGTTGGAGGAAGAGACTGATTGCTCTGCGGCGGAAGCTGCCTTTATCGCCGAACACGCCGACGGCCGGCCCGGTTACGCGCTAGAATTAGCGGCTGGCGGCGGCGCGGAATGCGTTAAGCTGGTTGATAGGTTTCTGGCCGCCGCGGCGTCAAAGCGCGGCTTGCAGCCTGTCGCATCCGCGCTATCTGGCAAAGCTGGCGATGATCGTTGGACGTTGTTCCAATCGCTCCTAATGGGGCGGTTGTCGCGCGATGCGCGGCAAGCGGCGGCTCAGGGCGAGGCGAGGGCCAGCGCTTACGCCGCGGCGCATGACCATCTCTCCGCACTTGTCCGGCGCGGTGTTTCGCTCAATCTTGACCGCGGACAGTTGATTTCAGCGTTAGCGCATGACTACCGCGCTTGCTTAGACGCGTCGTAATTGCGGAACGGATGTCATGCTCGTCGATAGTCACGTTAATCTGCACTCTGAACAGTATGACGACGACCGGGATGCGGTTATTGCAGCGGCGCTTGAGGCCGGCGTCTCAACGATGGTTTCTATCTCTGATCGGTTGGAGTCAACGAGCGCGGTGAAGCAAATCGCCGACGCGCATGATTTTATTTGGCGCAGCGTTGGGGTGCACCCGCATTATGCGAAAGAGGCGCAGGATCTGAAGCCTGCAGATCTCATTGGATTGGCAGCCGATCCCAAAGTTGTTGGCATTGGCGAATGCGGCCTCGATTATCATTATGAGTATTCGGAACGGGACACCCAGGGCCCCGTGTTTAGAACCCATGTTGAGGCTGCTCGCGAAACGAATTTGCCGCTCATCATTCATTCGCGTAACGCCGATGAAGATATGCAATCGATGTTAAAAGAAGAATATGCCCTGGGTGCTTTTACGCCGTTGATGCATTGTTATACTTCCGGGTTAGAGCTTGCGAGAACAGCGCTGGAGCTTGGCGGTTACATCTCATTTTCAGGCATAATCACCTTTAAAAACGCAGAGGAGGTGCGTGCTGTGGCCCGTGAAACGCCGCTGGACCGTGTTATTATCGAGACGGACTGCCCTTATCTGGCGCCGGTTCCTAAGCGCGGGCGACGCAATGAGCCAGCGCTGTTGATTCATGTGGCTGAAAAGCTTGCGGACGTAAAAGGCGTCTCCTTGGATGAGATTGCGCAAGTCACAACAGATAATTTCTATCGCTTATTCTCGCGCGCAAATCGAAATCACTCCGTTCAATGACAAACACCAGTACTTTTGCTATAACGATCCTCGGCAGCGGCTCATCGGGCGGCGTCCCGCGATTTGGCGGGGCGGACGGCCGAGGCGATTGGGGGGCTTGCGATCCCGGTGAGCCAAAAAACCGACGTACGCGCTGCTCCGTGCTTGTGGAGCGCGCGCACGCCGAACTCGGATTTGCGCGCGATCATGTGACCTCTGTGCTGGTCGACACATCGCCCGACATGCGCGCGCAGCTGCTTGCCGCCACCTGCAAGCGCCTTGATGCAGTTTTGTATACGCATGACCACGCAGACCAATGCCATGGCATTGATGACTTGCGCGTGTTGGCGCTGCAAATGCGGCGGCGCGTACCTGTTTATATCGACGAAAGCACTGCCGGCGTTTTGTTAGATCGGTTTAGTTATTGTTTTCGCCAAAAACAGGGCGATTATTATCCGCCGATTTTAGAGTACATTGAGATGCCCAAAATGGGCGATCCATTCGTAATTGACGGCCCCTCAGGCGAGATTCCCGCTCTTGCGTTCCTCCAACATCATGGCCGGGTCAATTCCCTGGGTTTCCGCTTCGGTTCCGTCGCCTATTCCAGCGATGTTGTGGGCTTGCCTGAAGAGAGTTTTGACGCGTTAGAGGGCGTCGGCACCTGGATTGTGGATGCGCTTCAGTACAAGCCCCATGCGACCCACGCCCATCTCGACATGGCGCTTGAGTGGATCGAACGCGTGAAACCGGCGCGCGCAATTCTAACGAATTTGCATGTTCACATGGACTATCAAACGCTGAAAGCGCAATTGCCGTCTCACGTTGAACCAGCCTATGACGGCATGCGCATTGAGTTCTAAATTTCCAAGGGAGCGGACCGGAATGCTAAAAGCGATAACCATATTGAGCGCCCTGGCCGTTTTACCGATCGCAGGGTGCGGTGGGCAGAATGATGCGAGTTCTGGCGGCATCTCACCGGAGCAAGAACAAAACAGCGGACCGGCGGCAGACAACGCAGACACCCCTGATGTGGTTGGGGCAGTTTCCGGCGCCGAGGCCTCGCAGATCGCTGATGATTACCTGGAGATCTTATCAAAATTTGCCGCTGCAATCGAAGGCGTTACAGATGAACCTTCAGCGCAAGAGGCGGCAGAGACAATCGCCGGGCTCAATGACGATATGACATCGCTTGCAGACGCCTTTGAAGAACTCACCGCTGTGCAAAAATCCGCGATGTATATTGAGCATGCGCAAGACTTTTTGAGCGAACAAACGCGGCTTGCTGATGCGTTGACGCGCGTCGCCACAGAAAATCCTGAACTCATTGAAGCGCTGCAAACCGAGTTTGAGAAGATGCCAGCCCTCGAAAACTAAAGCCCGTCACTGGTCTTGGTCGCTGCCGGCGCCTCGTCTTTGCGCCACAACAGCCCGACAACATAGGACAGGCCGGAGACGACTTGCGACAACGCGGCATTGAATAAGAACAATGCAGTGACGGCGGCTTCTGGAGCGTCGATTGACTGGGCGAGCGTCAATGCGAGCGATAAAAACAAGAGGTCTTTGCCCGGAATAAATGGCGCTCGGGTAACCAGTAATTCGATAATCAATAGGTTGAACCAAGCCACAAACGCGACACCGGGCAAGCCGGCCGACCATTGCCCAGCAAGCAGCACCACAGCCAAAATCGACCGGACGGCATGACCGCCAAAAGCAATCCAGATGTTTCTCCGCGAAAGCTTGATAAGCCCGCCGCGAAACCAGATGAGGGCGGCGCTAAGCGCTAATCCCGCGCCCACAACAATTGTGATTACGAGCAAAATGTCATCGCCCCACGCTCCCATCATGCTCGGATCGCCAAAGAGCGCGAACCCCACCAACATAACGGCGGCGACGGCGTTTGACGCGGCCGCTGAGAGGATAGTCACATCTTTTACGGCTGAGAAAATTTCTCGCTTTTTCAGTTTAAAGGTGGGGCCAGCCCAAAAGATGAACCATGCGTCGCCCAATTGTCCGCCAACGGAAAAATTGAGCACGCGTTTTTTCAAGAAGGCGCCAAAGTGACCAATCAAATTTTTACGCCATATGGCGCCGTAAATACTAGCCTCCGTTACTGGTAGAAGCATGAAGCGCAGGAAGAAGAGCAGATAGAAGGCGGGGGCAGTGGGCAGGGCATTCGCCACCGCCGCCCAATCCGTGTCTTTAAGCTCTCGCCAAAGCATGAAAAAGACCAACGCTAAAAACCCGGCGCTGAAAGCGCGCGATATCCAAACGCGTTGGACGGGCGAGATGGCGGCGCCCAAAGCCTCGGCGGCGCTTCGAGCGCGTTGCGCTAAATCTGAAACGCGGCGGGCAAGCGTCACGAGCCTAAATACTGCCAATGATTTGAAATTGCGGCCATGGGCTGGCGTTTCTCTTCTTTCGCGCGCCTCAGATTGCGTTGCGCCGGCGCCAGCCTATAAGACCGTGAAACGACCTTATCTTTTTAGCTTAGCAGGTGTCTGAGGCCATCGCAAAATCGACGCACAACGAAGGCCCCGGCGAAACACCCGATGTTGCCATTCTCCTCCCGTCTTATGCGGGCGGCGGTGCGGAGGGGGTGGCGTTTTTCTTAGCCGAAACTTTTGCCGCAAACGGGCTCGACACGGAGCTTGTCGTATCCTGTCGCCACGGGCCCATGAAAGACCGACCGACGCCGGGGTTCAAAACAGTTGATCTCAATGCGGTTACGGAGATTCTAGCGCTGCCCCAGTGGCTCGGATATTTGCGTCGCCGTCGGCCGCGCGCTGTCATGTCTATTGTCCATACGGCCACATTAACCGCCGGGCTCGGTAATCTCGTTTTTCGTAATATTCCTGTCATCACGACCATCCATAATGCCGTTTATGGGGGCGGGCGTAGCGGCTGGTGGTTTCGCCGCACATTTGGTTTGGGATTAGAGCGCGCCCTCTACAAAAATTCGGCGCGTATCGTGACGGTATCGAATGATCTGTCTCGTCAGGTCGCGCAGGTTTTTGGGTGGCCAGATCACCGAGTTGAAACAATTTACAACGCCCCTATGCGCGCGCCCGATCCTGGTGCGGTGATTGATCCCGCTCATGAGGCGATTTTTAGCGCGCCAGTTATTTTGGGGATTGGCCGATTGGAAGCCGCAAAAGACTTCTCAACGTTGATCACGGCGTTCGCGAAGATAAAGAATAATACGCCTGCGAATCTTTTGATCTTAGGCGAGGGCAGTGAACGGAAAGTACTGGAAGGCCTATGCTCGCAGCTAAACGTCGCCGATCGCGTATTTTTGCCGGGATTTTTCGATACGCCGGAGGCTTATTTGGCGCGAGCAGACGTTTTCGCGCTTACATCTATTCATGAGGGGTTTTCATTGGTCTGTGCAGAAGCGCTTGCCAGCGGAGTCGCGATCGTCGCGACGGATTGTGATTTTGGTCCGCGCGAGGTGCTGGACCGCGGCGCTTTTGGCGCCCTTTGCCCGGTCGGTGATGCGGACGCGGTATCTAATGCTCTCAAGGCGGGGCTCGAGGATGAGCGTACCAAAGATGAACGTTTATCCGAACGCCGTGATCAAATTGAAAGCCTCTCGGCTGCCGTGATGAAACGTCGCTATGTGGACTTAGTAAGGAGCGTATTGGGCGCTGAGAATGAATAAAATAACTGTGTATTGCAGTGCAGGGCCACCTGATTATTATTCCGGCTATGAGCAGTGAACACCTACACCCAAAGCACTCCGCCCCGGTAAGCACTGCGGCATTGATGTTGACAACCTGATCAGGATTTGAAGATGAAAACTCCCGCGTTGATTTCTGTAATTGCCATAATGGCGCTTTCGGCTTGTGGCGGCGACCCCTCAGAGCGGGCGGCGGGCGCCTTGGAATCCGCGAACGCGAAGTGGCAAGAGGCCACAGAGAATATGAACCCTGTGAAGCGCGTTTCAGAATATGAAGACATTATCGAAGACCTCGAAGCGATCGTCGAGGATTATCCGGAAACGCCGGTCGGGCAGTCCCTTGCGGCAGGACAGAGTGTTTCGGGATTGTCGCTCGCACGCGTCACGCAAGAGAAAGACCGATTGGCCGAGCGTGCGTCATGCTACGCATCGCCGACCGTTGAGTGTCTTTTGCCTCTCACGTCGGCCGTTTTCCAGGAGGACGGTTCCGCGGTTTCGGGCAGCGCGGGCAACGTTGCGGTGGTTTGCAGCGATGGGTTCGACGCCGCTTTGACCGCACTTGAAAGCAAACGCATCAACGCGCGGCTTTATGCGGACGAGCTGGTTCAAGTCGGTTTCGCCGCTGCGGCCTGCGATAAGCCGGACTTAGTCGAGCGAGCGATAACGGCCTATGTGGAAGCGGAGCCGACGAGCATGTCCAACCGCGCCAACAGGATCGCGCAGATTCCCAATACGCCCGATTTAAAAGATGGATGGGGACCCGCCATCGCAGAACTAGAGACGCTGTTGAGTGTTGAAGCCATGCCCGCCAACACGAAAGCGACCATCGCGCTCACGCTCGTCAACGCGTACAGCCGAATGAATGAGCCAACAAAAGCCGTTGCAAAGTATGAGTATGTCACGAAGGACCTCGGATTCCGGATCAGCAACACACTCGAAACCGGCGGAAACTTGATCGCGGGCGGCGCGGTCGACGAAGGTGTTAATCTCGCCAAGGCAACCTCAGGACAGCCGCGATTTGAAGAACAACGCGCCATTACCCATTTGTGGCGCGGTCTTCAGTTTATGACCGACAATTTAGGATTATCGAAAAACAACGGCCGCGTAGACTTCAGAAGCATCGCGATGCAACAGACCATTGCGGAGTATTTCGCGGCGCCTGCTGACAATACCGCTGCAGCGACGCGCGATACGCTGGCAAAAATCCAAGCCTTGATGGATGGTTTCGATGCAAGCGCGTGGAGAAAAGACAGTACAGAGCAACGAAACGCTATTGGTGCGTACAGCTATATCGGGCTTATTCATCAAAAACTAGGCGACGAAGAAGCAGCGCTAGCTGCTTTGGACAAAGCGGATGAAATCGCGGCGCAAATGTCGACGGCCACGGGAACGCCGAGCCCGACCGCCGACTATCGCTTTCTGCTTGCGATGGCCGACAACGACTTAGAGATCATGCGCGTATCTGCTCTGTCCAATACGAGTTACGGTTCTCATCACATTCCCCAATTCGTAAAAGCCGCGGTTGCTGCTGATGAAATTGAGTTGGCCATCACGACGATGGCTGAAGCATCGCCCAATGATGCTGGCGCTTACTATTACAACAACCTGATTCGAGAAATGATCGACCAGGAAAAAATCGATCAGTTGGAAGCCGTTATCGACGCCTCGCCCCAGGACGCGCGGACTAAAGCGAGTTACGCAACGCAAGCAATTCAAGCGTATGCGGAGCAGGGCATGCCCGACAAAGTCGAAGCCTTGAAGGCGAAATATCATCCGAATCCTACCGCCAATTTAGAGCAGGCGCTCTCCAAATCACTCATCAAAGCCCACGCAAAGGCCGGCAATGACTCGAGAGTAAAATCAATGATTGGAGAGCTCTTTGAGCGCGGTTTGGCGTCGGACGAGAACGCGCCTCAGTTTGGCAACAACAGATTCTACGCCCAAGAATCGGCGATCGAAGCGTTCGAGCTCGGTTATTTGGATTACGGGTTGGAGTTGTATGGCAAGGCCGTCCGCAAGGATCAATGGCCACTAACGCGCGCTATTGCTTCAGAAGGATTCAAGGAGAGAGACTTGCCGCGTGTCTTGATGATTGGGTACGACAGTGTGAATGAAGCCGGTATGCAAATCATCACAAATTATGCCGTCGGTTATCTGCGCGGTTAATAATAACGATGGTGACCGACGATTGCGCGTTAGATCGTAATCGTCGGCGACGCATTGTGCCGCTAAGCGTTACGGCCGCGGGATCATCCAGACATTTCTTTCAAGATCGACGCCGCCGCCCAAACGTTCTTGTACCGCGCGGTCGGTGATGAAAACGCCTTTTAGGGCCATCGCGTCGAAGTTATCGAGCCCTTGGTTTGGAAAGCCTTTGCGGGTGCGGTGGATATCAAACTGCGTCGATAACCGCTTATCGAATACCTTTTCGATGCCGCTTTTGCCAAGCATGAACCCCAAGAGACCACCCCATGTAGCCGCCGGATTGTCCGAGTCCCAACCGCACAGAACAGCAATCTTGATTGTCTCTTTGTAGTCGCCCTCGCCATAAAACAGGCTGATGATGCTAGCGCCAAAATTAATGCCTGAGGCGAAGCAGCCATTACAATACAAATCGAGTTCTGAAATATTGTAGCCGCTTTCCTGAT
>JBCDBM010000072.1:0-14380 GCA_039183665.1 Pseudomonadota bacterium | reverse complement strand
GTCCCGCCATAGCAGTCATGGGGCGCCACAACGATATCGCCAGGATTAACAAAACACATCACCAGATCGACAGCGGCCATGCCCGACGATGTAACGACCCCTTGCGCGGCGCCCTCTAACGAGCAAAGCGCTTCTTCCAATTGGGCGCGCGTCGGGTTGCCGGACCGCGTGTAATCGTAGGTCGGTTTGATCTCCGGATCGCGAAACGCAAAGTTTGCGGACAGATGAACCGGTGGCGATACGGCCCCAAATTCACTGTCTTCTGCAACCCCTGCAGTGGCGGCGCGGGTCTCAAGGCGGCCCCCTTTTTTCATGACTTCTTCTCCTTTAATGAGTCTCGGATCAGCGCGCTGACGCTTTCTGTTTCTTTCAAAAAAGCGTCATGGCCGTAAAGCGATGCAAGCTGCGCGAACGCGCCGTTCGGCGCCTTTTCCGCCAAGGCGCGGATATCTTCCAAGGGCACCAATCCATCGCTCGTCACCGCAACGAAAAGGGCTGGCGCTTTGATTTGAGCTGGGTCGATGCGATGGCGATCAAGCGAGTCGGACATCGTCAAATAGCGCTTCGGGTCCATGCTAAAGGCGGCGCCTCGTGACATAAGATAGTCGCATACGGCGTAGGGGTCGCCCGCTTTTGGCGACGGTGCGCTGTCAAAGCGAACCTTGAATTCTTCGGGCGTTCGATAGGTCGTCATGGCGAGCTGACGCGCGAGCGACACGGCTTCATCGGGTTCGCCAACTTTTGTCCCAAAATCGATAATACGGCGCTGTATGCCGCGAACTGCCGTCGCCGCGGGATGCGGCCGATCAGACGCCGAGATAATGCAAAGCCGGTCGACACGATCGGCAAATGCTTCTGCGAAAGCGAGGGCGACCATGCCCCCATAAGACGCGCCGATAAAACTATACAGCCGATCGATCTGTAACGTGTCGAGCGCATGGGCAAAGGCGCGCGCTTGATCGCCTGTTGTAATGGTCGAGGCGATCTCGCCAGGGTTCGGTAAGAAATCAAATGCGACGACTCGATAGGCATTAAGGTCGATCGCCGCGCCGGCGCCAACAATCTCGCGCCACCAACCTTTGTCCGAAGCGGTGTCAGCAGCCGCACGCCCCGCCGAAATGCCGCCCGCCACCGCAATGACCGGATTGGCGGGAACGCCGTAAACGCGCACGCGGAGTTTCGGGTGGGACAGCCGTTCGCCACTTTCGAGATGAAAATCGTTCAGCAGCGGGGCGTCGGCGTCCACAAAGGGCGGATTCCTCTCGCCAGCGACCGCGCGCTGCGCAAGTCCCTCGCTCTTCCCCTGTTCTGTGTGCGCTGTATCCGCCATCGAAATCCCTGCTCGCCTTAAGCGGCCCGAAGACCGCCGCCCTCACCAGGATTTCCTTTAGAGACCAGATCGGATGAGAACGTTGTTCACTCGTCCGTCTCATCTCTCAAGCCCGCCTCACGACGGTCTTGAAGGATTTGGCACCTTTCCGGTTCCCTGGTCACAGGTTGCGGCGGTTGCCCCAGCGTCAACGGGCCCGTCCCTCGGCTGGTCTTGATGAGGTCGACCACATGTATAGAGGAAAATTGGCCCGTCAAGTGCCCGCCGGCGCTTCCTCGCCAATTGGCCAAGTGGTTTGCAGGAAACGCCTAATATTTCGGGCGGCTTGGCGAATGCGCTGCGCATTCTCCACCAGCCCTATACGCACATGACCGTCGCCCTCTTCGCCAAAACCGAGCCCCGGCGCAACCGCCACATCGGCGCGCTCAATGAGGAGTTTGGAGAACCCAACCGAGCCCATTGCGCGGTAGTCTTCCGGGATTGGCGCCCAAGCGAACATGGACGCAGACGGCACAGGGATCTCCCATCCCGCATTAGCGAAATGTTCGATCAGAACGTCCCGGCGCTCACGATAGGTCGCGCGGATATCTTCAACGCAGGACCACGGACCATCCAGTGCGGCAGCCGCTGCAACCTGGATCGGCGTGAACGCTCCATAATCTAGATAAGACTTCACCCGCGCTAAAGCCCGGCAAAGCCGCTCGTTCCCGACAGCCATGCCGACACGCCAGCCCGCCATCGCAAAGGTCTTGGAGAGCGAGTTCACCTCGATCGCGACGTCTTTGGCGCCGTTGACCTGCAATACAGACGGCGGCGGGTCATCGAAGAAGACTTCGCCATAGGCTAAGTCCGAGAGGAGAACAATGTCGTGTTTTCGCGCCAAGGCGACCGCGTCTTTGTAGAATTCCAAATCAACTGTTTGCGCCGTCGGATTTGACGGGTAGTTCAGCACCATGGCCTTAGGAACAGGCTTCGTTTCACGCACCGCTTGATGGAGCCCGCGAAGATATTGCTCCGGCGACAAAGCGGGTACGGCTTTGATCATGCCGCCAGCGATTATGAACCCATAGGCGTGGATCGGATAAGCGGGGTTTGGCGACAAGATCACGTCGCCGGGGCCGGTTATCGCCTGAGCTAAATTAGCAAAGCCTTCTTTTGATCCGATTGTCGCGATGACTTCGGTATCCGGATCAAGCTTAACGTCGAAGCGGCGCTCGTAATATCGCGACATAGCACGGCGCAATCCGATAATGCCTTTCGACACCGAATAACGATGAGCCTTGGGATTGCGCGCTGTTTCGACGAGCTTCTCGACGATATGTGGCGGCGTTGGCATGTCCGGATTGCCCATGCCAAGATCAATGATGTCGTTGCCTGCAGTCCGCAGCTTTTGCTTAAGCGCGTTGACCTCCTCAAAGACATAAGGCGGCAATCGCTGTATTCGATAAAATTCTTCAGTTTGCGTCATTTTTGTACGCCGCGCCGATTGGGTGACGACGTATATAGGAGTCGCGCCCTTTCGGGCAAGTCACGCAGATTGCGCCACGTCGGTCTGCGCTTTTCTAGCAAGAATTTCCAGCGGCTCCACGGCCCAGAACTTCGTCTTGGCGCGATCCCAATGATCCAGCAATTCCCGCGCCTTAGCGGAGCGGGTTTCTCGCCAATGCCGTTCGACAAGCGCGCGGCATTCCTCATCATCGTCGGCGAACCGCCGCCATGCGATGCTGTCGGGGTTTAGGACATCTTCGAAAGACTCTGTCTCGTCGTAGATATACGCGACGCCGCCGGTCATGCCTGCGCCAAAATTGGCCCCGACAGAACCTAAAATCACCGCCACGCCGCCGGTCATATACTCACAACCATTGGCCATGCAGCCTTCAATAACGGTGGTCGCGCCAGAATTGCGAACCGCAAAGCGACCGCCGGCTCTGCCCGCGGCGAACAACGCGCCGGACGTTGCACCATAAAGGCACGTATTGCCGATAATTGCGTCATCGCGTCGGTCGCCGTCCGCTGGCCGCACGACAAGCGTTGCCCCGGACAAACCTTTGCCCACATAATCATTCGCATCGCCATCAACGACAATGCGCAAGCCTTTGGCCCCGAACACACCGAGCGATTGCCCGGCCGAACCCCGCAGGCGCAGGGTCAAATGCCCCTCAGCCAGCTCGTCGGAACCGAAAGTCTTAACGATGTGCGATGAGATGCGCGCGCCGATAGCCCGATCCGTATTTTGCACGGGATAAGAAAGCTCGAGCCGCTGGCGACGCTCAAATAGCGGCGCCAATTCTGGCATGATGCGATGATCGACGGTTTCACCCACCTCCGTGCGCGTCCCCCGCACCGATCGCTGCGGCCGCTCGCCGGCATCAACACGGGTGAGAATTGGGTTTAAGTCGAGATCGTCCAGATGCGGTGCGCCGCGCGATACCTGATCCAAAAGATCGGCGCGGCCGATAACATCCTCAAGCGAGCGCGCCCCGAGCGCCGCCAGCATTTGCCTGGTCTCTTCCGCGACAAAGGTCATCAGGTTGACCACATTCTCGGGCTTGCCGGGGAAGTGATCGCGAAGCGCCGCGTCTTGGGTGCATACGCCCACGGGGCAGGTGTTGGAATGGCATTGGCGAACCATCAGACAGCCAAGCGCCACTAACGAAATGGTGCCAAAACCAAACTCTTCAGCGCCGAGCATCGCCGCAATAATGATATCGCGGCCGGTGCGAATGCCGCCATCGGTGCGCAGGGTCACGTGTTCACGCAGGCCGTTCATCGTGAGCACTTGATGAGCTTCAGCCAGCCCAAGCTCCCAAGGCGCGCCAGCAAATTTTATAGATGTTTGTGGACTGGCGCCGGTGCCGCCCACATTGCCCGAAATCAAAATCACATCGGCTTTCGCCTTGGCGACGCCCGCTGCGATGGGACCAATGCCAGTGGCGGAAACGAGCTTCACGCACACGCGAGCGATTGGGTTGATTTGCTTCAAATCATATATCAACTGCGCCAAGTCTTCGATGGAATAGATGTCGTGATGGGGCGGCGGCGAGATTAGCGTTACGCCCGGCGTTGAGTGACGCATGCGTGCGATGAACTCGGTCACTTTGAATCCAGGCAGCTGGCCGCCTTCGCCGGGCTTTGCGCCTTGGGCGACTTTGATCTCAATTTCTTGGCACTGATTGAGATATTCAGCCGTCACCCCAAATCGGCCAGAGGCGACCTGTTTGATTGCGGAGTTGGCGTTGTCGCCCTCGGGCGTCGGCTTGTAGCGTTCGGGCACCTCGCCGCCTTCGCCCGAAACAGAGCGAGCGCCGATACGGTTCATCGCGATGTTCAGCGCGCCATGAGCTTCTGGCGACAACGCGCCCAAAGACATGCCTGGCGTTACAAATCGGCGTCGGATGTCGCTTGCGGTTTCGACTTTGTCCACCTCAACCGCTTCGGCCACGGGCCGCACCACCATCAAATCGCGCAAATGGGAAGGCTGTTGCTCTTTCAGGGCTGCTGAGTACCGCCCATAGGCTTCGGGATCATCTTCGCGGACAGCGATTTGCAAATCGCGAACAAGCTCGGCTTCCAAAATGTGCCGTTCGCCCCGACGGCGGTGACGATAGAAACCGCCAACGCGCAATTTAATGACCTGACCCGACCACGCGTCGCGGTGGACTTCGGCGGACTTCTCCTCAATGCCAGCGAGGCCAATGCCCGAGATGCGGCTCGGCATGCCTGGGAAGAATTGCTCGACCAAGGTTCGCGACAAACCGAGGGCTTCAAAATTGCAGCCGCCGCGATAGGCGGAGATCACCGAAATGCCCATTTTCGACATGATTTTCATCAAGCCGGCCTCGAGCGACTTTTTATAGTTGGTGACGCATGCGTCTAGCGACATGGCGTCAAACAAGCCGCGAGTGTGCGCGTCCAAGACGCTGTCGAACGCAAGATACGGGTTCACCGCGGTTGCGCCCACGCCAATCAACACAGCTGTGTAATGAGAGTCCAAACACTCAGCGCTCCGTACAATGAGGGAGCAGAACGAACGTTGGCCAACGGCGGTTAAATGCGCATGGACGCCGCCCGCCGCAAGGATCATGGGGGTCGCAATTCGATCTGGGCCCTGGTTCTCGTCCGTTAAGACAACATGCCCTGCGCCTTCTTCGACCGCTTTTTGCGCATCTTTCTTTATGCGTTCTAGCGCGTCGCGCAGCGCTCTACCGTCATTTTTGATATCGTCTGCATCATAAGTGCAGTCGATCTCAACAACGCGTTCGTCTAAGAAGTCTTTCAGTCCCGAATACATGCCGTTAGTGAGGATCGGGCTTTCCAATACAAACACATCAGTCTGGGTCTCATTCGTAACCAGAATGTTGCCCAAGTTTTTAAATCGCGTTTTGAGGCTCATCACGCCGTCTTCGCGCAACGGATCAATCGGCGGGTTAGTAACCTGGCTGAAATTCTGCCGGAAATAGTGCGATAACGGACGATAATTCTCGGACAAGACCGCGATAGGCGTGTCATCACCCATCGAGCCGATCGCCTCTTTCCCGTCAGTGGCCATCGGGTGCAGAATGAGCTCAATGAGTTCTAAATCGAAGCCCGCAGCGGCTTGACGGCGAACCAACGCGTGCTTTTCGTAAAGGCGTGTTTCTGATTGGGCCGAGATTTTCGTTTCCAACTCAACAATATTGCCAACCCATTCCGAGTACGGATTTCTGCTGGACAGCCGATCGAGGATCTCTTCGGGGCCGTAAAATTTCGGCTCTTCAAGATCAACCGCGATCATGCGTCCAGGCTCTAGCGCGCCGCGAGTTAAGACTTTTTTGTCGCCAAGCGGGCACATGCCGGTTTCTGACCCGACCGCCAAAATGCCGTCATCAGTTACAGCGTACCGCAATGGCCGCAAGCCGTTTCGGTCTAAGCCGGCGACTGCCCACCTGCCGTCAAACGCGGCGACAGCGGCGGGGCCGTCCCACGGCTCCATAACCGCGTTGCAATACTCGTACATCGCGCGCCATTTCTCCGGTAACGCGCCCGCCCGCTTGGACCACGCTTCCGGGATGAGCAGCGTTTTGGCCATGGGCGCTGTGCGTCCAGCGCGCACAAGCAATTCAAAAACTTGGTCAAGCGCTGCAGAATCTGAAGAGCCGGGCTGAACAACCGGCTTGATCGATTCGTCATCCGAGCCGAATACATCTGACGTCATCCGGATCTCGTGGCTCTTCATCCAATTGACGTTGCCTTTGAGCGTGTTGATTTCGCCATTATGCGCAAGCATGCGGAAGGGCTGCGCCAACTTCCATTCCGGCATTGTATTCGTTGAATAGCGCTGATGGAAAATCGCAAATCGCGAGTCAAAACGCGGGTCTTTTAAGTCAGGATAGAAATTATCGATCTCCTGCGCAAGGAACATACCCTTATAGACAACATCTTGCGAAGACAGCGAGCACATATATAAGTCATGCAAGCCCATTTCCGCCGCGCGTTTTTCGATGCGTCTACGGACGATATATAGTTTTCTATTAAGCTCCTCTCGGTTGCGGCCGAGGCGATCACAAAAGAGCATTTGCTCGATCTCAGGCCGGCTCGCATTGGCTTTCTCGCCGAGATAGCGCGCTTGAACGGGCACCTGCCGCCATCCGAAAATATAAAACCCGGCGCGCAAGATCTCCGCTTCCACAATCGTCCGGGCCGCGTCTTGTGCAGAGAGACTTGTGCGCGGCAAAAACACCATGCCAACACAAATCTCCGCCGCGCCTGGATGATGGCCGGTGCGCTCCACAAACGATCGGAAGAGAGATTGCGGGATGCCAACGCGTAACCCCGCGCCATCGCCGGTCTTTCCGTCGGCGTCTACTGCGCCGCGGTGCCAAACTGCTTTGAGGGCGGCAATGCCCATATCCACGATCTCGCGTCGCGGCTCACCATCCAATGCCGCCACCAAGCCGACGCCGCACGCATCATGCTCCGCTGACGGATCATATGCGTTCGCCGCGACAAGAGCGTCGCGCCGCGAAAGATATGTTGAAATCTCATCGCGCACAGTCAGGCTTCCTTTTCTTATTCAGCGGCGATTGACTCTGCCGCCGTGTGCTCCAAATCGCGCATGATCGCGTTCGCGGCTTCCCGTCCGTCGCGAATGGCCCAAACCACCAGCGATGCGCCGCGCACGATATCGCCGACCGCGTAGACGCCGCGAATATTCGTCTCCAGCGTCACTGGATTGACTTTGATCGTCCCGCGGGCGGTCGTTTTAAGGGCTGGCTCGCCAAATAAATTTGGCAGATCTTCGGGCTCAAATCCCAACGCCTTGATGACGAGATCCGCCTCTAAGTCGAACTCGCTGCCTCGGATCTCTACAGGCGCACGCCGTCCGGACTCGTCTTTAGCGCCCAGTTCCATTTTAGCGGCACGCACGCCGCGCACGCGCGCGGCGTCTCCAAGAAGCGCTTTGGGCAGCGCGAGCCACTCAAATTTAACGCCCTCTTCTTCTGCGTTGGCGACTTCGCGCGCCGAGCCCGGCATGTTCTTTTTGTCGCGGCGATAAAGGCAAGACACCGATTTTGCCCCTTGGCGCGCCGCCGTGCGCACACAGTCCATCGCCGTATCACCGCCGCCGATAACGACGACATTCTTGCCATCAGCATTCAAAGCGCCGGAGTCGAATGTGGGCACATCATCGCCAAGCCCTTTGCGATTGGACGCCGTGAGATAATCCAACGCCGCCGCAACACCCTCATTGCCAGAACCCGGACATATCAAGTCTCGCGCTTGGTAGACGCCAGTGGCAATGATGATCGCATCATGTTCATCGCGAAGATCTGAAAGCGACGCGTCGCGGCCAACCTCAAAGTTCATTTGAAATTTGACGCCGCTTTTCTCTAAATGCTCCGCACGCCGAGAAACGATCGGCTTCTCGAGTTTGAACGACGGGATACCGTAAATGAGGAGGCCGCCGACCCGATCATATCGATCGTACACGGTAATTTGGAACCCGGCTTTTCTAAGCTCCTCCGCGGCGGCAAGTCCGCCCGGCCCCGCGCCAATGATACCGATTGACTGCAGACGCTCTTGGGGCGGCCGCACAGGCTCCACCCATCCGTTGTCCCATGCGGTCTCCGTAATATACTGCTCGACGGCGCCGATCGTAACCGTTCCGTGTCCGGATTGTTCTATGACGCAAATGCCTTCGCAAAGGCGATCCTGCGGACAGATACGACCGCAAACCTCAGGCATATTGTTGGTGGCAGACGAGACAGCATAGGCTTCTTTCATGCGGCCTTCAGCAACAAGCTTCAACCAGTCGGGAATGTTGTTCCCTAAAGGACAGCCGTGCTGACAAAAGGGAACGCCGCACTGACTGCAACGCCCAGCCTGCTCGGCTGCGCGCTCATTCGAAAAGCGCTCATATATCTCGTCAAAATCCCGGCGCCGGGCGCCGGGATCTCTTTTTTCGGGTGTCGCGCGGTCGCGCGAGATGAACTCAAGCATCTACATAGACCCTGGCGACGCGCCGAGCGCGCCGCCCCTTATCCGAATGATCGACCTGGGCGCTCGGGCCTCAAGTCGAAGCAAAATCCGGATACGCTTCGAGCCCGAGTTCCGATTTGTCCAAGCCTTCGCGTTCCTCTTGCTCGCTGGCCCGGATCCCCATGGTATATTTTAATGCAAACCACAAGGCTAGACTTACGATATAAACGAACGCGCCGATCATCAAAATGCCAACAATTTGACCACCATAGGTGGCGTCACCGTTGGAAAGCGGGACAATAAGCGTGCCCCAGATGCCGCAGAACAAGTGCGCGGGGATAGCGCCCACAACATCGTCAATCTTGAGTTTATCGAGCAACGGGATCGAAACGGTCACGATAACGCCGCCGATTGCGCCGATAAACACAGCCTGCAGGATTGACGGCGCCAAAGGTTCCGCCGTGATCGACACAAGGCCGCCGATCGCGCCATTGAGAACGATTGTCAAATCCACTTTCTTATAGAGGATCTGCGTCAAAATAATCGACGTCACAACACCAGCGCAGGCCGCCATATTCGTGTTCACAAAAATGTTCGAGACTGACGCCGCATCCTCAATCGTTCCCATCGCCAATTGCGAGCCGCCATTGAATCCGAACCAACCAAGCCACAAAATGAATGTGCCAAGGGTCGCGAGCGGTAAGGACGACCCAGGAATGGGGGTTACCTTACCGCCTTCATATTTGCCGGCGCGGGGACCAAGCACATAAGCGCCCGCCAACGCCGCCCAACCGCCGGTTGAGTGCACAAGCGTCGACCCCGCAAAGTCCGAAAACCCAAAATTCGCGTCGAGGAAACCGCCGCCCCACTCCCAAGATGCTTGAATGGGATAAATAACGCCGGTGAGGATGGCGACAAAGATGAGAAACGGAAACAGTTTGATGCGTTCTGCGACTGTACCTGAAACGATCGACGCGGCTGTCGCCACGAAGACCATTTGGAAGAACCAATCTGAGCCCGCCGAATACCCAACGCCGACAGGATCAGAGTCGTCGGCCCTCCAGGGGAAGTCCGTGAACGGATTGGCTAGCAAGCCGCCCGTTTCCACGCCGTAAATCAGATTGTAGCCGATCAACCAAACCATCAGCCCCGCGACCGAATACAGCGCTATGTTCTTTAAACAGATTGTCGCCGCGTTTTTGGACCGGACGAGCCCCGCTTCGAGCATGCAGAACCCCGCCGCCATAAACATCACCACCATTCCCGACATAAGGAACAGCAGCGTGTTGAAGACGAAGACTGACGTGTCGGAGGCCGCCCCGGCCGCGTCTTGCGCGAAGGCCGCTGGCGAAAGTCCGGCAATGGCGATAAAGGCGGCCGAAGCCGCAAAAGACTTTTTTATCATTGTGGGATCCTTGTAGTATTTTCATAGGGCGCCAGGAGCGCGAAGTTGCTAAAGCGCAGTCGCGCCGGTTTCACCCGTGCGAATTCGCACGGCGTCCTGAAGATCAAGAACGAAAATCTTGCCGTCGCCGATGCGATCGGTTTTGGCTGACAAACGCACCGCGTCCACGACGGAGGCCGCTTTGTCGTCTTCTACAGCGATTTCGAGTTTAAGCTTGGAAACGAATTCAACCTGATACTCAGTTCCGCGATAGACTTCGCTATGGCCTTTTTGCCTTCCAAAGCCTTTCACCTCGGAAACCGTCAAGCCTTCAACGCCGACGCCCGTGAGCGCGGCCCTGATTTCGTCCAGCCGATGCGGTTTTACGATTGCGACGATATATTTCATCTGTTCAACAACCTTTGTTTTTGATTTGACGGCGCTGCCCGAACGCCAATGACGCACGCTGAAAAGCGTGTACAGGATATGACGCTATTATGTCATTTGTCGCGTTGCAATAATAATTCCCGCGAAATTGTCTTTTTCAAACCCACTTCAGCATTTTCTGCTAAAGCTTGTTGAGGTAGGTGCAAAAATGCGACACCCCAACGGAAATCACCCTCATTTTTGTTGCTGCGCGCATTTCTCCCTTGTGCGTCGCAAAAAAACTTAGCACCTTCTGGTCACGCCGATCCGGCGGATTCGGTGTGCCCGCAATCGGGCTCTAGAAAACTTGGAGGGTTTAATGAAGCGCCAAATTCTTACACTTGCAGCCTTGGCCGCGACGTCGTCGGCTGCCTACGCAGAGGTCGGTCTTTCCACCTCGATTGCATATGAATCAAAATACGTTTTCCGCGGTTTCCAGTTCGCCGACAGCAGCATCCAGCCAGGGATCGACCTGACTTATGGCGATTTCTATCTCGGCTCTTGGTTTAACTTGCCGGTCGGCGACGACACGGGCGCTGGCACCACTGAGATGGACATCTATGGCGGGTATGGCGGTTCGCTGTCAGAAACGCTGGCCTATGACATCGGCTTCACGCTGTACACGTTCCCTGATTCAGCTTCCGGTTTCTTGGATCTTCTTTCTGAGGATGACGGAACAGGCAACAACACGTTCGAAATCTATGGCGGCGTTTCTTTGGACGCACCGCTTTCGCCGTCTTTGTATGTCTATCACGACTTCAACTTCAACACGGTGACGATCCAAGGCGGCGTCGGGTATTCTTTCCCGGTAGCTGACAAAACGAGCTTCGATCTCGGCGGTACGGTTGGCTACGTTGTCGATAACGATGACGACGCAGACTACCTCTACGGCGCTGTGACGGCTGACGTCTCTTACGCTTTCAGCGACGACAGCTCGATCTTTGTCGGCGGTCGTTTCGGCGGCACGGCGACGCCGACTGCGTTGGGCGGCACGTTCTGGGCCAGCGAGTCCGGTGACGCGACTGAGAACACCGCTTTTTGGTGGGGTCTTGGCTTCTCGTCTGACTTCTAAATCTCGATACCGAGGCGCGCCGTTAGCTGGGGGGCCGGCGGCGCGCGGGCATTGAGATCACTCTGACGCGGCGTTTGGTTTATCCAGCGCCGCGTTTTTCTTTGTTGAAACCTCAACCAAAGATTCGGCTCGACGGTTCTTTACGGTTCAATTTATATAAGCGGCCGATGACAGGACAATTCCAACCCGCAACCCTCAAAACTTTTGGCGCCAGTCCGTTCTTCATTTTTTGCGATCATGCGTCCAACGACATTCCAGCGCCATTCGACGCGCTGGGTCTTCCCCAAGAGATTCTAAAAACGCACATCGCCTGGGACATCGGCGCCGCGGCGTTGAGCACAACCCTCGCTGAGCGGCTCAACGGCGCCGCATTCCTCTGCACGTCATCACGTCTATTGATCGATGTGAACAGATCACCCGACGCGAACGACGCTATTCCGTCCCAAAGCGATCAGACCCCAATCCCGGGCAATGTTAATTTAAGCGCGAACCATCGGGCTGACCGCTTCGCGATCTATCATGAAGCGTATCACGCGATGCTTGAAGGCGCGCTCACTTCACTCCAAGAACGGATCAGCGTGCAGCCATTCGTCGTATCCGTTCACAGCTTCACCAAACGTATGAGCGGCGCTGCAGCCGATCGCCCCTGGCCGATTAGTCTGCTATCGCGTCATGATCGACCGAGTACGGTTCGGGCTATTGATTTGCTGTCCGCGGCCACCGGATGGCCAATCGGCGACAATGAGCCCTATAGCGCCCACGAATTCAACTACACGATCGACCGCAATGTTGCGCCGCGCGGATTCAAACATCTTACATTCGAAATCCGACAGGACATGATTGGCGATGATGCGGGCGTAAGCGACATCGCTGATATTCTGACACCAGTCATCGCTGAGGTCGCGGCGGTAAAAGCAACGGTATAATCTGTCAATTTTACGACTGCACTCGATGAAATCTCTCTCAAGCCACAGCCCCCTTGCGCCTCGCGATCGGCTTGTCTATACCCGCGCTTCGCTCTCGATATGTGCACAGTCACCGTGGAGAGCGTCCGTTGGCGCGGGGTGGAGCAGCCCGGTAGCTCGTCAGGCTCATAACCTGAAGGTCAGAGGTTCAAATCCTCTCCCCGCACCCAACACTTTGCGAAACAGCCCAATCCCGAACCCGGGCCTGTTTAAGCACGGACGCGGTCTTCTCAATGCGGCACGAGGGTCGGGAATCTATTTGTCTCGAAGGCGCTTCCGCGCTTGCCAAACGCCTAATGCCGCCAACAAAAACACGAGCGGCGCGCTCAGTCCCATGACGAGTTTAGGATCGACGCCAAAGCCAAGCTGTTCTAAACCGCCTGACGCGTAACCAATAACGCCCACAACGTAATAGGTGATAGCCGCAACCGAGAGACCTTCAACGGTTTGCTGCAATCGCAGCTGTAGTTCCGCGCGCTTGTTCATGCTCTCCAGCACTGCCTGATTTTGTTTTTCCAACGACATATCAACGCGTGTGGACAGCAATTGCGCGGCGCGGCCAACCCCGGCCGAAAGTGCATTCAACCGCCGAGAGGCAGCCTGACAGGTGCTCATTGCCGGCGCCAAGCGACGTTCAATAAATTCACCAAACGTCTGCATACCTATTATACGCTCTTCTCGAAGTTCCTCGTTTCGTCGCCGCACCAATTCGTAATAGGCTTCACCCGCATTAAACCGAAATTGCGACCTTGCATGGTTTTTCTCAATCGCCGCCTGAAGCGCCGTCAGGCGTTCCAGCAGCTCAGGCTCATCGGCGTCGACAACGTCCGTCATCGCGGATGTGATTTCAGCAAGCTCTGATTCCCACGCCAGTAAATCTGGATGCAGGTCTTGAGCAACAGGCAGCGACAGTAAAGACATGACCCGATAAGTTTCGATCTCAAGCAGCCTTTGCACGATGCGGCCAGCATGCCATCGAGACATAGATCGATTATAGACAAGCATCCGGCTAAAGCCATCTGCATGAAGACGAAAATCTGTGAGTGCGGCGCCAGCGCCGCCTGTTATTTCAGAGCCGATGAGTGCGTTTCTCGAGAAATGCCGTTCGGAAATTGTCGCAACGTCGTTTTTTGTCGCCTCGCCATCAATCAAAGCGGCATGAACCGCTGCAATGATTTTGCCCGGCAGCGCCTGCACCCACCGCGCCGGCGCATTGCTGATCGCGGGATTTGTAAACGGATCACCATCATCGCCGGGCGCGATGAATGTATATGCCGTAAACTCAGTATGGCGCTCCCACACAAGTCGAAAGCCGCCTAGCTCAACACTGTATCGCTTGGCGCCGGGACCGGGCGGCGTCGCGCCAAAGTGCTTCGTCAGCTCAATGACGGGCTCCCGATCACTATCGCGAAAGGCCCAATCCGTCGCCAGGGCGATACAGGTGAGTTTTACCGGCGACGTTAATGGTTCGGGCGGGCGCGCGTGAACCTCATTGCTGAGTTCAAACCGTTGGTTATGATTCTCAGGCAGGATCATTGAGCAACTCGGTCCTATGTCAGAATATTTGGCGCGGAGCGGATCTAGATGGTTTTTCGTTGAAAGGGAACAGAACACCGCAGCGTTTACGCAGCATAGTCGGAAAACAAATCAATAGGGATTTCGGGCGGATCCGCAAAGAGCGAACTCTACCCTGCCGGCGATCCAAACGCTTCGGGCGCAGCGGCATGATGCTCGACGGAGGCTGT
>JBCDBM010000071.1:0-14391 GCA_039183665.1 Pseudomonadota bacterium | reverse complement strand
TTGATCTATCTGTATAGGGAATAATTGTGTGATATCCATGCCCGCCCAATCAATACCATTTCGCGGCGCGTCGAATCTATGATTGGTCTGCAGACCTCTAAACACGGCGTTAGCGTATCCAAACAGATTCGTGCTAACTGAACGCGCTAAGACTTAGTCTTTTATGGTCGCGGTCGCCGTTCTTGAGCGGTGTCTAAACCACCAAACAGTATGGGCGCCCCCCAGGGTGAACCCGCCTAGGGCGGTGACCAACTGTTCGTAGTCGTGCAATCCTTCGACGAAGGCGCCCGCGAACAGAAGCGCTAATCCGGTTAGCGCGGCAAAAGCGAAAACGGCCCCGCCGCGGACCGCAGATCGATTGAGGACTGTAAAAATTGAGATCGGGGCGGCGATAAGGACTAACGCCTTATGGACCCATTCGATTTCTGCCCAAACGGTGACCACCGGGACCGCCGCGCCAATAATTGGCAATGCCAGGCAGTGAATAAGGCAAGCGGTTGAAAGTCCCGCTGCCGTCATATCGACACGATTATTAAAGAGTGTTGAATTCAATGTGATACGCCCTTAGACCGCGCGGAAGGAACCACGCATTGTCTATGTGATACTATCACATCCTGTCAATCGATACCTTTTCGTCGACGTCGTTTAGTTCTCATGGCCGGAAAATCAGGTACCGGGTCGCGTGCAAAAACAAAATAGCGTTTCCATTACGGATCTCACATTTGCCTGGCGCGGAAACCAGCCCGATCTTGCTATCGACGAATTCAAGATTGATGCAGGGGAAACCATTTTCCTCCATGGGGCCAGCGGTTCGGGGAAATCGACTCTCCTTGGCCTCATCACCGGCGTGCTTTCGGGGCAATCTGGCGCTTTAACCGTACTTGGCCGAAGCCTCGGCGAATTGAGCGCGCCGCAACGCGATGGCCTTCGCGCTCAGTCGATGGGCGTTATCTTTCAGCAGTTCAACCTCGTTCCCTACCTGACGCTTATCGAAAATGTTCTTTTGCCTTGTGGGTTTTCGTCGAGTCGCGCTCATCGCACTGGACCCAATCACGCATCGCGTTGCGAAGCGGCGCAGAACCTTCTTGAACGGCTTGGTGTGGGTGCGGAAGCTCGAGAGGGGAGAGCGGTCTCCGCGCTTTCTGTGGGACAACAACAACGCGTCGCCGCCGCGCGTGCGCTCATTGGCGCGCCGGCGTTAATTATCGCCGATGAGCCGACCTCTGCGCTCGACGCGGGATCTCGAGATATATTCATCGAGACTCTTCTGCATGAAGCAAAAGCGGCGAGCATTGTTTTTGTCAGCCACGACGCGTCGCTCGCCGCTGGATTCGATCGCACCGTATCCATGGGCGACGTCAACGGTGCGCTCAGAACGGGGAGGGAAGTTTAGATGCTGTTGCTTCGGCTTGCCTGGAAGAGCGCCAGCGCGCGCGCTGGCTCGACGATCCTCACCGTACTCGCGATTGCCTTGTCGACCGCCCTTGTCTTGGGCGTGGAAAAAATACGGGCGGGCGCCCGCGCTGGGTTCGAGCAGACTGTTTCTGGCGCAGACCTTGTGGTGGGCGCACGGTCAGGGTCGATAAACCTGTTGCTATACGCCGTGTTTCGTCTTGGCGATCCAACGACAAACATATCATGGCGGACCTATGAGACTTTTGCGGAACGGCCGGACGTTGCTTGGACGATACCTCTTTCGCTCGGGGATTCGCACGGCGGCTTTCGCGTTTTAGGAACAGCGAAAACCTATTTCGACTACTATCGCCACGGCGACAAGCGATTGCTCGCCTTTGATCAGGGCGGCGTTTTCGACGGGGTTTACGACGCCGTCCTCGGCGCCGAGGCCGCGCGTGATCTCGGATATGACATTGGCGATACATTCGAGATTAGTCACGGAATACAAAGCGCAGCCTTCGCTGAACATGCGGGTCATCCGTTTACGGTGAAAGGCATTTTGAAGCCCACAGGAACACCGGTGGATCGAACGATCCACACAAGCCTTGAAGGGATAGAAGCCGTGCACGCAAACTGGCGTTTCGGCGCGCCAAGCTCGCTCGGCGCGTCGCGTGCGGGGCAGGGCGCGCAAGCGCCTGCTGACCTGCAACCTAAAGCGATCACGGCTTTTCTCGTCGGGCTAAAGAGCAAGACTGCAGTTCTTCGATATCAACGCGAGGTGAATACATATCGCGGCGAGGCGCTGATGGGCGTCATTCCTGGCGTTGCGCTTTCCCAGCTATGGCGTGTTTTAGGGCCGGCTGAGGACGCGCTGCGCGTGGTGTCCATACTCGTTATGGTGGCTGGGCTTACGGGTCTCCTCACGACACTACTCTCTACCCTTAATGAACGCCGTCGCGAGATCGCTGTTTTCAGAGCCGTCGGGGCGCGCCAGAGGGATGTATTTGCGCTGCTTGTGTTCGAGTCGACGCTGGTGGCCGGGATCGGCGCATTAGCGGGCGCGGCCGCTCTCAATACCTTGCTCGCTATATTCGGGCGCACCCTTGAGGCGTCCATTGGCGCGCCCTTGGGCCCGCTTGGACTATCGGTCTATGATGCTTACGTAATCGTCGCTGTGACGGCGATTGGTTTTGTTATGGGGCTGGCGCCGGCGTGGATCGCCTATCGGCGGTCTCTCGCAGATGGCCTTTCGGTTCGAGTTTGAGGATTTTATGCGCGTATTCGCTCTCTTATGTGCCCTCCTATTTGCCTCAGTCGCTGCGGCTCAACCGCCCAAAACGCTCTATTGGGAAGACTTGATACCAGAGGGTGAAATCGAAGAACTTGAACGTCTGTATGATGCCTATTACGCCAATATCGAGAGCAAGATGAACACTCAGGATTGGCAGAGCATGTTCGAGGCGGGGTCAGATGGCGTCGCAGAGGGATCCGCGTTGGATTTTATGCCTCAGCTCGGTACGTTCAATGTTGTCGAGGAGCTTGATGGCGCGCATGTGCGGATACCAGGGTTTGTTTTGCCCTTCGAGTATTCCGCATCCGGAAATATACGCGAGTTTTTGTTAGTACCCTATTTTGGGGCGTGTATTCATACGCCCCCGCCGCCGCCAAATCAGCTTGTCTACGTGACTGCCGAGAAACCTGTCCCACTTGGAGAACAATGGGACGCAATCTGGGCGACAGGCGTTCTTCGGGCGACGCGCAATATGAATGACTTGGGGAATGCGGCGTACACGCTCGAAATCAAATCTTGGGAGACGTATGATGGGTAAGATGGGTTGGCAGGTTCTGGCTACGGTCGCCTTCGCGGCGACGGCGCCTATTGCTTCAGCCAATGATGACCACGAGCACGAGACTGAGCACGCACACGAGCATGCGCATGACGGACCTGTGTCTCAGGTCAGCCCATCAGCACGGGCGCATGTGCATGGCGCGTGGGACTTATTTGCTGCGCTTGATGAGCAAACGCTAACCATTACATTTGTGGGGCCGCTTACCGATTTGGTTGGCGTCGAACACCCAATTGGTTCGGCTGAAGAGGCCGCCGAGATTGATGCGTTGCGTGTGCAATTGCGCGTGATCGATCCCCTCGCGCGCCTCAGTTCAAAGGCTAAGTGCGCTTTGGCGGGGCCGGCGAGTGTAAACGCAGTCCAAGGTGTCGATCTTGATGATCGTCACGCTCATCACGAAGATCACGATCATGGGGGCGTCCATGAGGATCCCCATCACGAGCATAGCCATGATGAGCATGGAGCCGATATTGAAATTACCTATAGCTTCTTGTGTAGTGCGCCAAAGCAGCTCGTCGCGATAGACGTTTCCGCGTTCGACATGTTTGATGGCATTCAGAAAATCGACGCTGTTTTTCTTAGCGAGTCAAAACAGGCTGCGGCCCGGCTCACAGCCGAGACCGCAAAACTGATCATTCAGTGATGGGAGCAAATGGCGTCGCACTCGCCGGTCGCTTCAATGACGATCTCCGAGAACCGCATATCAGTCGCTCCCAAAATCTTGCGCACATCTTGTTCAGCCAACGGCACCAATCGCGCATCGCCGCATCGGCTGCAGGTGATGACGGCTCGATAATTGGGGCCTGAACGTTGATCGACGCTCACAAAGGCATTTTGGCTGACCACTTTTTGTGCCCGGCCTTTCGCCTGTAAACCTTCTAGCGCCCGATAGATTGTCATCGGCGCCCTAAGGCCGGCATCCTGCAAGATGTCGAGTAGTTCGTAAGCTTTCATCGGTCGGCCGGCTTTTTCTAGGGCGGCGTGAACGATGCCTTCATTTCGTGTGAAAGGGGATGCGCTAACGCGATCATCAAGCACCGATGAATCATGCGCGTCTGCAGCGCCCACCGCTGTGAGGCTTTTCATTACAACTCTCCAATCCGAATGTGCGCCCCGATGGGCGCTCTTAACTCAGCGTATGATCGGATTGGAACGGCGGGCCGCGCGGCAGCGCTCGGCGCGCAATAGGCAGGGTGGGTATCAGACTTGCGCGCGATTGCATGCGTTGTTGGGCAAACGCTTGCGGCGTCAAATCTATGGGGATGTCGCCAGTCGGCGCCGCTGATGTGGCGGCGACGAGGTGAAACGCCGAACAGTCTAGGGGGGCGTGGCGGTCTTGGTCATCATGAGTCTCGTGGTGCGGGTCGTGGGCGTGCTCACCGTGATCATGGACATGGGCGTGATGGTGGTGACCATGGCCTTGATGGTCGACTAACTCGCTTTCGGCATGGGTGTCATAGATGTGCGCAGCGTCATGAAGTGCGGCAACGCACATAAGAGCGGCCGCCACCAGCGCCAGCGAGCGGCCTAAAGCGCCAAAATATGCGCGTTTCAAGATCAAATCTGACGACTCGTCTGACTTTGCATGCTTTTATTCTATCACGTTCGACGCCCCGCGCGAACTCTATTCTTGTTTAGGCCTCTGTAGCATGCTCTGCGGGTTCTGTTTCAGTATCGAACCGACCGCTACCGAACTGTATTATCGTGATTTTCTGCGAGCGACCCATCGCAATGAGGGGGCTTTTTTGCGTTTGAACATCTCGCCATCGCGGCAGTGATGAGGACGCATTGCGTCGCCGAGAACTGAACCCAGATTTCGCCTCAAACGAGCTTCACGCCCCCTGAATATCTTCAGTAGCCGTTGCCCGAAACCGCCATGCAGCGTTTGACGCAACCGTGTCAGCGATGATGTATGTCGGGCATAAGGGCCGTTCGCGCATGCGTTGACTTACACACAACTAGCCGTGGTCTTTGTTTGTTGGCGCGTAAGGCATCCAGCACAAATAGCGGACATAGCTCGGACGCAGGGCTAGCATCAGAATAACCAGGACCGCCGCTAGGGTCAGCACGCCAAAAAGCACAACGAGACCATAACTCCATCCAAACGCGACAACACACCAAAGACTTGCCAATGAGATAAAGGCGGCCCCCGTTATTCGGTATGTCCGTATGCGGTTTGCTTTTGCGCTCGATCCAAATACCTGTCGCTGATGTTTAGGAACCGACAAGCACAACGCCGCAAAACCCGGTATCGCCAGAGCGAGCGCAATGATCCAGCTCATTCCGCGGGCGCCGGCTCTGAAGCCGCTCCCTCTATCGCGCCGCCCTTTTTATTTATCTTGCCAGACTTTCTCGCGGCAATAGTCGCCACATAGGCGAAACCAGCGCCGATCACCAAGAACCACAAATCGATGACCGCCAAATCCGGGTCGCCAGGGCGGCCGGGTAGGGGAAGCGTTGATCCCAAATGTTTGTCAGTCGTTAGTGCATTTAACATTGGGATGAAGGCAAAAACCGCCGCCGCGGCGCTGAGTTGTTCCAGCCATGCAGACTGCGGCTTTCGGGCGAGGCCGTGCACAATCAGCGCGAGCCATGTCAGGAACATGACGTTGACTTCCCATTCGGCGCGCCCCTCGATCCCCACAGGCACAAGGCGATTGGCGTAAAAAAGCGCCGCAATGGCAATCGGCAGGCCAGCAATAACCCCGACATTCAAGCGCTCGATAATGATTAAGTTCCGTTCCGCTTTATCGTCCCCGCGGAGCTTTTGTCGCCGTTTTTTCGTCCATAGCACGAGACCGGTTGCGATCATGCCGCCCCCCATTAATCCCGATATGACAAAGCCGATGCGCAGCACGGGGCCCGCAAACAACCCCTCATGCAGTCCCTCCAAGAGATTGATGACGCCCATTGTATTTGTGATTTTTCGTCGGCTTACGGTGAGCACCTCGCCGGTAACACCATCAAACTTCACGGATGCCGGCTCTCTAAGAACGCCGTCAGCAATCGTGCCGCTTAGTTGCACTGTAGACGTTGAATCGCCAGGGTTTGTGATGGTTACGATATAAACACGCTCATCAGGCAATAGCTCTTCGTACCGCGCAATCAAAGGGGCGATATCGATTAGCGCAACGTTCTCGCCCGTCCGTTCGACGGGGTCAGTAATGCCGAAAACCTCTTCGAGCACGGTGTTCTGCGTGTTCTCGTTATAGCCATAATGGACAATAAAAATCGGCAGGAAGAACGTTGTCATGACGAGTAAGATCCCAGAAAAGGTGATCATAATCTGGTATGGCAAGGTCATGACGCTGACGACATTGTGCGAGTCCAACCAAGAGCGTTGACCTTTCGCGAGGCGAAGCGTGAAGAAGTCTGAAAATATCTTTTTGTGTGTGATGATCCCTGAAATGATGGCGGCGAGCATAAAAACAGCCGCTAGCCCCGCTATAAACTCGCCAATAACGGCTGGGATGTAATGAAACGTCCAGTGCATGCGATAGAGCGTTTGCCCGCCGCCTGTGTCGCGAGCTGCGGGGAGCGGCGAACCGTCAGCCAGCAGTTCATAACGCCCTCTAACAATCTCGCCATCTTCTGATTGTGACGTTGTGAATACCCTCACGAAGGGTGTCGTCGTTCGAGCGATGGGCAGAAAGACCCGATATTCTGTTGCGTCGGGCGCCGCCGCGGCCGCATGGTCTAGACCCATACTGACGAACGCAGCAGGGTCCGTAACTTCCACCGGGGCTGGATGCTCCGGGCGCATCCATCGGTCCATCTCTGCATCATAATAGCCCGCGGTCCCGGTCAAGAACATAAAATAGAGGACCCAGCCGAAGAGAAGCCCGGTCCAGGTGTGCATCCAAGACATTGATTGGCGAAGCGTCTGCATCAAAAGAGCAGTCCTTTCGTCAATACGAGCACGCCGCCGGATACCGCGCATAAAATGCACAAATCTCTAAGGGCTCTGCTCCAGCCGCTAAGGGCAAAGACGTAGACAAACAACGCTGCGTAAACGAGGCCCACCAACAACAAGCTGAGCACTGTTTGCTCCCCACGTTGGATTGGAAGCAAACTCGTAAGAGCGCCGGTCGCTAACGTCGCAGCGAGGTAGCCCAAAAAAACGGCAATCACTAACCGCGCCCAAGGCGCTGGTTTGCCCCCCTTTTTGGCGCTCTCCATGGTCTTTTGAGACTGCGATTTATCTGCCAAGCCAGCTCTCCAATCAGCCGCCAAATTATGCAAATAGGACTTAAATGCAATGGGCAGGTGCGGCACAGCATTCGCGGCGTCGGTCCTAATATGGGATTTCCTGGTTTATGCGTTCGCCGAGCGGATTCTCTGTCCAGTGACCGGCGCGTTCGTATTTCGGCGTAAACACCAAGCCCGTCCACCCAGTTGAGCAAAGACGTGTTTGAGCGACAGCGAGCGTAATTTCGCGATCAGCGATTCTGTCTTTTTGCGTCTCGCGCCAATGGCGGTAGCAATTCCGCGTTGTCGGCGCGATTGGCCAAGATCCCAGAGTAACGTTCGCGTCTCCATGACCCGATATGGGATCTCAGTGGAACGCTGTGTGCAGACGCGCTTACCGGTCCGCTTTAGAGCTCGAGTGAAAATACGCGTTCATCTTCTGCACGACATTTGTCAAAATGCCCTGACGAAGCACCGCCCGTTCTTTCGCGGCTGGCGGCGGCGCTTCATAGGTTTCGATGGCGTCGCGCTGTATCGCCCCATTTTGTTCAAGGATGCGCTCGAGCGTATCTAACCGTTCGCGCGTGACTGACAGTTCTGTGGTCAATGACAAGATCGTTGAAATCAAGACATCAGTTTTTGGATCGTCAAAGAACGTGTGCAGAGGTTCTTTTTTTGGCGTCGTCATTTCTCACCACCAAAAATTAGATACGCTGCAGTGGGCCCGAGACCTTCATAGGCATACAGAACCTTCTCGCGGTCGAATCCGGATTGGACCAGCTTTTCTTTTAGATCGGTCTGAATGAAACCAGTCCAGAACGGCTCGCCATTGTGGCGGACTTGCCAGTGATTGGTGACCTGCTTGAGAAGCGGGGTCGCCTCAGGTTGATACGGAACGTCGAGGTTTAACATGACGCCGCCAGGCGCAAGCAGTCTGTGGGCTTCCGCCATGATTTGCGGCAAGATCTTGTGGGACGTTTCGTGGAAAAGGATATGCGAGACGATCAGATCAAAATGTTCGTCCGGAAACGATGTCTCTTGGGCGTTCATATGGTGAAACGTAATCGGCTCGCCCTCGCTCTCAGCCCATGCGTGGGCGTATCGAACAAATGGCGCCGAGGCGTCGATGCCATGGACGTCGGCTTCAGGGAAACGGCGCTTAAACCCAATCGTTTGCTCTCCTGTGCCACAACCGAGGTCTAGAATCCGACGCGGCTGTTTATTCGGGTAGTGCTTTCTGAAAACATCGGAGGTGAACAAACCGATAGAGTCGCTGCCCGCTTTTGAACCGTCGCCCATCGCCTTCGCGTTTCGATAGATCTCGATCGTTCCCGCATAAAGCCGTGCGGCATCGAGATCGTCATCATTTTCCGCCCTTATATACCCGCCTGGTTGCCGATGAATTTCGATATCTGTAATCGGCTTAGACGGAGTCATCGCGTCGTCCAGGTGTAACGCGCCAAGCTTTTCCGACGACGTCGTCAGGTCTCTCGCGGTCGCTTCTTCTTTCGCTTTCGTTCGTTGAACGGTTGAGCCTACTGAGTCGAACAACATGTCCTGGCTATGGTATGTCAGTAGGCCCCAATATTTGTAGAGCGGCAGCCCCTCCACAGCGTCAGAAATGTCATCGCGCGCCGCAGGCGCCCGTTGATGCTCAGCCTCAAACTTGGGCGCAATCTCGCCGTCATAGATTGCTTCGAGTTGTTTGTGGACGACAATATTTGCGTATCCTTTAAGCGCCCCCACAAATGCCTGTCGCGCCGCTTCGTCATGGTTCGGCGAAAATGATAAGCGTTTCTCTGTCATCGCATAGTTCCTCTCGGCGGTGCTTAGATGCAATCTATGATTTGGGCGGGTTGAGATCGATGCTTTCGGTTGCCCTAGCCGCCAGTTGGTCAATTTTCGGTACGGTTTTCATCGTTCTGCGCTGTCAGCGTCGCGATTTCGTCTTGCGCCCGCAGCATATCATCAAGGTATTTGTCCGCCGCTTGAGACGGCGTCATCGCGGAAGAAAAGAATATAACCGCTAAGGACGCAACATACTCACCGTCTCGCATCAGCGGTACGGACACGCTTGATGTCTTTCCCGGGTTCATCGAATGTTGATTGCGTGTCATTTCCGCGTAACCGGCTTCGCGGACACTGGAAACAAGATAGTCGATATAATCGTCATCGAAATTCGCTAAATCGACGTCGCCAAATTCTTCATCATCCCGAGCGAGAAATTTCAGGCGCGTGCTCTCAACGATGTTTCGGCGTTCCTCTTTTTTGCAAAATGCCAAATGGACTTTTCCAGATGCGCTCGACCATATCGGCATTGCGTATCCCGGATAATACTCAGAGAACGTCATTGTCGTTAGGGAGTGCGTTGAATCGCGGATGACCATTGATTCCGCGACTCGCGTGGAAATGGCGGAGGGCCATCCAATCTTTTGGGTGAGTTTGACGATCGCCGGCCGGGCTGCCGCTGCGAAGGCGTTCTCTTCCTGGTAGCCGTAGCTCAGAGATTGAACGAGCCCCGTTGGTCTGTATGCCTTGCGCTGCGGCTCCATTTCCATATAGCCCTCGTGCACAAGCGATTGAACGATGCGGCAGGTCGTGGGGTAGGCTAGGTCGCAAATTCGAGCGATTTCCATCATTGTCAGCGAACGGCCTTGATTTATCGCGCGTAAAACCTTGAGCGTGCGCGTAATTACGCGAATTGGGACGCCTTTTTCCATCAATCCGAACCTTAGAAAATCCAACAGTCGGCGAGTATCGTATCCGACTAGTGATTAATACTGCGATATCGCTCCACACGACAAGACAGGTGGTGAACTTAACCGAACCGCGAATAGAAATCCGTCTTCCGGGCGAAAGCAGAGTCGTGTGAGCTGCCGAAGTTGGTTCCTTGAGCCCTTCGTCCGAGCCATCCGTTACGTGCGCTTGGCGAAGAATGATAGGTGTACGGAATCTAAGTAATTTCCGACTGGTGATTAATTTTTTGCATTTCGATAGATCTCTTGGACGCTGCTGCGCCATGGTGCGCGAAGTTGTTATTCGATGCAGGCATCGAAGTAGCTTGACAAGGTAGTATAGCTGGCAGTCGCTCAGATCCGATTGTTCTTTACCACAATCGTGACCAAGACAGCGGCTGCGTCTTTGGAGGGGTCAATGTCCATACATAACAAACATACCGCAACAGCTTTTTCTCGGCGTGACATAAAACTATTGCTAACGGCGAGCGCATTTGCGTTTTCGACAATGGCGACGCTAGGAACCGAAGCGCGTGCGCAAGATGTCGAGGAAATCGACGACAGCAATGTGATCATTGTTACGGCGCGGAAAAAAGAAGAAACGCTAGACAAAGTCCCGCTGTCGATCACCGCGCTGAGCGGAGACACGCTTCAGCAGGCTTCGGTCGCGGGACTCTCGGATATTGCCGATCTATCGCCAGGTCTTTCTTTCAATTCGTATGCGAATGGCAACTTTGCCGTCCCGACGATCCGCGGTATCGCCCAGACGGATATTCAGAACATTGAGAACAACGTTTCCACCTATCTGAACGGGGTTTACATCTCGAACAAGCAAGTCTTGGATCTATCGCTCCTGGACTTATCGCGGGTTGAGGTCGTTAAGGGGCCGCAAAACAGCCTTTACGGTCGCAACAGTTTCTCCGGTGCGATCAATTACATTACGACACCGGCGACAGCGGACGAATTCAAAGCCAAACTTGACGCGTCTTACGGCTCAGATGACTTCTACGAAATTCGCGGTGCGGTGAATGTGCCGTTGATCGAAGATGTTCTCGCGCTGCGCGTCGCTGCCGGTTACTCAGAATTCGACGGGACGATTGAGAATACGGCGGATCCCGATAACAATCTCGGCGGCTATGAGAAGACAAGTGTCCTTGTTTCGGTAGACTACGAACCGCTTGACGTGTTCCGTGCAAGCGCGTTCTTCTACTATAACGATCAGAATAACGACGCCACGCCGGGATTTTTTGAAGACAATAACGCGGCCTTCGGTGTTCGTAACTTTTTTGGTCCCCCACTCCCGTCATTTGGGAATTTCGTAGGTGAGTTGGTTGCGCGGGACCCAATTTCGCTTTTCCCCGACGTCATTGGCTCAGAAAAGGACTCGTTCATCGGCGGGTTGAGCCTAAGCTATGACTTGTCTGATGACATTACGATCTCCTCGCTGACCAGCTATGGGGAATCCGACAATTTAGACATCACCGACGGCGACTTTGACGCCGCAGGTACGGGGCTTTCAGTTTTCTCACCGCCATTCTCATTTGCGGGCGTCGCGGTCGGGCAAAACTTCACGGGCAACGAGGGCGATAGTAAAGACTTCGCCCAAGAACTGCGCATTGATTATCGCGTCAACGATCGTATTGATGTCACGATTGGCGGTTACTATACCGACACATCGATCAATGACTTGTTCACCACGCAAACAGTCTTTGCGCCGACGGCAATTGCGCCAGGCAACTTCACTACGGCGATTGGTCCAAATACGACGGGCGTATACGACCCAGCATTTACAACGCCTCTTTCGATCAGCGAAAATGACATCGAAACCTTCGCCGTTTTTGGCGCAGCGAATTGGGCGGTCACTGATGCGCTGCGGCTTGGGGCAGAACTGCGCTATACATCCGACAATCGAGAGGCCTTCAATCAGTTCGTCGATGCGGTCACTCAGACCCTTGAAGATGCCCCCGGGGCAAGCGAGGCGGATTTTGATTTTATAACGCCGCGTTTCACGGTGGATTACGACCTAACGGACGACCTGTTGGCCTATGCCTCAGTGGCGCGAGGCGCCAAGGCTGGCGGTCTCAATAACACCACTTCAGCCTCAGCATCGGCGCAAGTCTTTGATACTGAGACGAACTGGACATATGAGATCGGCGCCAAAGGCGCAGTCGGGGATACATTCAACTTCGACCTTGCGTTGTTCTACACCGATTGGCGCGACCTTCAGATTTCGACGTTTGTCTCGGACGCCATGGTCGCTGTGATCAACAATGTTGATGGCGGGGCCAGTGTATACGGCGGGGAGGTACAGTTTTCCTGGACGCCGACGGATAGCTTCACTGTAAACGCCGGCTATGCGTTTACAGAGCCTGAGTTCGACGAGAACACCTTTACGACGAGCATCAATGATCGGGACTGCGGTTCTATCTCGGACTTCGTATGTACCGTCTACAATAACCCGTTCGATATGATGTCGCCGACGGGCGATGCACCCGCTGGCGCGGTTGACTTCACCCGTGGGTTGAATGCCGGCGGCAATCAGCTCGCGCGGACATCTCGTCATCAGGCGAACGTTTCTGCGACTCTAGTCCAGCCGATCGTTGCCGACTGGGAAGGGTTCGGCCGCGTTGACGTGACCTATCAGTCTCGGCAATTTATCACGGCGCTAAATGAACAGTTCACGCCAAGTCGGACGCTCGTTAACATGCGTGCGGGTATTCGTAACGATCGCCTCGCTTTAGAGGGCTGGGTGCGCAATCTTGGTAATGAGCTCTACGCGAGTAGCGCCGTGCGGACCGCCGTCCCCGGAGCATTCCCCGTGTTCAGTCGGCTTGCGTTTATCGCGCCACGCCGAAGCTATGGCGTGACTGTCAGGGTAGAGTACTAAATTGCCGAAACACACATCGAAATAGGAGCCACAAATGTCTGATCTCAGTTCGCTCAAAGAAGAGCTACTTGGTGCAATTGCTTTGAGCGGTGAAGACGGCACCTATTCCGATGACGCTTATGAAAAGGTTCAAGCGGCGATTACGTCGCTTGTGCCTCATACACCGACCCCGCGTCCCGTTGACGAGCAGGATTTTGTTTCGTCATCGTGGGGAACGCTTTTCGCGCAGTTTGGTCCGCGCCATACTGCGGGCAAGCCAATCGAACATGTGAGCAACTTAAAGATCCTCTCCTGGGCGACCTTCCCGGATGTTCACATTCGAATGAAGTCGCTCGAACAGGAAATCGATCACAATACGCGCGCGTACAATAACCTCCACTACATCACGCCAGAAAATGGCGATCTGGCTGCTGTGTATCGGGTGTTTGGCGAGTACACGCTCGATGAAGACGAGCCTCAACGATATAAGGTGCGCTTCTACAAAGCCGATATTATTGGCCAGAATGGTGAGAGCGCAGAGGAGATACGAACCGCTTTTGGAATGGATGCGGATCAGCCGCTGGAAGTTGAATTAAAGGCGCCCAAGCTGCATTCTGATGTTGTCTATGTGGATAGTGACATTCGCATCAATTATGGCAGCGTTGGCGGTATCTACGTTCTCAACCGACTGTCGACCCCTATGCAATCGGTATAACCGAAAGCCGAACACAATATGACGGATCAAGTCTCTGCTGCCGTAACGACGACAGGCGACGCTGGACTATCTCCCACAGTTACAGGGGATTTGCCGCTCAAAGGGCGGCTGGCATGGGCTAGCGGCTCTTTGGGCACGGCTGCGTTTACAAATGCGTTCGCGCTGTTCGGCTTGTTTTTCATGACGAACATCCTCGGCATTGCGGCTGGCGTTGCAGGCGCCCTCATTTTCTTTTCGAAGTTGTATGATGCGGTATCTGACCCGGTCATGGGCGGGGTCTCCGATGCGTTTAAAAAGCTCAATCGCGAAAGACGGCTGTTTCTACTGCCCGGCGCGATCTTATCCGGGCTCGCTTTTGCGGCGTTTTTCTTCCTCCCATCGCTCCCCGGGTTTTGGGGCGCCGCGCTAACGTTCTTAACACTGATCTTCATGAGTACGGCGTTTACGATCTACGCGGTGCCCTATCTCGCCATGCCGCCGGAAATTGAGCCGACGTATCAAGGCCGCACCAAGCTCATGTCCTATCGGGTGTTCTTTATCATGATCGGGGTGTTGATTGGCTCTGCGGGCGCGCCGTTTTTGGTAAGCACGATGGAGGCGCCGCGCGACGGGTACCAATTCGCCGCGCTCGTCCTCGGCGCCGTC
>JBCDBM010000070.1:0-14441 GCA_039183665.1 Pseudomonadota bacterium | reverse complement strand
TGTGCGAGCTGGAGCCGCACTTGGCTATCTGACGGGTTCGTCGTCTCAGACATAAAACTCTATCCTGTTACTCGTTTGCGCTGGAAGCCGCGTTCATAAAACCCGCCTTGGCGACGTTTTGCAGCGGCCTCGAATGCGACGTGTATTGTAACTCTGACTAGCGCGCCGAAATCATATTCTCCGGCACAACGATCTTATCGTATTCTTCCGCGCTCACATATCCGAGATTGACCGCCTCTTCGCGCAAGGTGGTGCCGTTTTTGTGCGCGGTTTTGGCGATTTCCGTCGCCTTGTCATAGCCGATGACCGGGGCGAGCGCCGTTACCAACATCAGCGAGCGCTCCATGAGCGACTTGATCGCCGCTTCATTGGCTTTGATGCCCACAACGCATTTATCCGTGAAGGATGTTGCCGCGTCCGCCAACAGCCTGATGGATTGCAAGGTGTTGTAAGCAATGACGGGCTTGAAGACGTTGAGCTCCAAATGGCCCTGGCTGCCTGCAAAGCTCACGGTCGCGTTGTTGCCCATCACCTGTGCGCAAACCATGGTCATCGCCTCGCATTGAGTAGGGTTCACCTTGCCCGGCATGATGGACGAGCCGGGCTCATTTTCGGGTAAGGATATTTCGCCCAAACCAGAGCGCGGGCCGGAGCCCAAAAGACGAATGTCGTTCGCGATTTTAAAGAGACTCACCGCAACGCTGTTGAGCGCGCCATGGGCGGAGACCATCGCGTCATGGGTGCCAAGGGCTTCAAATTTGTTCTTTGCGGTAACAAAGGGGAGCTTCGTAAACGCAGCCGCTTCCTCAGCAAATTTCTCCGCAAAGCCCGGCTTGGCGTTCAACCCAGTACCCACCGCGGTGCCGCCTTGGGCCAGCTCGCACAGGCTTGGCAACTCGCCTTCCACGCCCTCGATGCCGTATTCCACCATTTGTACGTAGCCGGAGAATTCTTGGCCGAGCGTCAACGGCGTTGCGTCTTGCAAATGGGTGCGGCCGATTTTGATGATGTCTTTGAAGGCTTCGGATTTATCGTTCAACGCATTGCGCAAGGCTTGTAGAGCTGGCACGAGCCGGTGCGTGATTTCTTCGGCCGTCGCGATATGCATCGCTGTGGGAAAGGTGTCGTTCGATGACTGGCTGCGGTTTACGTGGTCGTTGGGGTGGACGGGCGATTTTGAGCCAATCTCGCCGCCGAGCATCTCGATGGCCCGGTTCGCAATGACCTCGTTTGAATTCATGTTCGACTGTGTGCCAGAGCCCGTCTGCCAGACCGAAAGCGGGAAGTGATCGTCCAGTTTGCCTTCTGCGACTTCCGTCGCCGCGTCCGCAATAGCTTTGCCCAGTTCAGGTTCGAGATTGTCCAGCGCCACATTCGCCAGCGCCGCCGATCGCTTGACAACGCCGAGCGCGCGAACGAGCGGCGCGGGCATTGTCTCAACGCCGATGGGAAAGTTGATGAGCGAACGGGCCGATTGCGCGCCGTAATATTTATCGGCGGGAACATCGAGTTCGCCAAAGCTGTCGGATTCTGTGCGGGTGGAGGTCATGGGATCGCCTGTCTCGTTCATTTTTCAGCTTGCGCCGGGTTTATCATGGCCGTCGGACGAGGCAAGCGGGTTGTGTCATTTCTTCGGCAAAACTAGTCTTCGAGTAAATTGAGGGGGCGGGTAAATGATTGGGTCGAGATGTGTTGTCGGTTTTGTTCGAGCAGCGGCAATAAGTATTGCTCCATTTTTCATCGTTTTCAGCGCCGGCCTAGACGCGAACGGAAGTGACAGCTCGCCTATTGCAGTGCATGCGGAAGGGATTGAAGAGGCGGAGCGTCTCGGCAATTTGGTTTATCGAAAGGATCAAGCCGCGTGGGCTGCGACTGATTACTTTTTGGACAACGAAAATATCAGCTCGGATCCGGATGTTGCTGGTTGGGTCAGCGAGATCATAGACGGCAAGACAGTCCGCGTATCTTTCCTTGCGATAGAGAGCAATCGCTTGGTCGTTCGCTACGCCGTGGATGTGGAGAAAGGGAATGTCCGTACTAAGACGGCAAAGGTATTGAAACCCGGCGCACAGTTGACAAACCGTCAACGGCTAATGTCCAACGCACGCGCCTTCGCCTCGAACACAGACTTCATGCGGTGTTCGCCTAGATACAATACAGTGGTTATTCCGCATGAAGGGACCACGTTCTATGTTTACTTGCTTGCCGCCATGCAAAAATCCAATGAGATTGTTATTGGCGGTCATCATCGCTTTCTTATTGATGCGGAGATTATTTCCAAAGTTGGCGATGTTGTAGATCACATTGTTGAACAAAGGGCGTTCACCACAAGATGTCTGACACTCAGGCCGCCGCCAAATATTAGCGCCTCGGCTCTAACCGGAGCCGTTGTCTCGCATGTGACTGCTCCTTATCCAGAGGAGCCGCATATTCTGGCCTCGCTAATTCACAATATGGAAATTTCTGTGGTCGCCGGAGGAGCGCTCTGGATGGTCAAAGACGGCGAAATTGAACTTTCCGAGATGATAGAATAACGCGGATTGGTTTGCCCGCTACTTCTTCCGGAAGGCGTCGAGGCTGACGATATCTGCGCCGTCGCTTTTTGACGCCTCGGCGTTGCTTTCGGCGGCGGAGTCATCAGTGTCTTTTTCGGCGTTGGGGCTTGCCGCGTTGTCCGCTGCGTCGTCCTGGTCCCGTGGCGCTGCGGCGGTGATGTCCGCAGGCGTCCCGCCTTGGCCGTCGTCAAAGCGGAGGCCAAACTGGACGCTGGGGTCGGCGAAATTTGTCACCGCATCAAACGGGATTTGCAGCCGCGCCTCGACGCCTTTGAACCAGAGCGTCACCGAAAACCCTTCATCGGTGATGGTCAGCGCATCGAACTGATGCTGTAGAACGATGGTCATGCGCTCCGGATATTGGTCTTTGAGATGGTCAGGAATGCTGACGCCCGGCGCGCCGGTTAAAAATTCAATGTAAAAATGATGCTCGCCCGGCGCCTCGCCAAGGTCGGCGACGAGGTTCAAGACGTCGCGCACAAAGGTGCGCAGCGCCCGTTGCATAAGCCCGTCATAATCAAGTTCGACTTCTTCTTTCGCCACGGAAGCGAGTGTCCTCTTCGCAAATGCAGTTATCAAACGGTCCTTTTAACGCGCTTAGCCGGTAAGCGCCACTGCATTGCGGCAAAGCCAATTTGACGCGCCGGGGAAGACATCGATCAACCGCCTACCGGCGCAGACGTGTGCGACAGCAGGCAAATGAATATGAGCCGGGGACGCTTGGGGGACGCCGCCAGGTAAGCGCTGATCTTTGAGATGAAATGGGGACTTCTGTTGCCAGGCGTCCCCGGACCCCGCCTAGCCTTGGAAAGAGGCTAGGACTTTAAGTGCGAGTTTCTCGCGCTGCTAAGCAGCGAGAGCGAACTCTTCCGAAGAGTTGTCGTTTGCAACTATTCAGTTTTGGCCAAATATCGGAGGCCAACCGGGCGAAAACATCGTCTTTAGACGCTCGTCGATCCTATTTCGGCCCCGCCAAAGCCCCCCAAATAGGGGAGCCCTGAGAGGTTTTGGTGGAGCCGCCGGGTACCGCCCCCGGGTCCGATACGCTTATTACACGCGTCATTTATCGCCATAGCCTGCAAGCAGGCGCTCCCTACATAGCAATCATCGGTAAATATTTGAAGGGTGCGGCGCTGCGCGGAAATCTGCGTTTTTTGTCAATAATTTGTTACAAGAATGCATTAAGTGCGCATAAGTGCAGCGCATCGCTGGTTGAGGCGGAAATGACGCAAATGGAACCCGGGGACTTTAAGAAATGGCGCCGTGCCTTGTCCTTGTCTCAGAAGGATGCAGCGCTGCTCCTCGGCCTCAAACGCCGAATGATCCAGTATTACGAAAAGGGCGAGCGGGACGGGGAAAAAGTCAAAATCCCGCGGGCGGTGAGGCTGGCCTGTTACGCGCTCTCAGAAGGGGTGGCGGATTATAACGGCCCGCACCGCAAAATTCTGCCGCTCAAAAAAGACTAAAAACTGGTCGCGTCGTCTTCCAACGGAAAAGGCGCAGGCGGGATGTCTTTTGTCGGGTTCGCCGCACGCACCCGATCCCGGTACTCCCAATAGTTCGATGCGGTTTGCGCGCGCTCAACACCGGCCCTAATCTCGGGAAATTCAGGATGCGACTCAAGGCTCAGCATCCGCTCAAGAGCGTCCTCGCCGTAGGGGCCGAGCTGGAATTTCAAATACCCAAAATCGAAACGGCTGGCGGATTCTTTTTCCTGCGCGATGCGCTGGAACTGGCTTTCTGCGCTCATCGCCCAAGGATTGAAGACCGGCGTCGACAACAGCACCAACACAGCAACCCAGATGCCGGCCATGGCGGTATTGAGCGGCCCGACAAGCGGCATCCAGCGGCGACCGCGCCAATTGGCTTCGGTCGCCAGCCCGCAAATGCAAACGATCGAATACAGCGCGACGAGCCCGTTGATCGCCACGCCATAAATACGCGCCGGCGTGAGCCCATAGCTCTCGATGCGAATAGAGAAAGCGTAAAACGCAAGCCATGCGTATATCGGGAAACCCGCTATGGCGATGAGCGTGGCGAGCCGCAGCCACAACGCGGGCGGGGGGTTTTGCCCGTTCTGGTAAACGCCGTTGAAAATCAACATGCCCGCGAGCGCCAACACCATCATAAAGATGCTTGGCGCCGGCGTGGAGAACACCGCAACGACGCCGCGGCTCGCCAGCACCGCCAGCAGGATAACCGTGAATACCGCCGTGATTGGCATCAAGATGCGGGCGAAGAGCTGCAAAATATACCGAAGCGCCCCGAGCACGGCCTGTTGACCGCGCATCAACGCAATCGAGAGGCCGCCGATCGCGCCTAAAAACGGCAAGATGAACCACGGCTCCTGGAACAGGTCGGCAAAGAAATCGATCTCCATGGACTTCAGCAAAAATGCCCAAGCAAAGAGCAGCACCAGCGCCAACAGGGCGAAGACAAACGCGCCGATAATGATCAGCGGCATGGTCACGCCGTGGGCGAAAACCCGCGCATAGGGCGGCGGCGCGCCCGCTTCCAAGCTCGCCTTTACAAGCACCGCCAGCAAATAGATGGCCAAATATCGACCGGCCGCAAACCAAAAGACGATCGGAAAGAGCGATAGATTCAAATCGTCAACGCCACCGCGACCGGCCATGAAATAGTCGGGCGCCGCGATGATTGCGCCGATAGCGAACGCCGCCAAAGCGGCCCGCAATAGTCCTGTGCGCTCAACGGTCAACAAAAAGACCGCGGAAACCGTCACCACGAAAAGCGCAAGCGCCGTGGGCAAGGCTTTGCCGTCGATTTCGTCGATCCAAAATTCGATTATCCCGTAAAGCGCGACGCCCGTGAGGAGGCCGACGACCAGCCCGATCAGCGCCAAGCCCGTCGCAGGCTCGTCATCCCGGTCAACTGAAAACTGATTTGGCGTCGCCGTACTCAAGACGCTCTGTCCCCTTTACTTACCCCGCAGCCCTGCAATGACCATATCATTGCTTAGCGCGTGGAAAAAGCGCCATCGACTGGCCGCCCAGAAGCCTTAAGATACGCCATTGAGAGGAGATTCGCGACGATCATGCGGCAATATTTGGACCTTTTAGAGCGTATTTTGGAAACTGGCGATGATCGCCTTGACCGCACGGGCGTGGGCACGCGGGCGGTCTTCGGCCATCAAATGCGCTTTGATCTTGGCGAGAGCTTTCCGCTTTTGACGACCAAGAAGCTCCATATTCGGTCTATCGTACACGAACTATTATGGTTCATCGCGGGCGATACCAATATCGGTTACCTGAAAGACAATGGCGTGTCCATTTGGGACGAATGGGCCGATGAGAACGGCGATCTGGGTCCTGTTTATGGTCGTCAATGGCGGTCCTGGCCCTCGCCGGACGGTCAGAAAATCGACCAACTCGCGCGCATCGTTGAACAGATCAAATCTAATCCGCAATCGCGTCGGCTCGTGGTGAGCGCCTGGAACCCGGCCGATCTCGACGCCATGGCGCTGGCGCCGTGTCATTGTCTGTTCCAGTTTTTCGTAGCCGGTGACAGGCTGTCTTGCCAACTTTATCAGCGTTCGGCGGATGTCTTTATCGGCGTGCCGTTTAACATCGCTTCTTATGCTTTGCTCACCGCGATGGTGGCGCAGGCGACAGGGTTGAAGCCGGGGGAGTTTGTGCACACGCTCGGGGACGCCCATCTCTACATGAACCATCTGGATCAAACGCGCGAGCAATTGAAGCGTACGCCAGGGCGGCCGCCGAAATTGAAGCTTAACCCGAGCGTTACCAGCCTGTTCGATTTTCGGTATGACGACATCGAAATTGTCGATTACGAGGCGCAGCCCCATATAAAGGCCGCGATCGCCGTATGACGCTGAGCTTGCGCGCGGCGAAACCCGGTGATGAAACGCTGCTAATGCAGTTTATTCAGGAGCTCGCCGCATACGAACATCTCGAGCATGACGTTGTGGCGACCCCGGACGATCTTGCCAACGCGCTCTTTTGCGATGCGCCAAAAGTCTTTGCCGTGCTCGCTGTTTGGGACGGTAAACCAGCGGGCTTCGCCCTGTACTATTTCAGCTACTCAACCTTTGCCGGCAAACACAAGGTATATCTGGAAGACCTTTATGTCCGAGACGCTTTTCGCGGCGCTGGGATTGGCAAACAGCTCCTCATCGAACTCGCGCGTCTCGCGAGAGAACAAGACTGTTCGCAGGTTGAATGGTCGGTGCTGGATTGGAATGCGCCGTCGATCGCGTTTTACGATGGCCTAGGCGCAAAGCACGCTAAGGAGTGGCTGCCCTACGCTCTTTCCGGCGATGCCATGGTACAGCTCGCCGATGAGGGCGATCCACAGTGATCAGGATTTCATTGATTGCGGCTGTGTCTAAGAACGGCGTTATTGGCGTCGACGGGGATTTGCCCTGGCGGATTTCGGACGATTTAAAGCACTTCAAAAAGCTCACATTAGGCAAGCCGTTGATTACAGGCCGCAAAAATTTTGTGTCGATTGGACGCCCATTGCCGGGTCGCGACACGGTCATCGTTACGCGTGCGCAAGATTACTCTGTAGACGGCGCAATCGTCGTCACAGACCTCGACGCCGCTTTTTCAGCGGCGCGTGAGTGCGCTCAAAGGCGGGGCGTTGATGAGATCATGGTGATGGGCGGCGGGGAGATATACCAACAAACCATTGGGCTCGCCGACCGGATTTACCTTACCCGCGTTGACGTAGAGATCGACGGCGACGTCTTTTTTCCGGACATCGATTCGGCCCAATGGCGTGAAACGGTGATCGGATCAGCCGCTGAAAGCGAGCGAAATGACTATGCTTGCGAATTTGTCATTCTTGATCGGGTTGGCTGAGGTCCGGTGAAACGATTGAAACATCGACATTTCCGCGCCGCGGGCATGGCTTGACGCGCGCCGGCCAACCGAAGGCCTTGATTTCGCAGTCTAGGGAGCGTTCAACTCTTCTTAAATTGTAGACCCGCGCGCGACGATGGAACGACAGGAGAATGCGCAGTGCGAAAGGCCTTATTGACGATAACGGCGGCGGCCCTTTCAGTTGGAGTCAGTGCGGCGCAAGCCAATGACATCCTTTGCCAGAAAGGCGCTGACAAGCGCACCATCGCGGTGAAATCGCCAGGTGATATCGGGCAAGCCTGCGATGTCCGCTATACGCGCGGCGGGACCGTGACCGTCCCGTATCATGCGAATAACGCACAAGGCTTTTGCGCCGAAAAAGTTCTGGAAATCCAATCCAATCTGCTGGATGCGGGCTATTCTTGCTCGAGCGGCGGACAACCCATAACGGCCGCCGCGCCGGTGCGACAAGCGCCGCCGACGCAAGTCGCCTCGCCAGAGCGCATCGAAGCTATCGAAGAGCCAGCCGACGAACTGGCTGCGCTTAACGCACCGGCGGACGCTTATGAAGAGAGCGACTACGTGGTCGAAGCGCAGCGCGGCGACGCGTCTGAGCCACCGCAAGCAACGACGCCAACGCCAGCCTCGGTAGCGCCGCGCCCAGAAGACGTCCTCGCAGAGCCTGAGCGGCTCGTCGCCGCCGCGCCGCAACCGGTTGAACCAAGCGCCGCCTCGCCTCGCGATGAATATGCGCGCATTGTTGGCGCAACAGCCCCGGTTAATGCATCGCTTACGGATGTTTCGCGCAGTTCGGAACAAGTGATCCGCACGACGCTGCAAGCCCAAGCGGCGGCCTGGAACGAGGGCGACCTGGAAGGTTTCATGGACGCCTATTGGAAAAGCGATGATCTGAAATATCTCTCCGACGGCAATGTGGTGCGCGGTTGGCCCGCCCTCATGAACCGCTATCGCTCGGTATATGGGCGCGGCGACTCCTTAGGCCGACTTGGCTTCGACCGCATGGATGTGGATATGATCACCGACGAAGTGGCGGTCGTTGTTGGCCGGTATAATCATTTCCGCGATGGCCAGGTCTCGACCGGTATTTACTCGCTCGTCATGAAGCAAATCGACGGCGCGTGGCGTATTGTCCATGATCACACCGCTAGCGACGCGCCGTAAGGTCCAACCTCTCGCTCAAACGCTCGGCTATGTCCCGAAATACTCGTACAGCCGGGTCGGTTAAATCGGAGAACGGCGCACCGTCGTCGCACGCGGCGCGCAAATTGGGGCTTAAGGGCGCAGCGCCAAGAAACGGCGCGTCTAACTCTTGCGCCGCTCGCTTTGCACCGCCTTCGCCAAAGGGATAGCTTCGTCCGCCCTCGGCGTTTTCAATCCACGACATGTTTTCAATAACGCCCAGCACAGGCGTCTCGGTTTTGCGAAATAGCGCGACGCCGCGGCGCACATCCGCGAGCGCCATTTCCTGCGGCGTTGAAACGACAATGGCGCCGCTCAGTTTTTTAGTTTGAATAAGCGACAGGTGCGCATCGCCTGTGCCCGGCGGCGTATCGATCAACAGCAGATCTAGCGGGCCCCAATCCACATCAGAAATCAGTTGGCGAATGGCGCCCATCACCATGGGACCGCGCCAAGCGAGCGCTTGCTCTGGGTCCACCAAAAAGCCGATGGACATCACTTTAACGCCAAAGGCTTCCTTGGGCGCGAGTTTGCCGTCGCGCATCTCCGCCTTTCCGTCGAGCCCGAATAGCGTGGGCGTTGAGGGGCCGTAAATGTCAGCGTCCAAAAGGCCGACGCGAAGGCCTAGCGCTGCAAACGCGATCGCCAAGCTGGCCGCGACGGTGGATTTCCCAACGCCGCCTTTGCCTGACGCGATAGCGATGACATGGCGCACCTTTGCGAGCGTCTCTTCGGTTTCGTCGATGCGTTCTTTTTTTCGTAAGCCTAACGGGTTCTCATGAACCGACGCCATCCGCTTGCTCGCCGTGCTTTCGCGGGACGGCGCTGCAGACCCCGCTGGGGAGGACGCAGCCTTTGCCCCGCTCCCAGGGCCGTGCGCCGTAGCGAGCGCGCGCACATCCGAGACGCCGTTGATGGACCCCGCCGCTTGTTGCGCCGCGTTCAGCAGCGCATCCGCTTGAGCGCGGACGCTGGCGGGTATTTCTAAAATGAACCGAACGCGGCCTTCCGGGTCGACGCTCAGGTCTTTCACCAGCCCTGCGGCAACAATTGACTGTCCGGAATCGGGATTTTGCACGCTTTGGAGCGCCCGACGGACCTGAAGAATTAGCGGTTCATCCATAATTGACGGCCAGTTTCAGGAAAAAGCGACGGCTCTTGCGTTGCACGCCGATAAAACAGTGACATATATACGCCCAACTTCGCACGCGCCAAGGAAGACCGCGCACGCTTGTTCGATGCGGTATCCAAAGGCGCAAGGCTGATAGAAACAAAGAGCCAACTGCAACAAAGAGAGTATGAATGCCCTGGCAGGATAATTCAGGAAATCGCGGCCCTTGGGGCCAACCGCCGCGCGGCGGCGGCGGCGATAATGGCGGTGGTCGCGGCGGCGGCGGCCGCGGCGGCAATGGCGGCGAGCCGCCTGATCTTGAGGAATTGCTTCAAGCCTCTCGTCAGCGCTTAAAGCGCGCCTTCCCACGCGGCGGCGGTTTTGGGGGCGGCGGCGGAGGCGGCGGGCCGCAGATCAACCGCAATGTTTTCTTCCTTATTGGCGGCGGGATCATTTTGTTGTGGCTCTTTAGCGGCATTTACCAAGTGAACCCTGGTGAGCGCGCGGTCGTGAAGACCTTCGGGCAATATACGGGTCTGGAAGCCCAAGGGCTGAAGTGGCGGATCCCATTCCCGGTGCAGTCGGTTGAAATCGTCCAGGTGGACCAAGAGCGTCAAACGGAAATTGGGTTTCGCGGCCAGAGCACAAGCCGAAGTGCGGAAGCCTTTTCGGAAAGTCTGATGCTCACGGGCGACCGCAACATTGTCGATGTCACTTTCTCGGTGAACTGGAACGTAGATACGACCCCGGCGGCTGACGATGAACTCCCGGGCGCCGCCAAGTTCCAGTTTAATATTGAGCGTCCAGACGACGTCGTGCGCGACGTTGCGGAAGCGGCCATGCGCGAAGTGGTCGGCGGCAATAATCTGGAACCTTTGATCACCGCCGGTCGGGAGTTGGTGGAAGAGGACACGCAGCGCTTAATGCAAGAAGCGCTCGATTCCTACGACAGCGGCATTCGGATTATTCGCGTTAACTATCGTCGCGCCGATGCGCCGCCGGAAGTGCGCGAGGCGTTTCTTGACGTTTTTAACGCGGGGTCGGAAGCCGAGCGTCGCGTCAACGAAGCGCAACGGACGTATAATGAGAAAATCCCGCGCGCGCGTGGTGAAGCGCAACAGATTCTCGAGGACGCGCGCGCCTATGCGGCGAGAGTAACCGCAGACGCCAGCGGTCAAGCGGAACGTTTCAACAGAATTTATGGCGAATATGTAAACGCGCCAAATGTGACGCGCCAACGCATGTATCTTGAAACCGTGGAGGCTGTCCTCGCCGACATGAACAAGATCGTCGTCGACGACAACGCGGCGGGCGGCGTCGTTCCCTATCTTCCGCTCAATGAATTAAATCAGCGCGGGTCAACCCCTGCGCCGCGAGGTGGCCAATAATGAACCGTTTAGCAGGTCCTGGTCTTCTTATTATCGCGGTTGTCGGTTTTCTTCTTGTCGGCGCTTTCGTGTTCACGGTCGATGAGCGAGAACAAGCGATTGTACTGCGCTTCGGTGATCCGGTGCGCGTTCAAGAAAACGCTGGGTTAAACTTCAAGATTCCAATCGAAAACGTAATCTATCTCGATAAACGCAATCTGCGATACAATGTGGACTCCGCGGAGATCTTTACAGTCAACCAGGAACGATTGGTTGTTGACGCTTTTGTTCGCTATCGGATTAATGAACCGCTTCGCTACTACGAGAGCTTTCGGCAGGGCGGCGCGGGTCAAGCCGTGCTGCGTCTGGAGGGCGAGCGCCGCCTGGCGGCGGTCGTAGAATCGAGCTTGCGCCGCGTGCTTGGCGGTGCGACCGATACTGCGATCATCCGCGATGAGCGTGCCCCGCTAATGCAACAAATCACGAACGCGACTGCGGAAGAAGCCCAGAAGTTCGGCGTGTCGATTATCGATGTCCAAATTCGTCGCGCGGATTTCCCGCCGGAAAACGAAGATGATGTCTATGAGCGCATGAGATCTGAACGGGTCCAAATCGCCCAGCAAATTCGCGCCGAAGGAGAGGAGCAAGCGCGGATCATCACGGCGCAAGCGGATCGTGTAGAAACGGAGATTATTGCGCGGGCCAATCAGCGAGCGCTCCAAATACAGGGTCAAGCGGACGCAACACGGAACTGCATCTTTGCCGGGGCTTATGACGGCGCGCGGGTCGTGATCAATGAAACCGCGTTCGCCGAACCTGAAACGCCGACGGCGGCCGGCGCACCGACACCCGCCGCTCCTGCTGACGTTATCAATGAGGAAGCTGCGGATGCTGATTCGATTGTCGAAGAGCTGCTCGGCGACAATGCGGACGGGCAAATCATCACCTGCGAGTTCCAGCCAGGCGCGGAACGCGATCCGCAACGCGCAGAGTTCTTCGCGTTTTCGCGGTCACTTTTGGCTTATGAAGAATCGTTGCGCAAAGGCGAGACCACCATCCTGCTTTCTCCGGACAGCGAATTCTTCCGCTATTTCAATGATTTCGAGGCCCCATAAGCGGCCTCGATTTACCCGGCTAAGGCGAGTCGCCACGGCGCTTTGCCGTTCTCAAGCTTTGCGTTAACCTGTCTCCGGTAGGGTTTTTTCGGGAAAGACAGAGGCGACTATGAGTGCAGCAGGACGCGCGCCTTTCACCGTTGGCGCGGCGGCGATTTTCGGGGCTTTGGCCGCTATTTTGGTGATATCGGCTGTCGCGACGCCAGCAACGGCGCGCAACGCGCCAGGAAGCTTCGCCGACCAAGCTGAACGCTTAACCCCCGCGGTTGTGAATATATCCTCTTCACAGCGCGTTTCCTCGGGCGCCATGTCCGGTGAGCTGCAGTCGCTCCAGCGGAAGTTCGGCCGGCCAGCCGTCTCGCTGGGTTCCGGGTTCATCATTGATGCGGCGGGGATCGTCGTCACGAACAACCACGTTATCGACGGCGCCGACGACATTACCGTGACGCTTCACGACGGTCGCGAATTCGCCGCCACCTTGCGCGGGCGCGACAAAGAAACGGACCTCGCCGTCCTCCAGCTTGACGGCGGCAAAACCAAATTCCCCTATGTGCGATTCGGGACCGATGAGCATGCGCGTGTCGGAGACTGGGTCATCGCCATCGGCAATCCGTTCGGCCTCGGCGGATCGGTCACCGTTGGGATCATCTCTGCGCGCAATCGCGATATCCAATCGGGCCTTTATGATGACTTCATCCAAACCGATGCGGCGATCAACCGAGGCAACTCGGGCGGTCCGCTCTTCGATCTTGAGGGTAATGTCATCGGCGTGAACACCGCGATCTACTCGCAAACCGGCGGCTCGGTCGGCGTCGGATTCGCGATCCCTGCGGATTTAGCCGAAAACATCGTCGACCAGATCATCTCACACGGTGAAGCGCGCCGCGGTTGGTTGGGAGTCAATATCGATGATTTATCGGCTGACCGCGCCAAAGCGTTGGGTCTTTCTGCGCCAAGCGGCGCACTGGTGACGGTTGTCCGCTCCAACAGCCCTGCGTCCGAGGCCGGAATTTTGGCGGACGACGTCATTTTGAAGTTTAACCGAAAAACCATCACGAGCGTGCGTGATCTGACACGCGCCGTTGCGGATACCCCAATCGGGTCGCGCGTGCCGGTGGAAGTTCTGCGCGAAGGACGCCGGCTCACCTTTAACGTCACGGTTGATGAGCGCAGCGTCCGGATGCTCGCATCTATGCCAGCGGCGCCATTGCCGGAAACCGCCGCGCGCGCCGCGGGGCTAACGCTCCAGGAGCCGACTGAAGAGGTTAAACGCGCCTTTAACCTGCCGCCGTCAGTGCAGGGCGTTGTGGTGACCGAAGTGGATCCGGAAAGCCCGGCAGCGATCGTTTTGCGTCCCGGCGATATCATTCTGGAAATCGGTTGGGAGCGCGTGACGCGCCCCGAGGCGGCGGTCGCGTTGCTGGATAAGCTCAGCAATCTCAATCGCGGTCCGGCGCAAATATACGTCCAGCGCGGCGATTTATTGTTCTATGAGTCGCTACGGCCGTAGGCGACGCGGACAGTTCTCGATCGCTCGTAAGCGCCCTCAATCAAAAACTTTGCGTTCACTGCGCAAATTCGCTCGCCGGGATCCCCTGCAAGTACAAAAGCGCCGTTAAATCCCCGTGATCCACATGGGCGTGGGCGGCGGCGGCGACGGCAGGTTTGGCGTGAAAAGCGACGCCTAAGCCCGCCGCGCCCAACATCGCGAGATCATTTGCGCCGTCGCCAACCGCGAGCGCGTCGTTTGGCGCCACGTCATTTGCCGCGCAGAATTCCTTTAGCGCGGCGAGCTTTGCATCACGCCCTAGGATTGGTTCTTCAACAGTCCCTGTAAGCTTGGCGTCCTCAATGATCAGTCGATTGGCGCGATGGCGGTCGAACCCGACCGCCGCGGCCACGCGGCCCGCAAAATAGGTGAAACCGCCGGAAACAAGCGCCGTGGTTGCGCCTTGGGCTTTCATGGTGCGGATGAGTGTTTCGGCGCCGCTGGTGATCGTAATCCGCTTTTCAAACGTCTCCGCGAGGGTGTTTTCCGACAGACCTCTGAGCATGCCGACCCGTTCTTTGAGCGCGCTTTCAAAGTCGAGCTCGCCGCGCATAGCGCGCTCGGTAATCGCCTCGATCTCGAGGCGTTTGCCCGCGAATTCAGCCAATTCATCGATGCACTCCTGATTGATGATGGTGGAGTCCATGTCCGCGATGAGTAGTCGCTTCTTGCGACCTTCGGTCGAAAGGATATTGATGTC
>JBCDBM010000069.1:0-14485 GCA_039183665.1 Pseudomonadota bacterium | reverse complement strand
GTCGGAGGCGTTGGAAATGAAAGCCATTTCGAGAAGAACCGCGGGGACGTCGGGCGCGAGTAAGACGCGCAACTCCCCGGTTCGACGGGACCGGTTGAGGAGCGGCACCTCGCCGGTGAGATGCTTGATTAGCTGGTCAGCGAACCGAGACGAGGCCGTGTTTGTGGATTCTTGGGCGAGATCGAAAAGAATGTCGCCAACCTCTGTTCCGAAATCTTTGACGTCCAAATCGTAAACTACAAAGTCGCCTTTGGCTTTGGCGAGGCTCGCAGATCTCGCCTGACCGCTTTTTGAGAGCGTGTAGATTGACGCGCCGCGGACGCGCTTATCGGCCAGAGCGTCCGCATGCAACGAGATGAACAGATCCGCGCCTGAATCGCGCGCGAGCCGCTCGCGGCGCTCAAAGTCAGCTTTGCGATCGCGCAAGACGCCTTTGTCGCCGTCCCTAGTCAGAACCACATCATAGCCGCCGCGCTTTTCGAGCATCTCCTTCAATGCTCGGGCCGCAGCCATGTTAACCGCCTTCTCCGTCACGCCTGTCGGCCCGACAGCGCCGGGATCGCGCCCTCCGTGACCCGGATCGATGACGACAATTTTCGCTCGCGCGCGGTAGGCCGCCGTTGGCTTAAGGCTTGGAGCCGGCGGGGCCGCTTTCTCCGGTTCTTGGACGGTCTCCGTTGCGTCCTTAATCACAGACGCGAGGTCTGGATAGGGGTTTTTCGGCGCCGGCAAGCTTGCTTGGAATGCGGATTTCTCTGCCGACAGGAGGTCAACCACCAAGCGATGTTTCGAGACGCCCGCACTCGGCTCAATCACAAAGATCTCTTTGATTTTCGCGGTACGCTTAAATTCCAACACCGCTTCGACTGCGCCGCCCGGTCGGCTGGCGAAACCGTATCGCCCAATATGGCCGCCTCCCCGGCGATAATTGAGATCGGCGCCAGAAACCTCAAGATCCGCGAAGCGAATCAATAAGCGTCCCGCGCCCGTTAGATCGCCGCGGACGTCGTAGTTCGGCGCGCCGTCTATATCAAAAACCACCCGGGTCGCGTTTTTCGCGGGTCCAAAGCGCACATCCAGCAATTCCGCCGCCTGAGCCGGCAGGAAGGCGAAGAGCATCGCCGCCAAAAGGCAGCGCGCGAACAGCCCTCGAAAAGATGATGTTAACGCCATGACCGTTCTTCCATACCGCTCGACACCCCGCGCGCAAAGCCGAAATCTACGCTCTGGCCATGCGCAAATTGACCCTCTATGGGGGCCTCTACAGACAAGAATTGTGCTCTTGCGATATTAATGCGACGTTAAGTGTTCGTGGTGCTTAAAATACGCCATGAATTGTTCGCGAACGGCGTAGTCATTTTCCCAAAGCGAGCAACATGGTGAAAAAATTCTTGCGAAAGCCTGATTCATTCGCGTAATCGCAAGGGACGGCCTGGTTAGGTCGCCATTGAGATCCCATTTAGGGCTCGAACCAGCCGGCGCTTCGCTGATCCGGCCCGCGAGGCGATGTCATCGCCGCGGTCAGGCGAAGCAGAATAGGCGGCGCCAAGCAGCGCGCACCACAAGCTGGCCCACGCCGGAATGACAAATCCTCCGGCCTAAAGCTGGCTTTGAACGACCACCGGCCAAGCCGGACCTTATAACCGCCGGCGCGAGCTGGCTAAGAACAACCGAATTCGCTGATGCAACAAACACCCAAACGCTCTATCCGCGCCGATCTCCTCGAGACGGCGCGCACGCGCGCGTGTTTGATCCGGCGACAAAACACAGCCGATGCGCCGGCCCGGCCGCCGCATCGCGGAGCAAATACCAATGTCAAAGAAAATGTTGATCGACGCGGCCCACCCGGAAGAGGTGCGTGTTGCGGTCGCCGATCATGGCACGGTCGAAGATTTCGACTTCGAAACAGCGGCGCGAAAGCCGCTTAGAGGCAATATTTACCTCGCGCGGGTTACGCGCGTCGAACCTTCTCTACAAGCCGCGTTCGTCGAATATGGCGGAAACCGGCACGGGTTCTTGGCCTTCAGTGAAATCCACCCGGATTACTATCAGATCCCCGTCGCTGACCGGGAAAAACTGCAAGCGTCAGAGGCTGAGGTCGCAGACCTTGCGGCTCAGCTGGAGCTGGCCCAGCGCGGCGACGATCTAGACGACGACGAAGGGCAAAACGGCTCGGGTGCGGCCGACAGCTCTGGGGATCACGAAGACGCCGCTGATGGCGACGAAGAAGACGACCAGCCGCCGGCGACCTTGGCCACGGAAACGCCGGCAGTGCTTTCCCAGCCCTTCGTGGAAGACGACGGCTCTGAACAGGCTGACGCGATCGATGACGTTGACGAGGAAGTCGCGCCGGTCGGCGAAAAGGGCGACGATCAAGACGCGGATACAGACGCGCACGAATCCGCCGCACAGGAAGTCGAAGAGATCGGTGGAGAGGATCAGAACGCCCCCGAAAGCTTGGACGCGGATAGCGAAAGCCCGGACGAGGACACGGAAGACGGTGACGGCGATGAGGACGAAGACGCCGTTGATACGGCGAGCGCCGCGGCGCAACGGGCGGCGCTTTTAGAACAATATCGGGAAGCCAAGCGTGCGCGTGCAAAATTGCTCCGCAATTACAAGATCCAAGAAGTTATCAAACGCCGGCAAATCTTGCTTGTGCAAGTCGTCAAAGAAGAGCGCGGCAACAAAGGCGCAGCGCTAACAACCTATTTGTCACTGGCGGGCCGCTACTGCGTACTCATGCCGAATACAGCGCGCGGTGGCGGCATTTCTCGTAAAATCGCCAGCTCTGGCGATCGCCGCCGATTGCGCCGCGTGGTCGATAGCCTCGATGTCCCGACAGGCATGGGACTGATCATTCGCACGGCCGGCGCCAAGCGAACGAAAACAGAAATCAAGCGCGACTACGATTATCTGCTGCGCCTTTGGGAAAACATCCGCACACTTACGTTAGAGTCGATTGCGCCGTGTCTCATTCACGAAGAGGCAAGTCTTATTAAGCGCGCTATTCGCGATCTTTATGACAAAGACATCTCAACTGTCCTCGTCTCCGGTGAGGCTGGCTATCGCGACGCAAAAGACTTCATGAAAATGCTCATGCCGTCGCACGCGAAAAACGTACAGCCCTATAAAGACAAAATCCCCATTTTCATGAAGCATGACGTGGAGACGCAGCTCGACGCCATGTATCAGCCTACTGTCCGGCTAAAATCCGGGGGCTATCTGGTTATCCATCAAACGGAAGCTTTGGTGGCTATCGATGTGAACTCAGGCCGCGCCACGCGCGAGCGGAACATTGAGCAAACCGCACTGCGCACCAATATCGAAGCGGCGCAAGAAACAGCACGCCAGTGTCGGCTCCGTGACCTTGCCGGGCTCATCGTGATTGATTTCATCGACATGGAAGATGGAAAAAACAATCGCAAAGTTGAGCGCGCCCTGAAAGAGGCGCTGAAGGTCGATCGCGCGCGCATTCAAGTGGGCCGAATTTCGTCTTTCGGCCTTATGGAAATGTCGCGCCAGCGGCGCCGCTCTGGTTTGGTCGATGGCACAACCCACGCCTGCCCCACTTGCGACGGCGCGGGCGTTGTTCGGTCAGTAGAAACCGCGGCAATGCGCCTCTTAAGAGCCATCGAAGGCGAAGCGGTTCAAGGCAAAGCTGGCCACATAAATGTACGCGCATGCATGGAGGTATGCCTGCATATCCTCAACAATCATCGCGCGTGGCTCAAAAGTATCGAGGAAACCAATGGCGTCTCGATAGAAATTACGGTGGACCCGGACAAAGCCGGCGATGCATTTGATTTAGAAAAATCAGGCGCCCCGCGCGAAGTCAGCGAAACGGTAGAAGAGGCCGCTGCGGAACCACCGTCAGAAGCAGCGACGGGTGAGCAAGAAGACGACACTCGCGACGCTGCGACTGACGCGGAAGATCAAGAGAAGCCCCGCAAGAGACGACGCCGCAGACGGCGCCGCAAAGACGGCGGCGACGCTGTCGCTCAATTGGCCGATGGTGAAGAAAGCACTGAGACCGCCAGCGACGGCGACGACGAGACGACTGCGCTTAGCGACGAATCGCAAGACAGCGACGGCGAAGCGCGACCGCGACGCCGCCGCGGGCGCCGCGGCGGACGTCGAAATCGGCGGGGCCGACAAAGCTCCGAAAACATGGCGGAAACAGATGCAGGCTCGGCCGATAGTCCAGAAGAGGATCAGGCGGCTGCGGCGGACAACCGAACAGACAGCGACGACGCAGCGCAATCGGACGCGCCGGAGGCTGACGACGCGCCAGAACCGACATCAGGGGCATCGGATCAGGGTGACTTGCACACGAATTCGGCGGCTGAAGACGCGCCGAGCGCCATGCCCGATCCGGTCTCGCCAGTAGCGGCAGACCCGATAATCGCAAAAGAAAACGGCGCCAATCACGGGCAATCGCCAGGCGCCCCTATCGCCGCGCCGGCGCTTTCAACGCCCGAACCGGAGAACGACGCCGAGGCGACGGAAGCCGCGCCCAAGAAACCTTCCCGCAAAGGATGGTGGCAGCGCGCCATTCGCTCCTAATGGGCGAAATAGCGAAGCAAAACGACGGTTTTTGAAGGCTCGCACGTTGTTCAAGTTTACGTCATTTTCATCGGCGTTACGGCGGACAATCTCGATTTCGCCGCAATGACCGCGTAGGGTCTGTCTATGTCGTCATCGCGCCTTATCGGTTTCAGGAAGAGCTTTCTTGCCATCATGTCGGTTTGCCTCGCGCTCTGGGGCGGCAGCGCAAATGCGCAAGGCATATCGCTGGTGCGTGACGCCGAAATTGAGCGGTTTCTGGATGATTATTCGAGACCGATTTTTAAAGCAGCGGGCTTAAACCCCAACTCAATTCAGATCCTGCTGGTTAACGACAACAGCTTTAACGCCTTTGCGGGCGGCCGTTACATGGGCGTGAACACCGGGCTCTTTCTTGTCGCAGAAACGCCGAACGAGGTTGAGGCCGTTATTGCCCACGAAGCGGGACACCTCGCTGGCGGTCACTCCGTGCGCACCCAAGACGCGATCGCAAATGCGTCGCGGCCAATGCTGCTCGGGCTTTTGCTCGGCGTCGGCGCGATCGCGGCGGGGGCCCCTGACGCTGGCCTCGGGCTTTTAGGCCTCGGCCAAACCATCGGCACCGCAAATTTTTTGACGTATAGTCGTGGCCAAGAATCCACCGCCGACCAAGCCTCAATCACCTATCTAAACCGCCTCGGCAAATCCAGCGCTGGCGCCCTCTCAATTTGGCGCAAGCTGCGGAATTCGCAAATTCTTCGGGACAGAGCGATCAACCCCTACATGATCACACACCCGATGGCGAATGATCGACTGAGTGCGCTTCAAACGCGGGTCGAGCAATCCCCCTATTTCGACGTTGAGGACTCGGAAGAGGAAATTTCGCGGCTCAAATTCATTCAAGCGAAAATCCGCGGTTTTCTTTCGGATCCGGCCGAAGCGCTGAAACATTATCCGGAATCGGATCAATCGGAGTATGCGAAGTATGCGCGTGCGGTTGCATATTATCGACAGTCTTTCATCGACAAAGCGCTGGTCGAGATCAATGCGCTTACTGCAGCGCAGCCAGACAACCCTTATTTCCACGAGTTGAAAGGTCAAATGTTGTTTGAGTTTGGCCGTGTGTCAGAAGCGATCGCGCCCCACCGGATGTCGGTACAAAAATACCCTGACAATGCGCTGCTGCGTATCAATTTGGGCCGCGCTTTGCTTGCTACCGAAGAGCCCGAAAATGTAAAGGACGCAACGGGGCAGTTCAGGAGCGCACTTTTGTTAGAACCAGACAATGCTTTTGGGTGGTCGGAGCTCGCCCGCGCCTATGACGCATTAGGAGACGGCGGCCGCGCGGACCTAGCAACGGCCGAGGCGCGCTATCATTGGGGCGCGAAACCTGATGCAAACCGCTTTGCGCGACGAGCGCTGCAAAAAGTAGAGCGTGGCTCCACTGAATGGCGTCAAGCGATGGATATTATTCTGGCGACACAAGGCGAGAATGCGCCAGCCCTTCCAACAGGCGGCGGCGACGAACCGCCCCCGCGCGACGACGAAGTGAAGCGCATTCCGCAAATTACCGGCCCGTCGCTCCTAATAACAGACACTCCATAAAGTCGACGAGGCGCAATCAAGTCGATCATCATCGATAGTTTACCGAGAAATTCTCATGACCCTGAACAAACATTTTGGCCTTGGCGCGGCGCTAATCGGCGCTTTCCTTCTAGGCGCAATCGTCGTTGCTTATTCGTCAGCATCAGATGACCCGGCGCAAGTAAACAGCGCCGCAACGCCGTCTGGCGAGGGGTTCTCGCAAGCAGAAACCGAAGAAATTCGCGCGTTGATCGGGGCCTATTTGATGGAAAACCCGGAAGTGATTCTGGAATCTGTGGACCTTCACCGTCAGCGCCTCGCCGAGGCGGAAGCCGCAGCCGCGCGCGCGGCAATGGCCGAGGTAAAAGCGGATATCGTCAGCGCCGTTGACGGCTTTGAAGCTGGCAAGGATGTCGGCAACGCCAAAGTCGCCGTTGTTGAGTTCTTTGATTATCAATGCGGCTTCTGCAAACGCGCCGCACCGCTGATCAAAGACATGATTAGTACGGATGACGATGTGAAGGTCGTCTTTAGGGAGTTGCCGATCTTCGGCGATGACTCCGAGAACGCTGCCGCGTCAGCGCTTGCCGCGCGCGATCAAGGCAAATTCCTTGATCTTCATTTCGCGTTTATGGAAGCGAGCGGAAAACTGACCGCAGACCGAATAGCCGATATCGCAAACACCGTTGGCGTCGATATCGACACGCTTGAAGATAGGCGGGTCGAGAAGGATGTTTCGCAGAGCATCGCGAATACGCAGGCGCTAGCCCAGGCTGTCGGGATAGAAGGCACCCCTGCTTTCGTTGTGGCCTCGTTGGACGGCGATTACTTAGAGCTTATACCTGGCTTTCGACCGGATGAGCTGGCCGCCGCGATAGACGCGGCCAAGCAAGCCTCAAACTAATCGACGAGCGAACAAAATAGGTCGGCGCTTCACGGCGAGTGGCTGATCGGCTCAGCGTTCTCATAGCCCAGGGCTTTTAGGGCAAACGCATAGATATGCGCACGCTCGTCCAGGCGTTCGAACCGCGCGGCTGATCCGCCATGGCCGGCCGTTAAATTCATGCGAAGAACAAACGGGCCGCCTTTGGCGTCATGACGCAAACGCGCCACCCATTTAGCGGGCTCCCAATAGGTCACGCGAAAGTCTGTCACGCCGCCTGTCGCCATTATCGGCGGATAATCTGCCGACTGAATATTATCATAAGGCGAATACTCAGCAATCCACCCGAACTCTTCTTCGCTCTCAATGGGATTGCCCCACTCGTCCCATTCGGGCGGCGTAAGCGGCAAAGATGCATCAGAGATCGTGTTGAGCACGTCCACAAACGGCACAAGCCCAAGCACGCCTGCATAAAGCTCCGGACGCAGATTGACTGCCGCGCCGACCGCCAGCCCGCCGGCGCTGCCGCCGTAAAGGACGATTTTCTTCTGCGCCGTGAAGCCTTGGTCAATAAGCATGTCGGCGCTCGCGTTCAGGTCCGTAAAAGTATTGATTTTTTTGTCGCGCTTGCCGTCCAAATACCATTGTCGGCCCATCGCGGAGCCGCCGCGAACATGCGCGATCGCATAGACAAGACCGCGATCAACGAGCGGTAGAATATTGGTCGAGAAATTGGCCGCAACTGAATAACCGTAGGACCCATAAGCGTACAGAACAGAAGGCGCGGAACCGTCTTTCGGCGTCGATTTCAGGCGCAAAATCGTCACCGGAATTTTTGCGCCGTCCGGCGCATCCGCAAATAGGCGTTCGACAACATAGAGCGAGGGGTCATGACCGCTCGGAATCTCTTGCGTTTTCAACAGCCGTCGCGAGCGATCGTCCATGTCGTAATCGAAAATCTGCTCTGGCGTCGCCGGCGACTCGTAACGAAAACGCAGCGTTTGCGTCTCGAACTCAAAGCCTGTGCTAAGGCCCAAACTATATGCGGCCTCGTCAAACGTGATTTCGTGCACGCCGCCTTCATAGTCGGAGATGACGATGCGCGGCAGTGCGTTAGCCCGCTCAAGGCGCACGAGATAGTTCTTAAACGTCGACATGGAAACGATGTTGACGCCGGCTTCATGGGGCGCCCAGTCGACCCAATTCTCTTTTCCCGGTGAGCCCACAGGCGCGCGCACAATCTTAAAGTCGACCGCATCATCCGCGTTGGTCAGAATATAAAAGTGATCGCCATGGTGGGATAATGAATATTCGACGTTTTTCGTGCGCGGTTCGATCAGCTTCGGCGCCGCGTCCGCATCTTCGGCGGGTATGACGCGCAGCTCGCTTGTCGTATGGCTGCCTGAATAGATAACGATGAACGCCCCGCTCAGCGTCTTGCCGACGGTCAGAAAAAAACCGTCATCAGGTTCTTCGTAGACGATGCGATCATTGGCCGGGTCATCACCAAGACGGTGATACTTCACCCATTTTCCTCGCTGATTGTCGTCACGTTCAACATAGTAGAAAGCCGATGAGTCAGCCGTCCAGACTGCGCCACCGCCATCGGCGCTTTCAATTGCTTCGTCGTGCTCGACGCCCGTCTCCAGATCACGAATACGAATGGAGTAGTATTCTGAACCCAATCGATCCACTGCGTACGCCAATTTCGAGTGGTCCGGACTGTGCGATACTCCCCCCACTGAGAAGAACGCTTCACCCTCTCCTTCCAAATCCCCGTCGTAAATAATTTGCTCCGATCCCGGTGCATTTTGTTCCAAATCTACTGGCGCGCGAACGAATACAGGATACTCGCCGCCTTCGCGGAACTTCGTCCAATAAAACCAATCGCCGTCCCGCGCGGGAACGGATGAATCGTCTTCCTTGATGCGCCCGCGCATTTCTTCAAAAAGGGCCTCGCGGAGCGGCTCCAAATCACTCGTCGTGGCGTCGTAGTAAGCGTTCTCCGCCTCCAACGCCGCGCGAATGTCAGCATCCAACACCGAGGGGTCGCGCAGCACTTCTTGCCAATTCTCGTCGCGCAACCAAGCATAGTTATCAACGCGCACCTGACCATGCTGCGTAATCTCAACTGGGCGCTTTTCTATCGAAGGGGTCTCCAGCGCGCGCCCATCGGCGAACGGCGTCTTCTCACTCATAGGGGTATTTTCCTGGTTGGTTGTGGGCGCCGCATTCTGTTGACCGCAGGCCGCCGTTAGGGCTGCAAGAACCACGGCGCAAAGGAGATTTCGAGGCATCGGGGTGTCTCTTTTTATCCGCTGATATTCCATCGTAACGAAGCCGGAGAGCTAAACGCAAGCGGTGGGTTTAATCAACTCCCCGGCGCACATTGTGTAACAAATCCGTGTGTCGTCGGGACAGACGCTGGCTTGAAAAATACGGCGGGACTATATCCATGGCCTAAAAGGAGCCCGCTTGCTTATGAAGCCTTTGTCTTTTGCCCTCATAGCCGCCGCTGTAGTTACGACGATGGCTTTTCTTGCAGCGCCTTGGCAGTCGGCTCGCGCGATCCACGCTTCCGAGGCCTTCCCAGAGACGGGCGTTTTTGCCGGCGGTTGTTTTTGGTGCATTGAAGCAGACTTCGAAAAGCTCGACGGCGTCGGCAATGTCATCTCCGGCTATTCAGGGGGCGCGCTGCAAAATCCGACGTATAAGAATCACCCCGGTCACATTGAAGTTGTGGAAGTCCCGTTTGATCCAGACATTATTTCCTATCGGGAGCTGACAGATTACTTCTTTCGCCATGTAGATCCGCTTGATGACGGCGGACAGTTTTGTGACCGAGGTCATTCCTACACAACGGCTATATTTTACGCGGATGAAACGCAGAGAGCGATCGCAGAGGCCGCCAAAGCGGATGCGGAGTTGGCTCTTGGCGAGACGATCGTGACGCCAATCCGCGCACTAGATCAGTTTTGGATCGCGGAAGACTATCACCAAGATTATTATAAGAAAAATCCCGTCCGCTACAAATTCTACCGCACGGGCTGCGGCCGCGATCGCCGGGTGAAGCAAGTCTGGGGCGAATGATCCAGCCCAATATAACGAGGGTGCACGGACGAATATCAGTGCGATGTGGTTACATGCGCGCTGGCGCTTCAATGCCGAGCAGCGACAAACACGCATCAAGTTGCGCCCCCGCCAGGCCGGCGAGCGAGAGCCTTGAGGATCTTCTTGTCGCGTCTGCCTCATCGAGGATACGACAAGCCGCGTAAAAACTGGCAAAGCTCTGCGCTACCCGAAAGGCGTGATCGCACAATATGTGCGGTAAACGCCGATCATGCGTGTTCCGCAGCGCATCACCGAAAGCGAGCAATGCGAGCGCAAGATCGCGCTCTTCATCTTGTTCGATTTGAATTGACCCTGGGGCGATGTCGGCGTCGGCCGCTTTCGCTAATACGGACCGCACGCGCACACTAGCGTACAGCAGATAGGGACCTGTCTTACCTTCAAAAGCCACGAACCGATCAAGATCGAATACATAATCGCTGGTTCGGGGGTTGGATAGATCAGCGAATTTGAGCGCCGCAACACCGACTTTTCGCGCGACGCTTTCAACCTCCTCTTCCCCGTAACCCTTCGCAAGGCCGCTTTCCGCAATACGCGCGCGGGCCTTTTCTGTGACGAGATCAATGAGGTCACGCAGTTTGAGGACACCCCCGGCGCGCGTTTTGAACGGTTTGCCGTCTTTGCCGTTCATGGTGCCAAATCCGATATGTTCGAGCCGCTCTTCTGGGAACAACCCGCCAAGGTCGGATGCGCGAAAAACTTGCTCGAAGTGCAGGCCCTGACGCTGATCGACGACATAGAGCATGCGATCGGGATCCAAAGCGCGCACCCGATCGACTATGGTCGCAAGATCCGTCGTACCGTACAGAACGCTGCCGTCAGACTTAAACAAAATGAGGGGTGGGATTTCTTTGGCGTCGTCGGGGCGAGCAACGGAGACAATTTGAGCGCCGTCGCTTTCTTCCACCAAGCCCTTGTCTTTAAACGCCGCCGCCATTTCGGGGATCAGGGGATCGGCGTCGGATTCCCCTTTCCAAAGATCGAAGGTCACGCCAAGGTCTTGATATTCCCGCTCAATTGCTGGCCGAGAGAGGTCAATAAAGTGACGCCACAGCGCCACATAACCGGGGCGACCCGCTTGCAACTCTGCGGTCGCGAGTCGCGCAGCTTCCGCTCGCGCCTCGTCAGCTTTGCAGGCCGCGGACGCATCCGGATACAGGCGTTCCAAATCCGCTAGGCTAATTGGCGGCTCATCAGGGAATGGTCCAGCAATTCCGTCATTGAAATAATCGAGCTCGGGCTGCTCGCGCTTCAGACCATCGATGAGTTGGCCCATGGGCAACCCCCAATCGCCTAAATGCACATCGCCAACAACATCGTGCCCGCAATAACGAAAGATGCGCTTTAGCGCCTCGCCAATAATCGCCGCGCGCAAATGACCCACGTGAAGGGGTTTCGCGACATTAGGGCCGCCGTAATCGAGGACAATCCGTTCCAACGTGGGCGGCGCCCACGGGCTACCCTCGCCGTCTTCAAGCTGCGCGGCGATGAACGCGTCGGTTAGGTTAATATTGATGAAGCCTGGACCAGCAACCGTAAGACCCTCAAACGCATCATGAGCGCTGAGCTTCTCGCAAACGCCTTGCGCAATTGTCCGCGGGTTTTGCTTAGCCGCTTTCGCGGCCGCGAGCGCGCCATTGCATTGGAACTGCGCAAGGTCAGGGCGGTCAGCCGGTTTTACCGCGCCGAACGCCCGATCTAGCCCCGCTGCGCCAAATGCATCAGCGAACAGCGCCGACAAGACATCCGTTAAAGTCATTGGATGTTGGGGAATTTCAGGCTTTTTCCTGAACGGTTGAAGATCGCTTGGGAAGGCTCGAGCGAGAAGCCTATAACGATTTCAAAGTTCTGTCCGGCAACCTCCCCGTCGGCGCGCGGAATGACAATCTTATCGATGTCTTCATTCACCACAACGATTGATCGGTCATCGTCAAAGTCTACCTCGACGGCGAACTCTTTTTTGCTAATGACTTCAAGGTTTGTTCGCGTCACCGCCACAAAGTAGGTGAACTGTTTTTCGCCAAATGCGCCCTTCGGTCCGAGGCCAAAGGCCAGGTCGATATCCACGGACGCATCGATTGGCTCATCGCCAAAATAGCGGCAGGCGGTGCGCGCATCCACGATTTCACCGCTATAGGCGACGTCATCCAATACCTGCTCACCATCAAACTCGATGACTCGCGCCGCATCAGCTAAAACAATGACATTGGGGCATGGCGCCGGGTTAGAGAGCCGTGCCTCCCGGCTTCCGGAGCAGGCAGCCAGGCCAAACGCTGCGGCGAAAAGCGCTAACGCTAACGCTTTGTTCATCAAGATAATTCCTTATACCCAGAGCACGAACTCGCCACAACAACGTCAAAAAATCGCTGCGACAACGACAGAGTCTTCCAACAACTTCTCGTAGCGCGCGACGTTCGACGGCGCAACGCTCGACTTTCGGCCGCGCTGCGGTCGTCGCCCTTCTGAGGGCCTCAAGAGGAATTAACGGGCCTCACATGTCGCACTCAAAGCCCCTTCTGGTGCGTCTCGCCTCCCCAAGAGGCTTTTGCGCTGGCGTAGAGCGCGCTGTCAGGACTGTTGAAGACGCCCTCTCGCAATTTGGCGCGCCGGTATATGTGCGCCACGATATTGTGCATAACCGACATGTCGTTGAGCGCCTGCGCGCCATGGGGGCAATTTTTATCGAGGACTTGGACGACGCGCCGAGCGATAGGCCAGTTATCTTTTCGGCCCATGGCGCTTCCATCGCCGCCCATGACGAGGCAGAGCGCCGCGGCCTTCTAAAAATAGACGCGACCTGTCCCCTGGTGACAAAAGTGCATTCCCAAACCCGCCGCCATGTGGCGGCTGGGCGCCATGTCTATTTGATCGGCCATCGCGGGCATCAAGAAGTCATCGGCACGATGGGCCAAGCGCCCGAAGGCGAGGTGACGCTTATTGAGTCGATCGCGGATGTCGCGGCTGCCCCTCAGCGAAGCGAGCCCAAGGCGTATGTCACCCAGACCACCCTTTCGGTTGACGACACCAAGGTTATTCTCGAAGCCTTGAAGGAGAAGTTTCCCGACATTTCGGGGCCGCGCAAAGAGGACATTTGCTACGCGACTTCTAACCGCCAAGACGCGGTTAAGGCGACAGCGCCAGGGACCGATTATTTTATCGTCATCGGATCACAAAGCTCGTCGAACTCTCAGCGCCTGGTAGAAACAGCGCGCGCCGCGGGCGCAAAGCGCGCGCTGCTCGTTGAATGCGCAGAACAATTCGAGCTACCGGTCCTGGACGACGCAAAGACAATTGGTCTGAGCTCAGGCGCGTCCGCGCCCGAAGATCTCATCGAAGGGTTTTTGACCGCGCTTGCGTCACGCCGAGACATTTCTATTGAGACAGTTGAAACCGCGCGCGAAGCCGTCATATTCAACTCCCCGCTTCGCTTAGCGAGCTGACGCCCGATTGCGACTCGCTGGTAATGGCTGGAGCGGTTGAACCAGACCATCACGCGAAAGTCTTATGATCGACATTTACACAGACGGCGCTTGTTCCGGAAACCCTGGTCCTGGCGGATGGGGCGCTCTGATTATCGAGGACGGCGCTGAACGCGAGAAATTCGGCGGCGAAGCGTCAACAACCAACAACCGGATGGAGATGCTTGCGGTTATCGAGGCGCTCAACGACATCTCGCCTGACCACTCGATTCGTATCCATACGGACAGTCAGTATGTAAAAAACGGCATCACCACGTGGATACACGGCTGGAAACGCAACGGTTGGAAAACCGCATCAAAAAAACCGGTCAAGAACCAAGATCTTTGGATGGCGTTGGATGACGCCGTGGCAAGACGCACCATCGAGTGGCGTTGGGTAAAGGGCCATGCAGGCGATCCGGGCAATGAGCGCGCGGACGCATTGGCGCGCAAAGGCGCTGCGTCCGCGGCTTAAGGTGTCGGCCTTTTAGAGTTGGCCGAGCATGTGTTCGGCGCTCGACACTTCGAACGCGCCGCCTTCTTCCACATTCAGCGTTTTAACGACGCCGCCATCCAAAATCGCCGAGAAGCGCTGCGAGCGTTCGCCCATGCCAAAGCCGCTGCCGTCTAATGTCAGCCCGAGCTCGCGGGTAAAATCGCCATTGCCGTCGGCGAGCATATCCACGGCGCTAAGCGCTTCATGTTGCGCGCCCCAAGCCTGCATCACAAATGCGTCATTCACGGACATGCACACGATTTTATCGACGCCTTTGGCTTTCAGCGCCGCAGCATTTTCGACAAATCCTGGCAGGTGCTTAGCCGAACAGGTGGGTGTAAACGCGCCGGGTACGGCGAAAAGCGCAACCTTGCCTGTTCCCAATAGCGC
>JBCDBM010000068.1:0-14527 GCA_039183665.1 Pseudomonadota bacterium | reverse complement strand
CTTGCAAATCCGGGCGAGCGCCCGGCGCCTCCGGAAAACCCGATGTCTGCCGATCGCGTGCGCTGGGAGCATATTCAGCGCGTCTACGAGCTTTGCGGGCACAATGTTTCTGAGACGGCGCGGCGCTTGGGGATGCATCGGCGCACCCTGCAGCGAATTCTCGCAAAGCGCGCGCCGCGATAGCCGCCAGGCGCAACTGGATGCCTAGCGACATAAAAAGAACCCTTCCGGGTTTGGAAGGGCTCCATAATTCGTTTCTATTGCGGAATAATCTTTATCCAAGCTAGTTTTTGAGCGCTAGACCTCCTGAAAGTCGCGCACGTCGATGCGCAGCGCCACCGGTCTGCCTTCATAAAAGACAACCGTGTACGGGATGAAGCCGCCCGCTGTGCCAGCGCCAATCCGCGCCCTAACGCGGACGTCAATCGCCCAACATTCCAGATTGTCATAGCCGCCTAGATCAACCTGAACCGGATAAGGCGCGCCTGTGAACTCGTATCTAGCGCCTTGGGGGTTTTCCAAGCGCTCCGCGAAATACGCCTTAACCTCTTCTTCGTAGCCAATCGGTTGTGGTCCTGCGTCACCTGCATAAGCGGCCGCGCCGAGCGTGAAGCTGGCGGCTACCGCCATAAGTAATTGTTTTGCTGACATTTTGGCCTCCTTAATCATTGTTATCAAAACGTCATCGTTGTGTAACATTACTGTCATATTCGGCTGAGGTCAAGAAAAAGGCGCAACATGTGCGCATTGTAAGCATCGGGCTGATTTTCTCATCGCGACGGGCGGCGATGAGCCAGGAGATTCCGCGCGCTTAGGGCCGGCGCCGGTCAAAAAACCGAATCAATCGACCGCGAGCGGCAATTGTTGGTTTAAAACGGTCTTATTTTTGAATTATGCTGAGCGCGTCGAGTGACGGGGTGTAGGAAGAGGGGTTTCAATGGCGCGCGCGAACGAAGCACAGTTAAGATTCGCCGGGCCAGGGGGCGATATATTCGTCATGCTGGCGTTTTTGGGCCTTGTCGGCGCGGTGGTTTTTTACCTCTCGCCAGCAGGACCCGCCGAAAATACGTTGTTGGTGGATTCCTTCAACGCAAACGTTCCGCTCAACGGCCTCATTCTCGGCGTTCTGTTTATCGGCATTGTCTACAATCTGCGCCAGGCTGGCGTCGTGTCGCCATCTATTCGCTGGTTCCAAGACGCGTATTCTGCGCGCCGGGCGCCGGGGTTCATACGCGCCGCCGCGCGGATCCTGGAGAACCAACCGCTCACCACCGACTCGTCGCGGGCGATCCTCGATTCCATCGGGACGCGCATTGACGAAGGGCGCGAGATGGGTCGGTACATCATGAACCTGCTCGTCTTTTTGGGGCTCTTGGGCACGTTTTGGGGCTTGTTGGAAACGGTGAACGCAGTGGCTGCGACCATCAATGGTCTTGCGACCACTGGCGGCGCTGCGGAAGACGCGATTTCCCAGCTGATTTCGAATTTACAAGAACCGCTCTCGGGCATGGGCACGGCGTTTTCATCATCGCTATTCGGCCTTGGCGGCAGTTTGATTGTTGGCTTTTTGGATATCCGCGCAGGCCAAGCGCAAAATCGTTTTTATACGGACCTTGAAGACTGGCTTGCCGGCCAGGCAAAAACAGCCGTCAGTGAGAAAGGCGCGAAAGCGAACCTTTCAGCCAGCAGCGACGAGGCAGGCGATGACGTTATCGCCGCGGTGCGCGCGTTAGAGGCGGCGTTATCCACGAACACCGAAACGCAAATCAAAGCGCAAGCCGGTCAAACCGCGCAGCTCAAAGATGAGATCCGCGCGCTCAATCGCACCCTGATTCGCGTTGGCGGCGGAGAGTAGTCGTGGCGCGCCGGCGGTCTAGGGGGGAGGCCAACATATGGCCCGGCTTCGTCGACGGATTGTCGACGCTTCTGCTGGTGCTGATGTTCGTCTTGTCGATTTTTGTGGTTGCGCAGTTTTATTTGGGCGATCGGTTGCAATCGGTGAAAGATGAGCTGGCGTTCAAGGACAGCGAGCTCACTCGGCTTATCGCACAAATTAATTCGCTTAATGATCAATTAGGCCTTGCAGAAGCGGAGCGCGATCAGCTGCAAAGTCAAATATTGGCGCTGCAGGATACGATATCGGGCAAGGACAGCGAGTTGGCTGCGCTCACCGCAGCGCTGGCGACGAGCCAAGCAGCGGTGGCCGCAAGCGCCGAAGAACTGGACGCAGAAAAAGCCCTTAGCGATCAACAGAAAAGCGAGATTGCAACGCTCAATGCGCAATTGGCCGCGTTGCGCCGGCAATTGGCGAGCTTGCAAGAGGCGTTGGATGCGGCCGAAGCAAAAGATATCGAACAACAAGCGCAGATCGAGAACCTCTCTACGCGGCTGAATGCGGCGCTGGCGCGCAAAGTTCAAGAACTTCAAGAAGTACGCTCGCGGTTTTTCGAGGCCTTGCGCCAAGCGCTAGGCGATCGCACCGATGTGCGCGTGGTCGGCGACCGCTTCATCTTTGAAAGCGATATTCTCTTTGGGTCTTGTTCGGCGACGCTAGGGTCGGCGGGCATGTTCGAGCTCAATAAACTCGCTGATGCGTTGCTCGATATTCAAGGCGATATTCCCTCAGAGGTAAATTGGGTGCTGCGGGTTGACGGTCATGCGGACCAGACGCCCTTGGGGCCCTCATGCCGCGCGGTCTTCGATTCCAATCTTGATCTGTCAGCACAAAGAGCGATTGCTGTTGTTGGCTATTTGCGCCAGCAAGGGGTCCCTGGGCGTCGCCTTATGGCAACAGGCTCAGGCTCAGATATTCCCTTGGTGTCGGGGCGTTCAGCGGCGGCGCTTGCGCAAAACCGCCGGATCGAGTTCAAGCTGACAGAACGCTAATCGCTCCAGCGCTTATTGATCGCTTTGCGCCGCGACGCCAAGCGGCACAGTTTGAATGATCGACTTGTTCGCGAGATCGTAAATGATGATCATCGAGCCTTCTTCCGAATCCACGCGCAGCGCGAGACGATCGCCGTCCAGCGAGATGGCGCCGGTCGCGGCGCCTTCTGGCAAAACGATCGCGCTGGAATAGCTGTCGACGGCCGCTGGAATTGGCAAGACAAGCGCATCGCTAGTGGTGGCCGCCTCGTCGCTTTCGGCAATCTCAACGCTGGAGACTACAGGGGCCGCTGCGACGGCGGTCGAGCGCACAGAAGTTGCGCTGGCTTGGGCGCTCTCTTCGTCGGGCGGTCCGAATATGGCGATTGCGCCGAGCACCACCGCGATAAACACGAAGGGCATCGTCACAATGATGACCAAGAGATTGCGCGCGCCAATCGTTGCGGCGACAGAGCTGAAGCTCTCCGCCGGGTCGTCGCGATAATCCGGTCGATCGCTCTGGCTCGGGGCCTCTTTGGCGAATCCCAGTTTCACGGCGCTTGCTCCTCAATTTCAAGGCAGGCTAAGTTGGTTTCCCGCCACCCGCAACAATCCGTCCAATGACGCTGCCGACTGACCCCCTAATCGATCCGGAAGATCCGCCTTCTGACGCCGCCGATCCGCAAAGCGATGGGCATCGCTTTCGAATCGACGCTGATAATGCAGGCGCAAGGCTTGATAAATGGTTGTCGCAACGCATTGAAGGTCTGACCCGAACACGCATTAAAGCGTTGATTGAGGGCGGCGCTCTGTCGCGGAACGGCGAAATATTCATCGATCCTTCATGGAAGTTGAAGGAAGGTGAAGAAATCGCGCTTCTCGTTCCGCCCGCCATTGATCCGACGCCAAAGCCAGAAGCCATCCCGCTCGATATCGTTTTTGAGGACGGCGATCTGCTCGTCGTCAATAAACCGGCAGGCATGGTTGTGCACCCAGCCGCGGGAAATTGGACAGGCACGCTTGTTAACGCGATTATTCATCATTGTGGGGACAGCCTTTCCGGCATTGGCGGCGTCGCGCGACCCGGGATTGTTCATCGGATCGATAAAGAAACCTCAGGCCTTCTTGTTGTCGCAAAAAACGACAAGGCCCATCAGGGACTCGCGGCCGCGTTTTCCGTACACGACATAACACGAATCTACGAGGCGATTGCGATCGGCGCGCCGCGCCCCGGCATCGGCGCGGTGGACGCTGCCCTAGCGCGTGCGCAAAGCGATCGCAAAAAAATGGCCGTCGCTGATCCCGAGCGTAATCCGAACGCTAAGCGCGCTGTGACGCACTATAAAGTTTTGCAACGTTTCGGTTTGGGGCGTGCAAAACTAGAAGGCGACGCTTTGGCGTCAAAAATCGAATGCGCGCTCGAGACGGGGCGCACCCACCAAATACGCGCGCATCTAGCCCATATCGGCCACCCGCTTATTGGCGATCCGATTTATGGGCGCGGCCCCGGCCTTGCGGGCTTGAAACCTGGCGACGCAATGGCAGAGGCGGCGCTTTTACGTCTCAAGGGTTTTCGTCGACAGGCACTCCATGCGCGAGTCTTGGGCTTCGCCCATCCCGTGACGGGCGAAACGCTGCATTTCGAAAGCCCGCCGCCGCCAGACTTCGCCGGTTTAGAGGCTGCGCTCGCGGCGCTCTGAGCGCCGTCAACAAACCTAAAAAAACCGCCGATCACGGGAATTTGCCCTGTCGCGATAGGGATTTGAGTGTCTCTCCGACGGATTTCGGTCCAAAACGCGTTGTACAGACGTAGGATAACAGCGGGTTGAAACTACACCGGTCAGTACCCATATCTCGATCGCCGGGTCGGCGAATAAGGGGCGGCGGCCGGACCGGAATTCCCGTCATTGATGAACTCTAGATTTGTGGAGAGCTTAGCGATGAGCAATGCATTGTCGACCACACCTGCGCTGACGCCGGAAGGCAGCCTTTCGCGCTATCTGGCCGAAATCCGCAAATTCCCGATGCTCGAAAAAGAGCAAGAATACATGCTCGCGAAACGGTTCAACGAACATCAAGATCCGGACGCGGCGCAACAGCTCATTACGAGTCATTTGCGGCTTGTGGCGAAAATCGCCAAGGGGTATCGCGGCTATGGGTTGCCTATCGGCGAGGTTATTTCCGAGGGCAATGTGGGCCTCATGCAGGCGGTCAAACGATTTGATCCGGATAAAGGCTTCCGCTTGGCGACCTACGCCATGTGGTGGATCCGTGCGTCCATCCAGGAATACATTTTGCGCTCTTGGTCGCTGGTGAAAATCGGCACCACGGCTGCGCAAAAGAAACTCTTCTTCAATTTGCGCAAAATCAAAGGCCAAATTGATGCGGTTGACGAAGGCGATCTGCACCCGGATCAAGTTGAGCATATCGCGACCAAGCTTGGCGTCACCGAAGACGACGTAGTGAGCATGAACCGCCGTATGTCCGGCGGGGAAGCGTCGCTGAACGCGCCGCTGTCACGCGATGCGGAAGGCGGCGAATGGCAAGATTGGCTCGTTGATGAAGACGCGGTGAATGCGGAAACAAAACTCGCCGAAGAGAGCGAGTATGATTTGCGTATTTCAATGTTGGAAAAGGCGCTGGCGACGCTCAATGAGCGCGAGCAACACATTCTTACCGAGCGGCGGTTGAAGGATAATCCGTCGACGCTGGAAGAATTGAGCCAAGTCTATGGCGTTTCGCGAGAGCGCGTGCGGCAAATCGAAGTGCGCGCGTTTGAAAAGCTTCAAAAAGCGATGAAGCGCATGAATACTGAAACGCACGCAACGCCAGCAGAAGCCTAAGCGCGAGCTCACCACAATGTTATGATGGGCGCATCTCCGATGCGCCCATTTTACGTTAAGCTCGTTTACGGGCGAAGGACGCGGGGCGCGTGACTTCAGGAGCGGTGCATGACCGTACGACACCAATTTGTGCTTCGACCAAACATAATCTCTTTTTGTATTATCTCAGCCTGCTATCTGGCGATTGCGGGCTGCGCGGCGGCATTCAAACCCAATGTCACCGCAGAACCCATTGCGCTGCAATCAGGCGAATACGCGCTTGATAAAGAACATGCAGCGCTTGTTTTCAAAGTCGGCCATTTGGGCTTCTCGAAATTTATCGGACGTTTTGAGAATTTTGACGTGGCGCTCGATTTTGATGAGCAGAATCCTCAAGACGCCCGCGTCGAAGCCGTCATCGATATGACCAGTCTCGACATCGCCAATGACAGCTTCGCGGCGCAATTGATGGGCCCTGGATGGTTTGACGCCGAGCAATTTCCTCAAGCTGTCTTCCGCTCAACACAGATTGAGATCACCGGCGACAATACGGGGCGAATGACGGGGGAGTTGACGCTCCGCGGCGTCACGCATCCCGTTGCCATGGATGTGATTTTTAACGGCGGCGCGCGAGACAATATTCGCCGGGCCTATGTGATCGGCCTGTCCGCGCAAGGCGCATTCAGCCGCAAGGCCTTTGGGGTTGACCGATATTCACTGTTCGTAGGCGATGCGGTTGAGCTCGAAATCGAAGCGGAATTCATGAAAAAATAGCGTTACGGTTCGGACAAAATCCGCCGTTTTGCTGGCATTCGGTCTTCTCACTCCAAAGAAAAACCGCTATACGCCGCCTCCTCGGGCGCGGGGGTTGCGCCCGTTTGTGAGATATCCATGACGACGAGCGACATGATAGGCGCCGCGGGTCCCGCCCGCGGCAAAGGGCCGTGGCGACGCGAATTCGCCGCCTTGATGGCCATCGGCGCGCCGATGGCTCTGACCCAGCTCGTCCAATTTTCCATCAACACAATTGACCTGTTGATGATCGGTCGGTTGGGCGCAGAGCCCGTCGCCGCCGCCGCTTTGGCGCTTGTCATGTTTTACGTGCTCTTTCTTGCTGGGCTTGGTCCGGCGCTGGCCGTCACCCCGTTAGTATCGCAAGCGTTGGGGCGCGACGCCTCGAATTATGACGATGTGCGCTGTTCGGTGCGCATGGGACTGTGGACTGTGGGCGCAGGGCTTCTTGCCGTTCCCGTCGTTTATCTGTTTGCGGAAGATATAATCTTAGCGCTTGGCCAACCGCCTGTGCTCGCGTCCCAAGCAACGCCCTATATTTTGGCGCTATTGCCGGGACTACCCTTTATGCTGGGCGTCATCATCTTGCGGAACTTTCTTGCTGCGATTGAGCGCGCAAATGCGCCGCTTGTCCTGATTATTTTGACCACAGGCCTCAATGCGTTTTTGAATTATCTGTTGATTTACGGATCATTCGGCTTCCCGCAGCTTGGCCTTGTTGGCGCTGGCATCGCTTCATCGCTATCGCATATGGCTGGCTTTGGGCTGCTAGTGCTCTATATTCGTTTTGAGCGCTCAGCGCGCCGCTTTAATCTATTCAGAGATTTCTGGCAGCGTGACTTTTCGCGGCTAAAAGAAATTCTGACCCTCGGTTGGCCGATCGGATTGACGATCGCTTTCGAGGCGTTGCTGTTCAATGCGTGCATCATCTTGATGGGGCGCATTGGCGTAAACGAAGTGGCGGCCTATCAGATCGCGCTGAACGTGGCGTCCATCGCGTTTATGGGCCCGCTCGGCCTTGCGATGGCGGGCTCGGTGCGTGTTGGTCTGCAGGAAGGCGCTGGCGACCGGGCGGGCGTGCGCCGAGCGGCCGTGATGTCGATATTGTGCTGCATTGGCGCGATTATGATTGTCGCGATACCGATGATGGCGGCGCCCAACTTTATTGCCGGGCTTTATCTCGACGCCGGCGATCCCGACAACCATGCGGTGCTCACGCTCGTCGCCGCGTTCTTGCCGATTGCGGCCGCATTTGCATTGTTTGACGCAACGCAGGTCGCCGCGGGGCAAGCGCTGCGGGGATTGAAAGATGTGCGCACCCCAATGTTCATGACCGCCTTCAGCTATTGGGCGGTCGGGTTTCCTGTTGCGGTGTGGCTCGGCCTCAAAACGCCTATTGGCGCGGTCGGTGTTTGGTATGGCCTCCTTACCGCGCTTGCTTGCGCGGCCATTTTGTTGGGGTCTCGCCTCTATATCATCACGAAGGACCGACCGTCTTTCGCCGCGCTCGAAAGAAATCTTTGAGCAACTGACCCGCCTCTTCCTTATACGGACCTTGGACAACCTCCGGGGACCAATGGCAGGTTGGTTGTTCAAAGAATTTGGGGCCATGCCAAACCGCGCCCCCTTTGGGGTCTCGGGCGGCAATGACAAGGCGTTCAATCCGGGCGTGAGATATGGCGCCGGCGCACATCGCGCAGGGCTCCAACGTGGAATAGAGCGTACATCCCGGCAATCGGTAATTCCCGAGCGTTTTTGCGGCGGCGCGCAAGGCAAGAATCTCTGCGTGCCCCGTAGGGTCTGTTTCGCCGATCGACGCATTGCCCGCCACGGACAAGACAGCGCCAGCGGAGTTCACGATAACGGCGCCGATAGGCGCTTCGCCTTGCTCGGTGGCGCGTCTCGCCGCCTCAAGGGCGGTTTGCATATGCTCTTCATACTCTCGCATGGCGCGCGCACTATCGCGCGCTGCGTCAAGCAATGCTAGGACCGGCCCGTCATGACCCAAAAAGTTCAAAACGAAGAAGGCGAGCGGATCGCCAAATTCTTGTCGCGCGCCGGGATCGCATCGCGGCGGGAGGCCGAGCGCTTGATCGAGCAGGGCCTGGTGAGCGTCGACGGCAAAACCCTCGAGACGCCCGCGTTCAAGGTAACGCCGCAAATGGATATCCGCGTTGACGGATCGCGCGTGGGCGCGCCAGAGGCGCCGCGTCTTTGGCGGTATCACAAGCCGTCAGGGCTCGTGACGACGCATAAAGACCCGCAAGGTCGTCCAACCGTATTTGAAGCGGTCGCCGGCCGTTTGCCGCGGGTCATGTCGGTGGGCCGGCTCGATCTCACCACAGAAGGGTTGCTCTTGCTCACCAATTCCGGCGCGCTGTCCCGCCAATTGGAGTTGCCCGCGACGGGCTGGGTGCGCCGCTACCGGGTGCGCGCCCATGGTCGTGTATCCGAAGCCGCGCTCGCGGCCTTAGGCGAAGGCGTCGAGATTGACGGGGTTCGCTATCGACCCATTCGGGCGACGTTAGACAGCGTTCAAGGCGGAAATGTTTGGCTGCAAGTCGGCTTAACTGAGGGCAAAAACCGCGAGGTGCGCCGGGTAATGGAGTATCTGGACTTAAAAGTGAACCGCCTCATCCGCACCGCCTATGGACCGTTTCAACTCGGGCGTTTGCAAAGACGCGCGGTGGAAGAGGCGCCGGCGAAACAGCTGCGTGAACAGCTCGGCGCAAAAATCATCGCCGAAATCGGTTTGGCATAGGATAAAGTCCTGATGCGGATCATATCCGGTGAATATGGCGGCAGGCGCATAACGGCGCCCAAGGGACGGGTTGCGCGGCCAACAGCAGAGCGCACCCGCGAGTCTATTTTCAATAAGCTATCCGCGCGTGAAGATGTTGAGTTTGTGGGCGCGCGCGTCATCGATTTGTTCGCCGGCTCTGGCGCCCTTGGATTAGAGGCAATGTCGCGCGGCGCCGCCTATTGTTTGTTCGTTGAAACTGACGCCGGCTCGCGCGGCGCAATTCGCGACAATATCGAGGCCCTTGGCCTATATGGCGCAACGCGCTTACATCGCCGCTCTGCAGCATCGCTTGGCAACAGGCCAGCGAATATCGCGGAGCCCTTCTCCTTAGCGTTTCTCGACCCGCCTTATCGCGCGGGGTTGGCGGCGCCGGCATTAGACGGGCTGGTTAATGGTGGCTGGCTTATACGCGACGCGCTGATCGTGCTTGAGCACGCCGCTGATGAAGAAACACCTGCGCCGGCGTTGCTGACCATTGAGGATCGGCGTTCTTACGGCGCGGCTGCGGTCGCCCTTTACAAATATCGCGGCGGTTAATGCGCCTGGCTCAATTAACGATAAAATGTCGTTCACATTTTTCCGAAATTTGAGGATGTTTTGATAGAGCTGGCCTCTGTAAAGAACTGAGACAAAGCTCGTGACCCATTACGATATGTTATCCCTGGCGCTGCTGCTCGTTGCGATCGCTCTGTTCGTCAAACGCTCCGTCGATGGCGAACCGCCGGTCCTGCCGTATTTGACAATTGCGTGCACCTGTCTTGTGTCTAACTGGCTGGGCAAAGCGGGCGCTGATTTCGGCGCGATAAGTCTGTTGACGGCCGCCGCGTTTTTGTTTTTGGGCTGCGCTCTTAGACCCAATTGGCGGACGATGTCCGGCGTCGGCGAGAGCTCGGCTGGCTAATCTGCAAATCCGGCCGTTCTTAGCCAGCCCCTTTACGACCGGCCAACCCCTTCCTATTTTCTGTCGGCTGCCCGGTGCGTTTGGACAATGTTCCCCGGGGCCGTAGCTCATCAATCGGGAGCTGCCTCTGTTTAGGGTCGTGGCCCTTCATACGCGGCGCCCACCTGGTCCTTAGGGTCCAGGGCGAACCAGCGTCCGACGGCCGGCGCGGCGATAGTATTTTGATTGACCGGACAATGCTGCCGCCACTCGCCTTTTTTTCTGACCGCAAGAAAATTCTGCGCGAGCGCATGAAGGCGGAGCGCCGTGCCGCCGCACGCGACCGGCCGGACGCCGCGGTCCATGCAGCTGCACAATTCTTAGCCGCGTTCGAACCTGTCGCCGGCAAAGTACTCGCGCTTTACGCGCCAATTCGCGACGAGCTGGACACTGCGCCGCTAGCCGAAGCCCTGAGCGAGCGCAGCGGCGCGCTGGCGCTGCCTGTCGTCGCGGGCAAAAAGAAACCGCTTGTGTTTCGAACATTCGTCCCTGGCGATGATTTGGCCGACGGCGCCTATGGCGCAAAAACGCCGTCTGACGCTGCAGAGGCGTGCGTTCCGGAAATCATCTTAGCGCCGCTCTTAGCGTTTGACCGAACGGGCGGGCGGCTCGGTTATGGCGGCGGCTATTACGACCGAACGCTGAAGGCGTTGCGCTCACGCGGCCCCGTTACGGCTGTCGGATTTGCTTACGGCGCTCAAGAAGTTGACGCGGTTCCGATTTCACCCCTAGATCAAGCGCTGGACTGGGTCGTTACGGAACGCGAAGCGATCCGCTGTTAATGGGGGCGACCGCATGCGCATAGCGGTTTTTGGCGACGTGATGGGGCGCAGCGGCCGCACGGCCCTCATCGAACGGCTCCCTGGCCTTCGACGCAAGCTCAGTCTCGATTTCGTTGTGGTGAACGCGGAAAACGCCGCCGGCGGGTTTGGCGTCACGCCCCGCATTTGCGAGGAGTTGCTGGAAGCGGGCGCCGACGTCTTGACGACAGGCAATCACGCCTATGATCAGCGCGACGACGTGGACATCTTCACCAAGGAGCCGCGATTGTTGCGGCCCGCCAATTTCCCGGCTTCTAATCCCGGGCGCGGCGCTGGCATGTATGAAGACGCTGAAGGCCGAAATGTGCTCGTGCTCCATGCCCAGGGTCAACGAGGCATGTGGCCGATCGACGATCCTTGCGCGGCGATCGACAGTGCGCTTGAGCACATCACGCTCGGTCGGGAGGCGGACGCCGTCATTGTCGATTTCCATGCTGAGACGACCTCTGAGAAGTACACCATGGGTCATTATCTCGATGGACGGGTAAGCCTGGTTGTGGGCACGCACACTCATGTTCCGACTGCAGACGAACAGATTCTACCGCGCGGCACGGGTTATATTACGGACTTGGGCATGTGCGGCGATTACGACAGCGTCATCGGTATGGAAAAATCGGAGCCCTTGCAGCGTTTCGTCACCAAGATGCAAAGCGGGCGGTTTACCCCAGCAGCGGGCGAGGCGACGCTGTGCGGCGTGCTCATCGAGACCGACGCCAGCGGGCTTGCGGTGTCCATTGATCCCTTGCGCATCGGCGGCAGGCTTCGGCAATCGGCCCCAAGCGTTTAACAGGTGCTGACCGGTCGGCTTGAAGCGGGCGCCCTTGAACGGGACCCGCCGCCGCGGTAAACGAGCGCCTTTCCAAGAAACGGCGGCGGTATAAAGCGAGGGATGCATGGCCGGGCATAGTAAATGGGCGAACATCCAGCACCGGAAAGGGCGTCAATACGCCAAGCGTTCGAAGATGTTCTCCAAGCTTTCCAAGGAGATCACGATCGCCGCCAAAATGGGCGCCCCGGATCCGGAGTTTAACCCGCGGCTGCGCCTCGCGATTCAGGCGGCAAAAGCCCAGTCCATGCCGAAAGACAATATCGATCGCGCGGTCAAGAAATCGACTTCCGCCGACGAGGCGAATTTCGAGGAAATACGTTATGAGGGCTTTGGCCCGGGCGGGGTCGGGCTCATTGTTGAAGCGCTGACGGATAATCGCAATCGCGCAGCAAGCGAAGTGCGATCCCTGTTCACCAAAAACGGCGGCAATCTTGGCGAGACCGGCTCCGTCTCGTTTATGTTCGATTTGGTCGGCTATATTGAATATCCAGGGTCTGCCGCCTCAGAAGATGATATGCTAGAGGCAGCGATCGAGTGCGGCGCTGACGATGTGGCGTCAAGCGAAGACACACACGAGATTTACACGGCTTTTGATCAGCTTGCCGAGGTCGCCGGCGCACTAGAAAAAAAATTCGGCGAGCCGCAATCAGCAAAACCTTTTTGGAAACCGCAAAACACGATCGAGATCGCCGGCGATAAAGCAGAGACTTTGCTGAAGCTGATGTCAGCGCTTGATGATTGTGACGACGTGCAAAACGTCTATGCAAACTACGATATTTCAGATTCAGAGATGGAGCGCTTGGCCGGCTAAGCGCGGCGCGCGGGGGTATTGATGAAAATAAACGGCAATGAAATTCGCCCAGGCAACGTTATTCAGCACCAAGACGGGCTGTGGCTCGCAGTAAAGATCAATGCAGTGAAGCCGGGTAAGGGACCAGCCTATAATCAAGTCGAGCTCAAGAACCTGATCGATGGGCGTAAGCTAAACGAACGGTTTCGCGCGTCCGAAACGGTCGAACGGGTGCGCCTCGAACAAAAAGACCACACCTACCTTTACGCCGAAGACGACATGTTGGTGTTCATGGACGCTGAGTCCTATGAACAAATAAGCATTCCGAAAGAGCTGATCGGCGAGCGGATGGCCTTCTTGCAAGACGGCATGCAAGTGGTTGTCGAAAGTCATGAGGGGCGCGCCATCGGCGTTCAAATGCCCGCGCAAGTGACCCTTGAGATCACGGATACCGAGCCGACAGTTAAGGGACAAACCGCCGCATCTTCTTATAAGCCTGCGACCATGGACAACGGGCTCCGCGTCATGGTGCCGCCTTATATGGGCATTGGCGAAAAAATCGTCGTTAATACCGAGACGATTGAATATGTGAAACGCGCTGATTAGTCAGCAGCGTGTTTCGTTAAGGCGCTAAAACACCATCACGATTTGTTAAGACCTGCACGATTGCGTGGGGCGAAGAACTCTGCAACTCTTCCCCACCCCGCGCTGATCTTTTCGCGCCAGGAGTTTTTCCGATGTCGATGCGCGCCGAGAAAGGCGGGAATGACCCCGCTAAAAAGTTGATCATTAATTCCCGACCTGTACGGACCCTAAAAAGGGCGTGGGCGCGCGCCATGCGTGAGCGCGCCTACGGCACGCGCCGCCCGTTAAACCTCGCCTTGCAGGGCGGCGGCGCTCTTGGCGCGTTTAGCTGGGGCGTTTTAGACCGACTAAGCCAAGAGCGACGCATGCGCATTGTTGCGATTAGCGGCGCCTCGGCCGGCGCGTTAAACGCCGCTGTATTCGCCACTGGGGCCGCGCGCGGCGGCGCCCGAGAAGGCCGGCGCGCCTTAGAAGCGTTGTGGCGCGATGTCTCCAATGCGACCGCGATGGCCAACCTATTCTCGCAACCCCTCAAGCTCGGCGGCCCGAGCAACATTTGGGGCCGCGCGGTTGAGAGCGCGTCGGCGATTGGCGCAAGGGCGCTCAAAATCAATCCGCTTACAGATATTTTGAAAAAACATGTGGATATTGATGCAATCCACTCCAATGCGGCGCCGCGATTATATATCTCGGCGACACGCGTTCTAACGGCCACGCCGCGCATCTTCACCAACCATGATTTGACGATTGACGCGTTGCTGGCCTCTGCATGTTTGCCCGGCATTCACCCGACGGTGATGATCGACGGCGAGCCTTATTGGGACGGCGGCTTTTCATCGAACCCGCCATTGCTGCCGTTTTTGAATGCGGGCGCAGATGAAACCCTGCTTGTGCAGCTGACAGGCGCTGGCGCCGCGTCAACGCCGACAAATCCCGCGGATATTGATCATTACATCAAGCGCTTGTTGTTTTCGCAGCCCCTGCAAGCCGAGCGTACGCAGTTTTTATCCCGCGCCCGGGGCTTCAAAGCGTTGGAAGAAATCCATGCGGAGGATTGGCCGCTGAATGCGGATTTAATGAGCAAGCCAACAGCCAGAACGGTAAAAAGCCTGTTTGATTTCGGGACCGCGGCGGCGGAGAGTTATATCGCCGGCGCGCCGCGCAATAAATCGCATCCTCCGATCGCCGTCGACCGGCGGGACCAATCCGCTGCTTGAAAAAGCTCAGCCGTTTTCGCTTGCCCGCTCAAAACGCCACGCGCCATGCGAATTCTCCTCAAT
>JBCDBM010000067.1:0-14614 GCA_039183665.1 Pseudomonadota bacterium | reverse complement strand
GCCTTTTCGAGAGACTCGCTTAAAGAGACGTATGCAACGATTTGAAATCGATCAGCAGCGCGATCAATTTCAACTTTTGATACGACAATTTCCTCTGCGCGCTCCCGTCCTGCGCGATAATCTGAAAATGCGTAGGTGGCCCATTGACGTGAAGGCGACGCGTTAACTTCCCAGTAGGCAGCGCCTCCAGAAGAAACGGAGTGCGGTATTCGGATGAAGGCCTCGAAGCATGTCGTCCGCCACAGATCGTCTGCGCGCGATGGCGCTCCCGGCGCCGCAATTTTCAATGAGTCGACGCGACCGTGCACGCGATGGGCAATTAGAATATTGCGCGGCGAGGTCCTCAAGACCTGGGCTTCGACGCGATAGTCCGAATGTGCTGCGTCGTCAGCGTGTCTGCGCAGGGGCGTCCACGAAGCTTCTCGATCGCCACTGATACTGCGGTCGTCTTCAGTATTCGGGCTTCCCGCCGCAACCTTCCGCTTTACCTGGGTCATCATTTGGGCTAATACCATTAAAATACATATTTGGGAAGTCAGACACGCGCGCTGGTCCCGGTGTTGCATGAATTCTCTCAGATGCGCGACCCTACTGAACGTTCCTTGAGCGATTCTCGATAACGAAATTCGATATGAAAACGGAAACCATAAGCGAACGTTACTCTGAACTCGATAAGTGGACGACGAGGGCCGCGGTCGAAGCCATGTGGGAGGGGCAACTCGCCGCCGTCGCTTCGGTTCACTCGGAAATCGCCGCAATTGCTGAGGCAGCCGACGCGGCGGCCGAACGGCTTCTTTCAGGAGGGCGGCTCATATATGCGGGCGCTGGAACATCAGGTCGGTTGGCGGTTCAGGACGGGGTCGAGCTCGGACCGACCTTCGGGTGGCCAAGCGAGCGACTCGGTTACGCAATCGCAGGCGGCATGAACGCGCTCTCAAAGAGCGCCGAACTCGCGGAAGACGACCCAAATGCGGCGCGAGCAGACCTGAGCACCCTTAACGTCCAACCCAAAGACGTAGTCCTGGGGGTCGCCGCGAGTGGTCGCACCCCCTACACCGTCGCCGTCCTGGACATAGCGACAACAACGGGCGCGCTAACGATCGGCATTTCTAACAATCGCCCATCGGAAGTCCTGGACTCGGCTTCAATTGGCATTTGCGCCGAAACTGGCGCCGAGATTGTCGCCGGATCCACGCGCATGAAAGCGGGCACCGCCCAGAAAGTGATCCTAAACCTGTTCTCAACTGCGACGATGATCCGCTGCGGGCACGTCTACAAAGGCCTTATGGTGGACATGGTTATCTCCAACGAAAAGTTGCGGCGTCGCGCTGAGACGATGATAGCGCGCCTAACCGAGACCAGTCCCGCGGATGCGGCTTTTGCGTTAGACGCGGCTGGCGGTGACATTAAAACTGGCGTTCTATGTGCACTGGGCGCGAGTGCGAGTGATGCGAAAGACTTACTGGCTCAAACGCACGGCGTCTTGCGAGATGCAATCACGCAACTCGCGGTCAACACAGAAACTCTGAGTGAAGCCCATGATCGACGTATCTCCTGAAAAGACAAGTTCGACCCCTCTCTACTTGCAGATCGCAAATAATATCCGCCGGCACATTAATGAGGGCCGGATATCGACCGGAGAGGCGCTGCCTTCTGAACGCGATTTATGCGAACTGACCGGCGCTTCTCGGGTGACCATTCGAAAAGCTGTTGGTCAATTGATCGATGAAGGGTTGCTATTCCGAAAACAAGGATCCGGCACGTTCGTTTCCGAACGGATAGAAGTCCCAGGGACATTTCTTAGCGGCTTTAGCGACGATGCGCGCGCTAGAGGCGATGAACCTGGATGCATCTGGTTGATGAAAGCCTACGCGCCGGCAACCAAAGAAGAAGCCGATATCCTGAACATTGGGGCGTCAGCGCAAGTTGCGAGGCTCGGCCGCGTGCGCTTGTCTGGCGGCGAACCCTTAGCCATTGAGCATGCGATTATTGTCGCGGCCTTCTTACCGCCGCTCGATGATATTCAAGAGTCGCTTTACGCTGCGCTTGAGGGAACCGGAAACCGCCCCGTAATAGGCCGCCAAAAGGTGCGCGCCTCGCTGGCAACGCCAACCGAAGCCGGGCTGTTATCGATCCGCGAAAACTCCGAAGTCTTGCGCATTGAGCGGATCACCCGGCGCGCTGATGGCGCCGTTGTCGAGTTTACGCGTTCAGCCTATCGCGGCGATCGATATGATTTCGTGACGGAACTTCGCTAACGCAATGGCGTCTGTTTCCTTCGCCCAATTGAGCGACATCGCGCGCCTCGAAGAAGACGATGTCTCTTCGCGCGCAACCAGCTACTGGAACCCGGAGCCGTTGCAGGCTCGCGTCGTGTTTCTACCCCGATCAACCAGAGACGTTTCTAGAATTCTCAAAGCGTGCCATGACGCGGACCAAACTGTTGTCGTCCAGGGCGGACGCACTGGCTGCGCTGCCGGGGCTGACTCGCGCCACTCTGACATTGTCATATCGCTAGAACGGATGAACCGGATCCAGAAAATTGACGATGTGGCAATGACCGTGGAGGTTGAGGCTGGCGTTGTTTTGGAGACCTTGCAAAATGCCGTCGCGGAACACGATCTTTTCTTGCCACTCGATTTAGGCGCCCGCGGAAGCTGCACAATCGGCGGTAACATCGCGACGAACGCGGGCGGCGTTAACGTTATTCGCTACGGCATGATTCGTAATCTTGTTCTGGGGCTAGAAGCGGTTCTACCCGATGGCCGCATTGTTTCATCGATGCAGCCCATGTTGAAGAACAACGCTGGATATGATCTCAAGCAGCTTTTCATCGGAACGGAAGGGACGCTCGGCGTCGTGACCCGCGCTGTTCTCCGTTTGGAACCGGCGGTCGGGGATCGCGCGACCGTCCTTACCGCCCTTCCCTCATTCGAGGCCGTTTCAACCCTTCTGCGTCTCTCCAAAGCGCGACTTGGCGCTGGGCTGACATCATTCGAACTAATGTGGGGCGAGTACTATGCCGTGGTCAGCGAAGGCCTTGGCATTCGCCCGCCAACGCCAACCGGCCGACCGTATTATGCGTTGATCGAAATCGAGTGTGCGGAAGCGCGAGCTGGACATGACGCTTTGCTCGCGCTGTTTGAAGAAGGAACGGAGATTGGCGCCATCGAAGACGGCGCACTGGCGCAGTCCGAAAAAGAGCGCCTCGAGATATGGCGGATCCGCGACGATTTCGAACCGATCCTGCGAAAAAAGCCTGTTTATCTCTATGACGTCAGTATGAGCGTCAACGCAATGGATAGCTACGTCGCCGAAGTGCGCGCACGGCTCGCAACGGCGTTTCCCGATAGTGAGCTTCATGTGTTTGGACATATTGGCGACGGGAATCTGCATCTGTTCGCGCATCCGGGGAAGATCGACGTCACGCAACACGAAGCAGCACGATCCTCGGTTGACCGATGCGTCTACGAACCTTTGAAGCCAATTGAGGGATCTGTTTCTGCCGAACACGGAATTGGTCGGGAGAAAAAACCGTGGCTCAGCGTCTCCCGATCGGCAACGGAAATTGACGTCATGAAATCGCTGAAACGCACCTTCGATCCGAAAAATGTTCTGAACCCCGGGGTCGTTTTCGATCTCTAGACGGGTCCTCGTTACGAACGACCAGCCCCCGCTCCGTCGACGGACAACACCACACACGTGGCGTCGTCTCGACATTTGAGGCGCGGATATCGCCTACACGACGTATCCGAGTTCTCGATCGCTCTAACATCGCGCGCAACCGCGTCTGGGCCATCATTGATAACGCGAGCATAGAACGCTTCAGGCGTTTCCAAGCCCAACATGTCGATAGCACGTGTAAATCCGTCGCTCGCTAGAATGATTGGAGCAGTTGGATCGACAAGTTTGACCTCCGTAACCAGGTGATCCGCCGCCCGTTCATCGAAGCTCAAGATCCAATATCCGTCAGGCGTATTCATGCGCTGTCGGTTCGATTGAAGGACAGGTCGCAACAGGTCGGACACCACCTCCGTAGACGCGTCGGGAAAATCTCTATGCGCGCGCTTCAATGCATCGAGGCTTACCGTATCGATGGGCGTTGAACCCGCGCCATCGAACCCCTCTATCGCGCCAGCGACGGTTCTTACATAGGCAGCGCAGTCTCCGAGCGCGGCCAGTTCAAGTTCGATCCCGTCATCAGCGGCGCTGATTACCCGCACGAGAATAAAGGCGGCAGATGGCGGGTAATCCGGGGCGGGCCCCGGCACCGCTTCATCAAATTCGCGTTTAACAAGAAGAGTGCTGTCGCGGATCAGCTGGGCGTAAGGTTTTTTGGGTGCGATTGTGAGCGCCGATTCCAGGCGCCGACCGAACGTGCGAACGAACCAGTAAGCGTCGCTCGGCGCGTCCAGCGCATCTTCGCCTACCCCCGTAGCGCCGTCGAGGACCCAGGCCGCCGCGCCAACGCTACCCTGAAAATCCTCGTTAACCCGACCATCACCCGGGAGTGAGACAACCGCCATGGTTTTGAGGCCCATAATCGCTTCCTTCGCGCCGATAAAGGGGCCAGCGCCATCAGTACTCTCGGCGGGAGGGGCCGCACCCACCTCCCCCGAACAAACGCTCGCAAAATTGGTTATTTAGTGGTATCTATATCATCAGGCCAAAAACAAGAAAGAGGCGCAGCCCTAATGGAGGCAATCTTGTCACACGCGACGACGCGCATGGCGCAGGAGGCAAGCGAAACGCCGATGCGCGTTGCGGATCAACTCAATAAAAATGCGTCAATTGTCGCTAAGATCGCGGATAACCTAAAACAATTCGATCCGGCTCTAATCGTAACTTGCGCGCGCGGCAGCTCAGATCACGCGGCAACTTATGTGAAATACCTTTTCGAAACGCGGCTCCGCCTTCCTGTCGCGTCTTTTGCACCATCTGTGTCGTCTGTTTACGACGTGACCGTACGATTGGAGCGGGCTGTGTTTGTCGCCATCTCGCAATCCGGTCAAAGTCCGGATCTCCTGAAATCGACAGAAGCGGCGCTGACTGCAGGCGCCTACGTTATCGCGCTTGTTAATGACGCCTCTAGCCCGCTTGCCGCCCTTGCTAACGATGTGCTTCCGCTAGAGATGGGACCCGAGACCAGCGTCGCGGCCACGAAAAGTTGCCTTGGTTCAATGACCGCCGCTTATCAATTATGCGCAGCGTGCGCCGAAAGTAATGTGATGGACGACGCGCTTCGCGCATTGCCCGAAGCATTTTTTGAGACGCTCAATTCTAATTGGACAGCGGCGGCGCCTGCTTTTACGGAGGCGTCACAAGCCCTCATCGTAAGCCGCGGGCTGGGCTTCGCGGCGGCCCAAGAAGCCGCACTGAAGTTGAAGGAAACCAGCCAGCTGCAGGCGGAAGCTTTCAGCACGGCGGAGGTGCGCCACGGGCCTATGGCGATCGTTGGGCCGCACATTCCGATCATTGCGGCGGCCACAGGAGACGCAGCGACAGGAAGCATTGAAGACATTGCCCGACATTTTGCGACTCTCGGAGCGCCAGTATTTTTGGCGTCTCCTGAAGAAATTACCGGATCGGATATGCCCGCTGGCGTTCGCTATTTACCAACGCCGCACGCCCCCGAAAGCGCTCTTCAACCGCTTGTATTTCTCCTGACGTTCTACATGTTCGCCAATAAGCTCGCGGTAGCGCGCGGCCTCGACCCGGACAATCCGACAGGTCTTCGAAAAGTAACAGAAACCGTTTAGCGGGTTGGTTCATGACGTCGATCACTTTCATCAATGGCGAGGTATTGATCGATGGCGCGTTTGTTGAGGACGCGGTTGTTTCAGTATCCGAGGGTCGAATTGAAACCGTCAGTCGCAGCGGAGAGCCCGAATTTGACGGCGACACAGTCGTGGATCTTAACGGCGCTTCACTCCTCCCTGGCTTTGTGGACGTTCAAGTGAATGGAGGCGGTGGCGTTCTATTCAATGATAATCCAAGCGTCGAGGCGATAAAAACGATTGCAGAAGCGCATCACAAGTTTGGGGTGACCAGCCTTTTGCCGACTCTGATCAGCGACGATCTCTCAAAAATCGAAACCGCGCTTTGCGCTGTTGACGATGCGATTGAAGCACGCGTCCCCGGTATCGTCGGCTTGCACGTGGAAGGGCCATTTCTTAACGCCGATAGGCGCGGCATCCATGACAAGAGTAAAATACGTACCATGACGGATGAATGGGTAGCACGCCTTAGTGCATCCCGCCGCGGCGCGCTGGTCGTAACGCTCGCGCCTGATCGCGTCGAGACCCATCAAATCGCCGCGCTCTCTGCTGCGGGCGTAAAGGTATGCGCGGGGCACACAGAGGCAACCTATGAAGAAACTTGGACGGCGCTTGAGGCGGGGTTGTCCGGGTTTACGCACCTATATAACGCCATGGCTCCACTTCAAACGCGGACGCCTGGTATTGTTGCGGCCGCCCTTGAATCGTCAGCTTGGTGCGGCTTAATCGTTGACGGCAAACATGTGCACCCAGCCATGTTGCGCCTCGCCCTTCGCGCCAAACATGATGGCCGTATGATGCTCGTTAGCGACGCCATGCCATCGGTCGGCGCGCAAATTGACCACTTTTACTTGGGTGAAAAACGGATCTCCGTTCGGGATGGCGAATGCGTTTCTGAGGACGGAACACTTGCAGGCGCAGCCTTAGAAATGCGCACGGCGTATCAGAACGCCATTGAGATGCTCGCATTGCCTCGCCACAAAGCCGCAGCACTTGCGAGCACCGAACCTGCCGCGTTTTTGGGGATGAGTAACAAAATCGGCCGCATCGCCCCCGGCTTTAAGGCTGATTTCGTTGTGCTTTCGCCCACCCATGCTGTCCAGGAAGTTTGGATAGATGGCGTACGGATGGTTGAAACGAAACGGAAGATCTAAACCGTGCATGCGGCAAGAGGCGAAGCAGCGACAGACCGATACCTTTCCATCGACGCGTTGCGCGGCGCTGATATGGCGATCATTCTAGGGTTGGATTACATTGTCCATTATCTCTACGCCTGGACGAACGGAAACCTATTGGGTGCTATTTCGGATTAACTGCGCCACGCCGATTGGGCGGGCGTCACCGCCTACGATCTCGTATTTCCGTTGTTTATTTTTCTCTCGGGCGTCTCACTCGGAATCGTCGTCTCGCGCCGCTCCCCAACTTTTAGCAGGAGCACATTTCTCTTGAAAGCTGGGCGGCGAACGACACTACTTCTCCTCCTTGGCGTCTTATACAATTGGGGTTGGGCGATTGATCTTGAAACGATGCGATTTCCCAGCGTCTTAGGGTTGATCGGCGTAACCTACTTCGTTGCCGCAATAGCGCTCAGCGCGACTGTTAATCGGGGCGTACTCCTCTGCGTGACCATCGCAATTCTCACCATTACGACGTTGGCTCACCTCGTCGTTTCCGTTCCGGGCGGGGCCCCAGGCGTTTTAACGCCTGAAGGATCCATAAACAGTTGGTTAGACCAGACTTTGCTGCCGGGCCGGTTGCACGGCGAAACCTATGATCCGGAGGGGCTGCTCGGTATTTTCTCCAGTTCGTCGATCACCCTCGCCGGCGTCTTGGCGGGACTGACAATGGTATCGATACCGCGTCGAAACGCTGCGATGATGCGTTGCGCCGTCTACTTCTTAGCGGCTGGATTTGCTCTTTTGCTGATTGGGTTCGCCCTCGCTCCAGCATACCCGCCGATCAAAAAGATCTGGACAGCGCCCTTCGATATCATCGCGATCGGATCGTCCCTGATACTGCTCGCAATGGCGATCTTGCTCTTTGATATTTGGAATCGAAAGAAATTGGGGATTGGTCTCGCCGCCATTGGCGCAAACGCCATCCTCGCCTATTTTGGCGCGCGCTACCTGATCTATCCCGTGTACGGGCCAGCAGAAAATTGGCCGCCAGCGATGAGCGCTGCGGTCGTGGCGGTTTTGATGATCGGCATGTGGTTTGTGCTCGCGGCTCTATACCGACGGCGAATTTTCTGGCGTCTTTGATCCGCCCCGCAGTTGCAGCGGATCGTTAATGCTTAATTGGTATTATATAGATCCAGCGAGCCTCTTACGCCGCCGGCATGGATACGATCGCAAAAAAGCCGCTGATATTCTCAAAATTATAGGTTCTTGCTAGTGATTTCTCGATTATTCAGCGGCGAGAGCCTTGTTGCATAATTGTCACGAGGGCTCTCTTGAGTGGCGCTCATGCATAACACGCATTGCAGTGATATTAAATTGGTTATATTGTCCTCGGTAACGATAAACATGCGCAAAATGGAGGTGCACATGACCGGGGCGACACATAGAAATCTGATCTACACAGCAAGCGTTATCGCGCTTGCGGCGTTTGCAGCGCCAACAACCGGCGCGTTAGCCCAAGACGCCGCAGCGGACCAGGGCGGTGATAATATCGTCGTTACCGGCTCCCGGATTGAAAGATCGGCCCTAACCTCCCCGACCCCTGTCACATCGATCGGCGAGCAACAAATTGAGACCGATCGTTCCGTGGTTATTGAAGACATATTTATCCGTCTGCCCCAAGCAGGCGGTGGCGCGAACGCCACCGGCGCCGCAGTCGGCGACTCGCTGGGGTCGTCGACCATCGACTTGCGCGGCCTCGGACAGAACCGCACGTTAGTGCTCGTCAACGGCACGCGGGCAGTCCCCTTCAGCTTCCGCAACGCCGTTGACACCAACACATTGCCGACTGGCCTGATCAAAAGTGTCGACGTGCTGACGGGCGGCGCAGCGGCAATTTACGGCGCAGACGCTGTATCTGGCGTCGTGAACTTTATTCTTGATGACCAGTTTGAAGGACTAGAGTTGACGGTGACGGGCGAGGTGCCGAGCGGCGGTGGGGAGACTGTCTCCGCTGACCTTAAAGCTGGCTCGGAAATCGCGAATGGTCGCGGCCATATTGTCGGCTATATTGCTTACACGGAACGTTTTGAGTTGCTCGCTGGCGAGCGCGACTTCACTGCAAATACCGTAACGGCGGTGCCGTCTATTGGCGGCAATTTTACGGACGTCGATAGCGGGAATTTCTTCGCATTCGACAATGATGGCGTGTTCTCTACTGAGCGCCAGACTTTCGACGTCACGCCAGATCGGTATCTTATCCAACCGCTGAAACGATTTCATGCCTCCGTTCTTTTCGACTACGAAGTCGTAGACAATGTGGAGCTTTATGGTCGCGCCTTCTTTACAGACATGGAGGTCACCGGCGCGGGCGGCAGTGGTCAAACGCCGATCAGCGTAAACGAGGAAGTGACGATTTCCCAAACCAATCCATTTATTCCGGCTGACGCGTTATCGCTGCTGACCTTCACCGGCGGCGAAGCGACTGTAAACGTGGAGCGCAACCTGGGGCTCGGATTACAGCGCACCGTCACGAGCCGCGATACCTTCCAGCTCGTCGGCGGCATTCGCGGCGATATTACCGAGAACATCTCCTGGGATGCATATGCGCAATATGGTCGATCAGAAGAGAATGCGGTCGTCTTTGGAAACGCTATTCAAAATGACGGCAACGGAGATAGTCGCTTCGGCGCCATTGCCGACACGGTAGACATTTTTGGTCCTGATGCAGACTTTAGTGATTTTGGCACTGAAATTGTCTATCAGGACCGCGAGCGTGATCAACTGGTTGCGTCGTTGATCATCGCTGGCGACACCTCTGATGTGTTTGAACTGCCCGCCGGACCGATCGGCTTCGCGGGCGGATATGAGTATCGCGAGGAGACTGGGTCCGCCATTCCTGGCATCGCTGTGCAAAACGGACTCGGGTTTGGTTTGGGGAGCGTTTTATCTCTAGATAACGCGTCGTTTGATACGAATGAGGTGTTTGGCGAAATCCTGGTGCCGTTACTTTCAGACTTACCATTCATCCAACAGCTGACTTTCGAAGGCGCATTTCGTCACTTCGACTTTTCTACGACCGGCACCGGCAATGCTGATAAGATCGGCGGAACGTGGGTGGTGAATGATCAAATTCGGTTCCGCGGTCAGCGACAAACGACAGTCCGCTCCCCGAATCTTGGTGAATTCGCCGGTCCGGAAGTTCAACTTTCCCTGTCGCTATTTGACGCAACAAGCGCAGACTTTGTCCCCCGACTTGGTGGACGCTTTGACGGTGATCCATGCCTCGACGGCAGGGGCGACGCTGCTCAATGCGCCGCGCTGGGCGCCGCCGCGCCCGGAACGCCGTTTGACACGAGCGCTGCCATTTACAGTTTCGGCGGCAACCCAAATATCGATACGGAAAAAGGCGAGACGATAACGGTTGGCGCGGTAATAACGCCCGACTTCTATCCGGGTTCCAGCCTCACCGTCGATTATGTGAACATCGAGATCACCGACGCAGTAAGCCAGATTCAACCAATCGCCGCATTGACGAACTGCTATATCGACAACCCGACACCGGGCAATCCGCTTTGCGGTGCGGTGTTGCGCGACCCGGGGACGGGTTTGATCAGCCAAGCACTCGTAAACGACTTTAACCTTGCGAGTATCCAGCAAGAGAGCTTTGATATCGCGCTTGTGATGCCGTTCGGCATTTTCGGAGACATCGGCGAGCAATTCCAGCTGAGCTATCAATCTACGATCGTCATTGAGCAAACACGGCAGGCCAACGCCACGGTTCCGGCGACGGATTGTAAAGGCACATTCGGCGGCTCTTGTTCGGGCGACTTTGCGAGCTTCCTGCAGCCGGATTACAAACACCGTACAGACTTGAACTGGGCGGACGGGCCCGTTGCGGCTCAGCTGTCATGGCGTCGAATTGGCGGCGTTCAGAACGCCCTTGATGCATCGGACACGATCAGCGCTCAAGACTATATCGACCTCACCGCCGTTTACGATGTCACCGACAACGTGACAGTCACCGCAGGGATAAAAAACCTGTTTGACAACCTGCCCCCTCTTCCCAACGCCGGCGGCAATTTCTTCGGCACTGTCAGCGAGTACGACGCAGTTGGCAGGTCGTTTGGAGGCTCGGTTAAAGCCCGTTTTTAAGGGCGTCAACAGGTCCCTTAACCAGGGTCAACAAACCGGATGGATCCGTCGGCGCCCTCCCACCGTCGGATCCGTTCGTTTCTTTTGTTCCGGACAGGGATTTGTTTTCATGAGAACCGAGTAAGGGTATAATACGCCCGGAGAAGGCGACTGACCGAATTATGCAAACGCCCCTTAACAGTCTCGATTGGGCGATTATCGCCGGATACGCGGCGGCCGTAATTATAGGCGGGTTCTGGCTTTCCCGTCGCAGCGCCGGTTCTTTGAACGAGTACTTCCTCGCCGGCAACACAATGTCGCCCTGGGTCGTGATGTTCTCAGTGCTCGCGACAACGCAATCCGCCGCGACTTTTTTAGGTGGCCCGGACTACGGATATCGTGGCGATTTCACCTATCTTGGGTCATTTTTGGGAGCGGCGCTTGCCGCCATCGTCGTCGCAAAGGTTCTGATTACGAGGTTTTACGCTCTTGGCGTGACAACCGTCTACGAACTTCTCAACATCCGTTATGGCGACGCCGCGAAGCGCGCCGCTGGCGCAATGTATCTTGTCGGTCGTGTCTTTGCGAACGGCGCGCGACTCTACATGGCGGCCGTCGCCGTATCGATGATGTTGTTCTTCAATATTGAAGCTCAGAGCATTATCGCTGCAATTATTCTCATTACATTGATTTCCATCGGCATCACCCTCGCAGGCGGCGTTCGATCTGTAATCTGGAGCGACTTCGGACAGTTCATCGTTTATTTCAGCGCTGCGTTGATCGCCTTAATGAGCCTTTGGGGTCAGCTGGGATTATCAGTCGGAGAAATCATCAATGCGTTGCGCGATACCCCAGACGAAACGAACAAACTCGTTCTATTTGATTTTGGCTTCGACCTGTCTAAGCCATTCAGTTTTTGGGCAGTGATCACAGGCGTTTTTCTATTATATCTCGGGAATTTTGGTTTAGACCAAGATACAACGCAACGTTTGCTCACCTGCAAGAATGCGAAAGAAGGCGGGCGGGCGCTAATCGGCTCGGCAATAATCGCAATACCTATCGTTTTTGTCTTTGTACTGATTGGACAGTTGCTATACCTTTTCTATCACCTAGAAACCCAGAATATCGATTCAAGCGCACGCATAAGCACCTTCGATGGTGAAGCGATCACGGTATTCATGGCCTACATATTAAGCGAAATGCCGTCCGGGGTTCGCGGGCTCGCAACGGCAGGAGTGGTCGCAGCGGCGATCTCAACCATGACGTCGGGCCTCAATGCGATGTCGTCTGTTCTCATCAGCGACTTCTACAAACCCTGGAAAGAGCGACGAGCTGAGCACGCATCGGCGAATAATTATGTCCCAGCCGGACGAATCGGCATGGTGCTCTTCGCAGCGCTCTTAGCGGCGATGGCGACTTTGTGTTTTTATTGGCAGCGCTATACCGACATGGCGCTGTTGGAATTCGCCTTGTCTGTGATGGCGTTTGCCTATGCAGGCCTGCTCGGCGTTTTTTTCGTCGCCGTCTTTACGACGCGGGGGTCGACCCGCTCGGTCATCGCGGCGTTAATCACTGGATTTATCGCGATAGTCATCCAACAGAGTTATGTGGTCGATGTCCTCGGCCTGCCAGCAGCTTTGAAGTCCCTAGCATTTCCGTGGCAGCTGCTGATCGGGTCGTCGCTCGCGGGGCTCGTGTGCTTCTTGGGAAACCAGACACCAAAGCCGCACGCGCCTTCTCATAACAACCCGAATATTAGTAAAGGCAACCAAAGGGCATGACCTATTTTTTGGGTATCGATGCGGGAGGAAGTCGCTGCCGCGCGCGCCTTGCAAGTGCAGATAAAAAGGTCTTGGCGGAAACGGAAATCGGTCCGGCGAATGCGCGCATTGGGGTGGAGAAGCTTCGGACTGCAATCCTCGACGTATCAGAACAAGTTTTCGACGACGCAGGTTTGAGCGACGAAGCAATGGCCGAAACGTGCGCCGGCTTAGGTGTTGCGGGCTTGTCGCGACCAGGCATGCTCGCCGCGGTGAGCGCCATGAAGCTGCCCTTTCGCAACTTCCGCGTCGACACCGATGCAGCCATCGCCAATCTCGGCGTCCATCAAGGCGAAGACGGCGCCACTTTGATTTTAGGCACCGGCAGCATCGCCTATGTGCGCGTCGACGATAGAGCATTCACAATCGGCGGCTATGGCTTTCCAATCTCTGACGAAGGCTCTGGCGCTGCGCTCGGACTTAGCGCGATGCGCCACGCCTTGCGCGCGCTCGACGGGCGCACAAAACCAACCCCGCTCAGTTCGGCGGTTACCGAGCAATTTGACCATAAAACTGAACGCGCCATTAAGTGGATGGATGAAGCGACGCCGCGCGATTACGCTGCGCTCGCCCCGATGGTCATGGCGTATGCGAATAAAAACGACGCTATCGCACGCTCTATTGTTGAAGACGCTGTGAAACACGTTGAGCGATTTATCGAGACTATTTTTGACAAAGGCGCGCCGCGTTGCGCCCTTACGGGAGGGCTAGCGCCCCATTTAAAACCCTGGTTGCGCGAGCGAACTGCGAAACGCCTTTGTGATGCGCAAGGCGACCCCCTCGACGGGGCCTTACGACTAGCTGGCATCTTCGAAAAAGTGTCCCCTCGCGGGGGCGAGCGCTCTATCGCAGCAACAGCGCCAGCTACGGGTGATGCGGTTTAAAGTGCTCAAGCTACCTCGTACGCCGACAGCGCTATAGTGACTCGCTTGAACACGTCGGCGCCGTTTGGTTTTTGGCGTTATCGGGGAACTCTCGAACGCTCCACCCACTATCCTAACGGATGATAGCTCAAGAAATCTCGCTTCCGAGGGGGGAACGACGCAGTTCTCGGTCGTGGAGCGTGCCGCCAAAATAAGAGCCCCGTCACGTTGATCGTATCGCTAACCACCAGCAAATAGAATAATCAACACACGACCAGGTCACGTCCGCGTCAAACCCAGGAAAACTCGCTACTCCTATCGTTCTTTACTCTGATGGTTTGAATGTGGCGCAGCCGCGAGTGAGGCTTCAGCTCACGGCAATACAATCCGCAAACACCGAAGGGTCTACATTGCCGCCGCTAAGAATGATCGCAACGCTCTTGTATCTGGAAGCTAATTTACCCGATAAAAGCGCCGCTAACGCAACGGCGCCGCTCGGTTCAAGAACTAGTTTTAGTTTATTGAACGCATACCTAACAGCGCCCCTGACTTCTTCGTCCGAAACAGCAAGACCTCCGGCTAGTAAATTGGAGTTAATAGAAAAAGTCAGCGCCCCGGGCTGCGGGGCGAGCAAGGCGTCACATATTGACGGCGATAGAGTGCGGACGGTTTCAATGTTGCCGGTTTTCAGGGAGCGCGCGTGATCATCATATCCATCCGGTTCGACGGCATAGATAGCCGTTGCTGGGCTTGTCGCTTTAATTGCGATCGCACACCCAGCTGTCAGCCCCCCGCCCCCGCAGCAAATTAGCACCGCATCGACACGGTCCCGAAGCGCCATCAGATCTTCAGCCACTTCCAAGCCCACAGTGCCTTGTCCCGCAATAATACTCTCATCATCG
>JBCDBM010000066.1:0-14628 GCA_039183665.1 Pseudomonadota bacterium | reverse complement strand
CTAATGGGCGCCGACGGTTTTCGTATTTAGAACGAACACGTCGTACGAAATCCCGTGCAATAGAGAATCCTTTCAAACTTGCAGATATTTCAACTGCCGGCTGAATAATCTGGATCGCGCTATACACGAATTTGGAGTTGTTGGGTGAGTTCTTCGATGAGGGCGTCTAAAGAGAGCTCCTCCGTTGTGTGACCAAATATAAATCGGTCAGGCCGAACAATGACTGCCGCTTCGGTCTCAAAAACATGATCAAATTCACCACGAACTAGTGAGTACACAGATAAATCGACAATCTTTAAGCTGATCGGTCCCACATTTATTGTCGAATCAGCCGACAAACCGATTTCTTCAGCGTTGCGTGCGACGATTGCAAAACCCGCGCCCAAGGCCTCGTCCAGTCGAAACTCCTGGCCGGCTCGGTCTTTCACTATAGGTTGAGCGATCTGATAGCCTGTCGTTCCCGCGTTGCTGACCTGATCTGAAAGAAGCAACCCCTCGCGCAAGGGAGGGATGGTGCGGCCCTGGCCATAGCCTGCTGATTTTTCTGGTGTCTTTTCTGGCGCTGGGGCGCCGCTGCGTGAAGCCGCTTCTGACGCCGTAAAAAACTCCATCAGCTTGCCGATGCTAACAGCCCAATCCACAAGATCTTCAGCATGCGCAGCGCGCTCCAGGGGATAGGTGTCGAGCAACTTTTCGTTTACGTCGCCGCGGATCACCAAGGGCAGTTTCCAGGCAAGATTAATGGCGTCGCGGATACCAGCGTTCATTCCCTGACCAAGGAAGGGCGGCGTTTGATGCGCGGCGTCCCCGGCGATCAGTATACGGCGATCTCGCCACCGAGCTGCGTTGACGGCGTGGAATTGATAAACGGCGGTGCGTCGGATCTCATATGTGCCGCGAGGCGTCCATGGATCAATAAGCGATAGAATTGACGTTTCGCGCAGCATCTCTTCGCGCGTTTCGCCGTCGTTTAGTTTAAATTCCCAACGGCGATAGGAGCCTTTTCCGCAAAGATACGTCGTTAAACGAGCGGGATCGCAGATCTGTGCCGTTTCAATTGGCAGATCCGCGTTGTTTTTCGCTATGACGTCGACAACAAGCCAGTCTTGATTGTATCCTAAATCTCGCCACTCGGCGCCAATATGGCGACGGACCGTACTCGATGCGCCATCGCAACCGATCAGATACTTGGCGCTTAACGAAAGATCATCCCCATCTGCGCTTTGCGCGTGGATTGCCACTTGGTTCGCATCCTGCGTGATCGATGCGGCCTTGAAGCCCAGCAAAACGTGGATGTTTGGATGCGCTCCGGCGACCTGCCGTAGATATGTATCGAACTCTGGCTGATCAAACATGCGAAGCGGCCCCCAACCAACCGCGCTAAAAGTTTCCATCTCCTGACTAAAGATCCATTCGCGCTTGGAATTTTGGAATCCAACGCGTTCGCCTGGGCGTATCGGTTGCCGCAACGCATCAAGCTCTTCTCCCTTGCCGATCGCCTGGAAAGCGCGAACAACCTCGCCGTCCATACTGACCGCTCGCGGTAAGGGATGAATGTCGATCTCTTTTTCGACCACTGCGACAGACAGGCCTTGATGAGCTAGCAGAATTGCAGCGACCCCGCCGACTGGACCTAAGCCGATGATAGCAACATCAAAATTCTGCACCCTGTCCATCCCATTCAATAATTCTCGATAAACACGAAATTGTATGATGTGTCTGGACTTATGGATAGTGTAACCGGAAAAATCGTCGCCGCGGACAAGCGAGGCCGCGTGCCTGCGTTACGATTTTCGGATTGGATAAACGCCCTGAACACCTTGCGTTGACCATCGAGCAAATTGAACTCCGGTCCGGGCTCTAATTGCGTATGTTTGCGTCTGAAGTCGGCGAAGCGTTTGTTAGCGGGGGTCAACTCGAACTCGCATTTCGAATACCCAAAAATGACCGCCCGTCGCGCTTCATCCTTCTTGCTCGGATGCCGATACTGGCAACGGTGGAAAATGCGTGCCTCGCTGCATCCAGGAAGGCACAGGAATGAGCGGAAAGAGATATCGCCCAAACGACAACACACCGACGGTGCGCGAGACAGAAGTTTTCGCGCTGAACGCTGGAATGTCGGCGAGGAGATCCGTCGGCTCGGCGAGACGAAGATCACGCATCATTGCCGGCGTAGGCGACAGGGCGGCTAGACGGTGGCGGTGGCCAAGCGCCTAAAATGCATAGAAGGAAAGAGCGCAAGAGTGAAGCGAATGCTGGCTGATGTCGAACTCTTATGGCGACACCGAACGACGCTATCGAAGGCGACACGTCTTGTGCCGTCACGTCCAAAGGGGCTCACGATTGACGGTTCGAGATCGTGCTATCTAGATAGGCAATGGTCGCTTTTTTGACTGCGTCCTCGGTCGTTTTAGAAATTTTGCCTTCTTTGCGGATGCCTGCTGAAAAGAGTGAGGTCATCATCCGCAGCACGAACTGAAAAAAATCTGGCTCTGGCGGAGGGCCTTTTGACAATTCCCATAAATTTGTGTGGCGCGTCATCAACTGCTCTAAGTCATTCGCCAGTCGTTCTTCAGAAGCCTCGTCGCCGAATAAGACCTGTTTGGCGCCGTTGGCGCCCAAAAGGAGAACGGCCGCAGCCGGCGATTCTTCGAAAAACTGTTTGTATACATCTGAAACGCCGATCCACGCCCGATGATAATCTTCTCGTTTTTGAGGATCAAAAAACGAGAAAATACGCTGTCTGAGTTGGTTGTGATACCGCTCCGATAGCGCGTCCATGACATCAATTTTCGAGGGGAAGAAGTGGTACATCGACGTGCGGGTAACGCCGGCGCGCTCCGCAATCATTTTTGACGTGATGTCTTCCAAAGGCAATTCGAGCAACAGCTGCTCGGCCGCATCTAGGATGTCAGCAACTTTGTCCGAGCTTCTTTTCTGAGATGGTTCTTTTCGCATCGTCTATCACGTTTTGCGCCCAGCTTTAGCGCCTCGCTTTATCAATGCTCACGTCAGCGGTGATGGCGCAAGCATGCGGCTTCATATGCGGCGTTTTTTCAACGCCCAATAGTATGTATACCGGCAATGTGTCAAACACTTGTCAATTAAAACTTGACACGTGTCAATAATTTGGGCAACGCTTTGCACCGGGCGCCACCGGGATGGGTTGGCGTTCACTTACGCATTTTGCGCGAAAAGCGCGATTTTGGAGGGGTAAAGTGCGCAAACAGAAGAGAAACCAATTGTTGTCGGGTGTCGCTCTTGCGGTTATCGCGGGCGGCCCAAGTGTCGCTCAAGAAGTTATTGAGACAGGTGAGGGCGTTGAGATCACTGATCAGGTCCTTGTTATTGGCGAGCGTTCTTTGGGTCTCCAAAGGGAGCGAGAAGCCGTTAACAAGAAGAGCGTCCTCGAGACTGAAAAGGCTAGTGATCTTCCGGACATAAATGCGGCGGAAGCGATTCAGCGCTTGCCAGGCATTTACATCGATGAAGACCGAGGGGAAGGGCGCTTCGTTTCTGTACGCGGCGCCAATTCAACCTTCAACCAGGTAACGCTGAATGGTCTGCAGTTGGGGAGTCCCGAGAGCAACGGCTTGTCCGTTCCTCTTGATGTTTTCCCGCCCGGAGCACTTGCGGCAATCGAGGTTACCAAATCGACAACGCCATCCCAATCGGCAAGCGCCGTTGGCGGTTCGATAGAACTCTCAACGCCCACTATTTTAGGTAACGATAAAGTCAATTCAGAGGTTTCGTTTCGCGGCGGGTTTCATGGATTGGGCGGCGGCAAACGCATACGCGCCCGCGGCAGTACGGGGAAAGTGTTTGGCGACAATGATCAGTTCGCCATCTCAATTAACGGCAGCTACTCTGTGAGGAACCTCTTAGCAGAGACCATTGAAACGACTGACAGCGATCTTGAGGACGAACTGTTTGATGCGATGTCCGGTGACGACATCGATTTTGCATCCCTCGGCTTTGGCGATGAAGTCTGGGTTATTGATAGTTTGGAGTACCGTAACCAAGAAGTTCGCAGGGAACGGATCTCCGTTGGCGGCGTGCTTGAGTGGAAGCCCCAAGAGCAGTCGCGGGTGTTCGCCCAGCTTAACTTTTCTCGATTTGAGGAAGACGAATTCAGGCAATTGAAAGAGTTTGAACTTGAGGACGGCGCTGGCGCGGTAACGAACGATTCCAATCTCGTCATTTCAGATTTCTCTTCGTTCTCTTCTATCGCCGAAGAAATGTCGCTTTCTGATGAGTCCTCAGCGCTCACTTTTCCTTCCGTGACGCGCGGTGTCTTCGCTGATGCAGATGAGGCCACTGACGTCCAGTTTCAGCGTGACTTCACACCGCAGAATTTTTGGATCGGCGCGCTCGGTTATGAGTGGGCCGGAGATGTCTGGGATTTTCGTGTTAATGGCGGCTATTCGCGAACAACGGAATACCGCGTTCGCGACCGGTTGAACGGCGAAGGTGGTGTGACAACATTCCTTTTTGACGCGACCGGCGATCCGCAAGCGCCGTCCGTAGATATTCAGTCTGGGGACGATGTATTGAACGACCCGTCAACTGTTGATTTCGATGATTTCCAAATCGACGAAGACTTTCGGTTCGACGAGGTATATACGTTCTCTGCGGATGCCAGACGATTTATGGATCTTTGGGGCAACCCGCTCGAGGTTGCCGTTGGGGGGCGGGTAACCCTCAGAAACAGAGAGATCAATGAGTCTGATGTGGCATATGATCCGGATTTGTTTGCAACGCTTGCGGACATTCCAGGCTTTGCCGCCGCCGGAGTGAATACAGATTTCTTTGATGGACGGGGTTTCGGCTACGGTACAACCCGAAGCTTCATAGAGAGCGCAGCAAGTGATCCCGAGGGCGTACTTGGTGCGGAATTCGATGATCCTGACGAAGCGGATCTCTTTGGCGGAGACAGCGAAGCAAACGAAGACATTTATGCGGGGTACTTCGAAGCGCTTTACAAGGCTGGTAAGCTCACACTTCTCGGCGGCGTACGCGTTGAACACACAGAGTTCTCAATTGACGCCTTTCAGGCGTTAGAGATTGACGAAGATGACGGGGTATTTGCTGATATCGAGGCCATCACTCCCGTGTCTGCGGAAACCTCCTATACGAATGTCTTTCCGAGCGCGCATCTTCGATATGATCTAACGGATGAACTGATTTTTCGCGCGTCGGCGGCTAAGACTTTGCGCCGGCCTAATTTTAACGATCTCATCCCTTCAGGTGATGTCGCGGCAACCATAGATCTTGCAACGCCAGATGATGACAACCAATCGATAGAACTGGATATCGGGAACCCTGGCCTGACCCCGCTTATCTCCTGGAATTATGAAGCGAGCTTGGACTGGTACTCCGATGTTCTTGGGTATATCGGCGTCGCCGTTTTCTATAAGGACATTAGTGATATCACGGTCACGAATGTTGTGGTCGAGACGGTCGACGCAACAGGGGTGCCGGAGGCGGTATCAAACAACATCGACGCCTCGCTCCTCACCGGAACTTTTGAGCAAACCACATCAACAGTAAATTCGTCGTCTGACGGTGAAATTTTCGGTGTCGAAATTGCCTATTCGAAGAAATTCGAGGAACTACCGGGATTTTTGGGTAACTTCGGAGTCGATGCGAACGTGACAATCACCGACTCTGAGCAGGTGATCCCAATTTTCGACGGTGTCGATGTTATCGAAGAAGTGACGATCCCCTTCGAAGGCCAGTCACCCCTTTCAGGCAATATCACGCTGGCATATGAGGATGGTCCTCTTTCGGTCAGGTTGACGAACGCCTTTACAAAAGGGTTCCTCGGCGATTTTGGCTTCGAGAGCGCTGATCCGTTTGTTTCTGAATCTATCTATGACCGGGACTTTAGCCGGTGGGGCGGTAGAGTAGAATACGAAATCCGGGACAATATTGAACTGTCTGTAGCCGGGAACAATTTCAACAATCGGCTCTTACGCAGGCTGCGTAATGGCGATGTCAACACGTTCCGGGAAACGGAGCGAAACGGCTACTGGATCGAATTCGGCGTCGCGGTCGAGTTTTAGGACGGTCGAGCAAAGATCAGTAGAAAGAGTGAATGATTATCGGCAGTGCGCCGGTAATCATTCATTTCTAATCTTCGCACTATTTCGGGAGCGGACATGCGTTTCGCGATGACAGGATTGTGCGTAGTCGATGAGCAGGTCGCTCTTTTAAGTGACCAGGCGCTTTAATAGGGCGCCGCGTCTATGGGATTGAGGTCTTAGGATGTCTCGAGAATGATCGCAAAACGCGTAAGTCGGATACCGACGTCCTCGACGGTCGGCATAGCGGATTTAGCTAGCGCTATGCGTTTAGACGGTAAAGACGTTATTGATTTATCTGCCGGTCGCGCCGCCGAAGCTACTGAGCCGACAATTTGCGCCGCCGCCGCTAACGCCATGGAAGCGGGGCATACACACCAATCTCCTGCACGCGGCGTTCCGGAATACCTTGCGAGCGTCAGCGAAAAACTGGCCCGTGACAACGGGCTTGCCTATGCGTCGTCGGGGGAGGTGATGGCGACGCTTGGCTGTAAGAATGGCCTGGTTTTAAGCCTCTTTGCAATTTTGGACCCTGGCGACGAAGTGATCGTAGAAGATCCATGTTTCGTTAGCTATCAGCCAACGATTGCATTATGCGGCGGCGTCGCCCGGCGTGTCATCGTCAAGCCAGAGAACGCGTTTCGTTGGACGGCTGAGGATTTAGCGCGTGCGGTGACGCCTAAAACCAAGGCCATTCTTTTTTGTTCGCCGCACAACCCGCTGGGGGTTGTGCACAATGCCGACGATTTGGCTGTCATCGCGAATGTTGCAAAGGACAACAACCTGTTAGTGATAGCCGATGAGATTTATGAAGCAGTTGCATGGGGCGGGCGGAAGCACTTGCCAATTGCATCGCTGCCAAACATGAAGGAGCGCACCATTGGTCTCATGGGGATGACAAAGAGTTATTCAATGGGCGGGTGGAGAATTGGCTATGCGTATGGACCCGATGAAATCATTGAAAAGATGACGCTTGTACAGGGCCATTTGATGACTTGTGCAAGCACGATAAATCAATGGGCGGGAATTGAAGCCCTTTCTGAGCCCGTTACCCAAAGGTTGCGAGCCACGACTTGGAGAGATTGGGAGAAACGCTGCGACTACTTTGCTGATGCGTTGGACTCGATTGACGGACTTTCTTGCGCGCGCCCTGAAGGCGGATTCTACGTTTGGCTTGACGTTTCGGGCACAGGTGCTGACGGTGATGCGTTTACAGAAAATCTTGTTAAGGAGCATTATGTCACAAGCGTTCCGGGGAGCGGATTCGGGCCTTCAAGTGGAGACCGCGTTAGAATGACCTGCGTTAAGTCATGGAAGGACATTACCAGGGCGGTCGATAGAATTGCTGCTTCCGTCCAGTCATTGAATTCGCGATCAAGGAGGCGGGCTTGAATTTAAAAGCGAAACTGGCTGTCTTTTTCTGCTCGGTATTCCTAGCAGAACCGACGATTGCGGGCGACCATACCCGCGCGGACCGGGAGGCGCTGTTCCAAGATATCGTCGCCAAGACAATGGCGCGCGAAGCATTTTCTGAAGTTAAAAATGAGACCTACGGCGTCTCATACCCGGAAGCCTTTGCGCCGTTTCGTCAAGTGTTTATCGACGCTGACACGGATGACGCGCTTTTCTATGCAATCGTAAAATTGTCAAATGTCCGAAATGATCGGCATCTTTCGGTTGCGGCCGTAGAGGGTGGACTGGAGCTGCCGGAGCGGGCGAGGCTGGCCGCGCCCGTTACGTTCCTATTCGATTTCGGAACGAAGACGCCGAGCTTTTTCGTGGCCGGGATTGGCGATGATGTTAGCGCGATAGAGAATGGTGATCGTCTAAAAATCGGCGATCAATTGGAGTCGATTAATGGTATCCCAATTTCAGACTATATAGAAAGGATACGGCCATTTCATCGCGGTTCTACCGAAGCAAATTTTATGATGCGGCTTGCGCTGCGGCTGCATGAGAAGAACGATTTTCTTCCGTCATCTTACTACGGCGACAAATTTGTTGCGGAGCTGAAATCCCGGACAGGGTCCCGATACACAATCTCAGCGCCATATCTGCCCGAAGACGAAATCGAGATAAATTCAGCGTGGACGCAAACCTATCCAGGTTTCGAAAAAGTACTCAGCTTTACGTCTTTCGATTTTTATCGACGAACGGATGATAAGAAAATCGTGTTGTTTGATTGGTACGGCTTCAGAGACGACCTAGTCGAGTCAATGGACGCCGTAATGGCGTATGCGGATGCAGAAGATCTGTTGGATCACGATGTGATCTGGGATGGAACGCAGTCTCGCGGCGGCGGGCGCGGCGCCTATGCCATTCAACGTCTCCAATCGCGGCCCTTTAAGACGACTTTCGGCAATGTCCGGATAAGCGATGTTATACCGACATTTATTCAGAGCCGGGTGACTGACTATGAGGCAAACAAAGCGCAAAATGATGGTGTTGCGGAAACCGTTGATGACGGCTCTTGGCTCATCGATTGGCTGACCGGCGATGTCACCGCCGCTGTCAATGCGGGACAGCGATACTCGAACAACGTACCATTCAAATCCGCGCACTTACCAGAATATTCGGATGGTATTTTGGATCCAGCCCCCGTTCATTTTAATGGGCGCATGGTGTGCTGGTTCGGGCCGCGCGGCGGGTCGCATTTGGATCAGTTCGCAGCAATGGTTGCGGACAATACTCTGTGTACAAGATTGGGCATGCCAACCGGGGGGTATTCGAACACTTGGGAATGGGAAGAAGTGCTCAAGTGGCCCAACAGTGATGAACCGGTCGCGACGTTCATGTGGAGCATCGGCCACACAATTAGGCCCAACGGCGAGGTGCTTGAGGGAAACCCGGCTGACGTTGATGAATATATTCCGCTGACGGCGGACAATGTGAACGATTACTACTCCATCCTATTGCAAAGCTCTTACGATATCTTGGTAAAATGACTATCTCCACAGCAGACAAAAAAGCAAAAACAAATGACGGTGTATTTAGTCTTTACACCAATCGCTCCTTAGGCCTCAAGATATTGATATGGATGGGTATCGGCATCCTAGCGGGCGTCATATTTGGCGAAAGAGCGACGATCGTAGCACCAGTGGGCGATCTATTTATTAAGTTGCTGCTCATGGCGGCGGTGCCCCTTGTGTTCTTTAACCTAATCGCGGGCATTACGAGTTTATCGAATATTGCAGTATTGGGGCGGTTAGGGCTTCGCACATTCGCATACTACATCACGACAACTGCTGCGGCGTTGACCCTTGGTCTGGCGTTGGCCAGCTTATTCAGGCCCGGCGACGGTATGAAGCTCACCGAGGAAGTCGACGAGAGCTTTGGCGCGGTTCCCGCTGTAACGGACGTCATTCTTAACCTGTTCCCTGAAAATATCTTTCGCGCGTTTTCTGAAGGAAATATCGGACAAGTCGTCGTCTTCGCGATCTTCGTGGGTGTCACCACGCTATTGTTGGCGCCCGATCAAAAAACAAAACTGCAAGATTTTTTTGCCCTTGTGGCAGAATTGCTGAGGAAGCTCGTCGGCGTAATCTTGTACTTTGGTCCCATTGGGGTTGGGGCTTTGGCGGCGAATACCGTGGGCGAATATGGCGGCGCGATCTTTGGGCCTTTAGCAAAATTCATCGGCACTGTCTGGTTTACGCATCTTGTGATGATGTGTTTCTACATGTGCATGTTAGTGCTGATGTCTCGCAGGAATCCAATCGGTTGGTTGCGAACCACGGCGCCTCTGTATGCGACAACGGCCGCGACATGTTCGAGTTTGGCAAGTCTCGTCGTGGCCATGGACATCGCGGAAAAGCGGCTGAAGCTCCCCCAGAACGTATTCAGTTTTACGTTGCCGTTAGGCGCGCAGCTAAACAAAGACGGAACGTCCATTATGTTGGCGGCCGTTCTTTTGTTCACAGCGCAAGCGGCCGGCGTCGAGTTCACCCTAACGCAAGCGGTCACGATAATTCTGATCGGGTTGCTTCTTTCAGAAGGCTCTGGCGGCATACCGGGTGGGGGGCTCGTTATCGCGCTGATTTTTGTCGAGGCGTTCAACTTACCGGTAGAAGTCGCAGGCATCGTTGCCGGCATTTATAGGTTAATTGATATGGGAAGCACGACGGTCAATGTGATGGGCGACCTGGTATGGACGACGATATTGTCGGATCAAGAACAGCGCTCTCTTGCCCGTGCGGCGAGCTAATGGAGCCGCGCTGTGATCCGAGAAGTGACCCCCGCCCTGGCAAAAGTCGTATCCGTCGTCATTCTCGCCATACTATGCGTTTGGTTGCCTTTCAGTTCGGTATTGGCGTCAGCGCCAGCCGATGATGAACATCAATATCAAGGAATGGAATGGCGGTTTGCCGGGCCGAATCGCGGCGGGCGCGTCAATGCTGTTGTCGGCCACCCGACCGAGTCGATGACATTTTATGCCGGTTACACCGGCGGCGGCATATGGAAGACCGAAGACGGTGGGGTGAGCTGGCGCAATCTATCCGACGGTTTCTTCAATGTAGGATCAATCGGGGCCATCGCGGTCTCTGAAAGCAACCCGTCCATATTGTATGCGGGCACTGGAGAGCATGCACTTCGCGGTGATATCTCTCACGGCGATGGCGTCTACAAATCGGTAGACGGCGGCGAGACTTGGGTGAACATCGGGCTTAAGAATACACGCCAGATTGCTGAGATTCTGGTCCATCCACAAGATCCGGATACTGTTTATGTAGCCGCTTTAGGCCATTTCGCGGGCCCAAACGAAGAGCGCGGCGTATTTCGCTCTCGCGACGGCGGGGCGAAATGGGAGCGTATCCTTTTTGTTTCTATCGACGCTGGCGCCATTGAAATTGAGCTTAGCAGGAGTGACCCAAGTCTGTTGTTTGCAGCAACGTGGGATGTGCGACGCTTTCCATGGGGAATTCGCAGCGCTGGCAATGACAGCCGCATCTTTCGCTCTCGCGATGGCGGTGACAATTGGACTGAAATTTCAGATCGACCGGGATTGCCACAAGGAGCAAGAGAGAAAATCGGCTTGGGTTTGAGCGATGCCAAGCGCGGACGCATATGGGCTCTCGTTTCGGGTGAGACTGGTCGAGGCGTGTACAGAAGTGAAGACTTCGGTGAAACATGGGTGCTGACCAACAACCAAAAAAAGCTGTTGGCGCGAACTTACTATTTCAATCACATGACGGCGGACCCGCAAGATCCCAATACCGTCTATATCTTGAACGACAGGCTGTGGCGGTCGATTGACGGCGGCGAGACATTTGATGATCTTCCCCATAATCACGCCGATCACCACGATTTGTGGATAGATCCGCGTAACAACAAGCGTATCATTGATGGAACTGACGGCGGCGCTGAAATCAGCTTTAACGGCGGTGAAACCTGGTCAACATTATTTAATCAGCCCACTGGACAATTCTATACCTTAACGCTGGACGACGATGTTCCCTATAATCTCTACGGCGCACAGCAAGACTGGTCGACAATCGCCGTCCCTTCAAGACACAAGAAAAGTCGTACAGGCGCATTGAGCTATTTTGATACGGCCTATTCAGAGGCGGGTCGGGTCGCGATCGACCAGCGTGATCCGGATATCTTGTACATCAGCGATCATCATTGGCTTCTGCGGTACAACAAAGCGGATGGCGGGGTTCAATATGTAGGACCGCGCGACGAAACAAATTACGGTTGGGGCACAGCGGATATCAAGTACCGCTTCAACTGGACGTTCCCGGTGGTCGCCTCCCTACATGACAAGCGCACGCTTTACACCGGCTCGCAATATCTCCATCGCTCGCGCAATGGCGGTAAAACTTGGGAAGTCATTAGCCCCGATTTGACACGCGCCGACCCCGAAACGCTCGAAAACACGCCGTTGCCGGGAGCGGAAGACGCCAGCAACCCGGAATATTGGGGGCCTTTAACGCGGGATAGCAACGGGGATCATTGGATTGCCACGCTCTACGCTGTTGCTGAATCCCCGCTTGAGAGCCGGGTCATCTGGACCGGATCAGATGACGGTTATGTTCATGTCACAACTGATAAAGGGAAGAGCTGGGAAAATGTTACGCCGCCCAGTATGCCGGACTTCGCGATGATAACGCGCATTGAGGCAAGCCCGCACGACCCCGCGACCGCCTATGTAACCGCCAGCGCCTATAAAATGAATGACTATGAGACCTTCGTTTTTAGAACGCGCGATTATGGTGAGAGCTGGGTGACGATCGTGAAAGGACTGCCCGAGAACGAAATTATGAGAGCGGTCGTATCTGATCCCAATATGCCAGGGTTGCTATTTGCTGGCGGTGAAACGGGCGTTTACATGTCTCACAGTGATGGAGAGCATTGGACGACCATTCGGTTAAATCTGCCTGTGACGCCTGTTTACGACATGAAAATTCGAGAGGACGATCTTGCGATCGCGACGCACGGGCGCGGGTTTTGGTTGATGGATGATTTGTCTGTTTTTCGACAGGAAAAAACCTCTGCACCGCCAGTGACACGGCTGTTCGACCCAGCGCCAGCGCGCCGCTGGTCTGGTGATTGGATGCGGGATGGGAACGCGCCGTTTGGCGCTGTCATCTGGTATCGCCTTGCGCAGAGCGTCGGCAACGTAAACCTGAAAATTATCGATACCGCTGGCGAGGCCGTTCGAGTCTTTACAAGTGATGACAATGATCTGGCCCTGACGGAGGGTCTGCACGCATTTGTATGGGATCTTCGCTACCCCAACGCGATTGCTGTTGAAGGCGTGGTGACGCGTGGCAACCAGCAAGTCGGTCCGCTTGCCCCGCCTGGAAACTACAGTGTTCTCCTTGACGTTGATGGCGTCGTTTATGAGGCGCCGCTTGTCGTCGAAAAAGATCCGCGCATAGACGCCAGTGGTTCAGACTTGCAACGACAATTTGAATTTCAGACAAGCATCCGAGATCGCATTGAGGCGATGAACCGAGCGGTGACAACGATACGACACATCAACGGACAGATCGAGAACCGTCAACTACAACATATCGATGCCGATGAGGCGATAAGAGCGGCGGCTTTGGCTGTGACGACGCGTTTGAATTCTGTGGAGGTGCAGTTGGTCCAGAAAAATGCAGAGGCCCGAAAAGACCTGCACGCCAACCCCGTTGCGCTGAATGATAAGTTCTATCGCCTTTCTAACTTTGTTGGCCGAGTCGATGCGGCCCCGACGCCGACACAGGAAGATCTCTTTGTTGAATTTTCGGAACCAACTTTGGCGGCGCTAGAGGTCTTCGACAAAACTCTTGAAGTAGAACTACCCAGGTTGAACCGATTATTAAACGTGAAGGACTTAGCCGAGATTACAGTGGCCCCCGCTAACGACGCGCAGAGTGGTTTCATAGAACGCGCGCCTAGCATGCCGCGATAAATCCCAATCCACACCAGGAGTGCATGCGATGAAGCTCAACAGGCTAATACGCAAAGTCCATTATTGGCTCTCGCTTGCCATCGCGCTTCCATTGAGCATCATGATCGTCGCTGGCTTATTATTGATGGTCAAGAAGCACATCGGCTGGGTGCAGCCTGCGACGCGTTCTGTTGAAATGCGTTTTCAGCCCCCAGATATACCAGTTAGTGAGCTATTTGAGACCATCCAGAAAAATCCTGATTCACCGATAAACGATTGGACGGAATTGGATCGAGTGGACATTCATGTGCAAAAAGGCGTCGCAAAATTCATTTCGAAATCCAATTGGGAAGTGCAAATAAATCCGTACACAAAAGAAATACTAAGTGTTTCTTATAGACGGTCTGACCTTATCGAAAGTCTGCATGACGGCTCATTTTTTTCGAATCCCGTGAAGTACTTTGTTTTCCTGCCGACCGGTATTGCTTTACTCGTGATGCTGGGAACAGGATTGTACCTTTTTATTGTGCCACTCGCTCGCCCTCCGAGGGCGTCAGCACAAACACAGTGATCCCTATGACTTTTGGGCCGCCGATCTGCGTCACTATATGCATTCCCCGAAAGGTGACTTCGCGGAGTAAATTTAAAAATTGAAAACCTTACAATTGTGGCGCGGATTGTGTTCTTTCTTTGCTGATCGACAGATCGTACTGCTATTAGAGACGCTGCGATGCTCGTATTCGATCGCGCCAAACTTAAAATCGGCAGCTATAGAATTTTGTTTGAATATTTCTATGGCGCCAGAATTTTGATAGCTTGAGAATCTACAGATAAAATCTAACCAATATTCATGGCGATTACGCTAGACGATATAACAAAAGCAGCAGCGCGCATCGAGGGCGAAACGGTACGGACGCCATTGATGCAATTTTCTCAACTCAATCAGGATTGCGGTAGACGTGTTTTTGTAAAACCAGAGTCCTTGCAACGAACCGGTTCTTTCAAATTTCGCGGGGCCTATAATCGATTATTGCAGCTCAATGACGCCGAACGCCCCGCCGGCGTGGTTGCGTGGTCTTCCGGAAATCATGGGCAAGGGGTGGCGGCGGCGGCCAAATTGATTGGTGCACGGGCGACTATCGTTATGCCAATTGATGCGCCAATCAT
>JBCDBM010000065.1:0-14956 GCA_039183665.1 Pseudomonadota bacterium | reverse complement strand
TTGTAGCCGTTCCAGCTTTCCCAAGAGTCTCGAAGATTGAGCGCTGCTTGGCGGGGATGAAATGGCGATTCTTTTAACCGTTCACCGGCGAAAGGATCAGCGGCATCTGTCATTTGCGTATGCTCCTACTCGCCTAATCGTCGGAACAATCGTCTTCGGGGACGGTATTCGACTTTCTTAAGTCCATCAGAATTTCTCGGGCCGCGTTCGCGCCGCACGCAGATGATACGCCGCCGCCCGGATGGGTTGATGACCCGCACATATACATATTCTTCACGGGCATTCGATATTGAGCGTAGCCGGGAAACGGCCGATTAAATAAAAGCTGATCGATCGTTAGTTCGCCCTGGAAGATATTGCCTTCGGTTAAGCCCACCTCATTCTCGATTTCAAAAGGCGTCCGAACTTCCATATGGACGATGAGATCTTTGAACCCCGGGCTGTGACGCTCAATCTTATCAATCACTGTTTTGCCAAAGGCATCACGCTTCTCCGGCGTCCACGGTCCATCCGCCAGCTCGGGCGGACAATATTGAATGAAGTTTGACATCCAATGTTGCCCAGGTGGGGCGACCGTTGGATCCCATGCGGAAGGAATAACCGATTCGATAAATGGATCGTCCGACCACGTGCCGCGCTTCCAGCAATCATAGGCGCGCTCTAGCGTGCTCATCGAGCCAATGAAGGCCTGACCGCCACGATTAATATATCTGTTGTTCGGTACACCGTCATATTTGGGCAAGCCAGAAAGCGCGATATTGACCTTTCCAGACGAGCCACGGATTTTGAAATTCTCAGCCTTCTTGAATATGCGTTCCGGCAAATCGCTTCGATCAACGATTTTGGTGAACGTTCGTTTCGCGTCGAGATTGGAAACAACGATATTAGCTTCGAGCTCATCGCCATTGTCCAGAACGACGCCCGACGCTTTTCCGTTTTTAATCAGGACCTGCTGAACCGGCGCGCTTGTCATGATCTCGCCGCCATGTTCGCGCAACGCGCCGGCAAGCGATTTCGAGATTGCACCCATGCCGCCGCGCGCCAACCCCCACGCGCCGATATTGCCGTCCACATCGCCCATCACATGATGCAGCAGTATGTAGGCGGAGCCAGGCGAGTCGACGCCAAGCGCCGTTCCAATAATACCGGGCGTGGCCATTACAGCGGCAATGAAGTCGTTCTCGAAGTAATCGTCCAAGAACTCTGCGGCGCTCATTGTGAAAAAGCGGATATATTCGTAGAGCTCGTTCTCGCCCAATTCCCAAAACGTCTTGGCCAAGAATAATAGCTCGTTGATGTCGCGAAACCGCAAGCGACCAGGGTCCGGCGGCGTCCGCAAAAGCGTCTTGCGGATGAGTGTCGAATAGCGCTCAAGGTCCGCCATCAGGCGATACATAGCGTCAGCGTCATGCGGCGAATGCCGCTTCAGCTCATTGTAATTCGGCCCTTCAGATGCGTATGAGATGAGCCGTTCGCCCTTCTCCCCAAACGCGATCGTACCCATGTACGGAACAAGCATGAGCCCATGACGCGTCAAGTCCAGATCGCGATGGATAACCTGTCGCATCATGCTGCAAACATAGGAGCAGTTCGAATAGACGAAGCCGTCATGCAGTTCCCGCGACACCGCGGCGCCGCCGATATAGTCGTTTTTCTCGACAACAACGACGTTCAACCCGGCCTTGGCGAGGTAGGCGGCGTTGGTCAGCCCGTTGTGACCCGCGCCAATGATGATCGCATCATACTTTTTCATGCCAATACCTGACGCGCCGCGTTCATGCCTGCCGCTCCCATCACGCCGCCGCCGGGGTGACAACCTGCGCCGCACAGATAAACCCCAGGAACAGGTGTTTGATATTGCGCGGCGCCATAGGTCGGCCGCATCATCATCATCTGCTCCAAAGCCAACTCGCCATGATGCCAGTGGCCGCCAGTATTGCGATGTTGATGCTCAAGGTCTTTAGGCGTTAGCAGCTCATGCCCCTCGATTAAGGCGCTGAAGCCAGGCGCATAGGCTTCTATCGTCTCGATGATCCGGCTCGTGAACGCAGTGCGCGCCGCGTCCGACCAATCTGTTTTTTCTTTATACGGCGCATACATTACATTTGCGGACAACACGTGCTTTCCTGCTGGCGCAAGCGACGCGTCATGCTCGGTCGGGAACGTGATTTCCATCACAGGATTAGGAGACGCCTCGCCATGCTTTGCCGCGTCGTAGGCAAACTCAATCGCGTCAAGATCTGGCGCGATGAGCAACCGACCATTGCTGTGCGCCAAGCCTGGGACTTCAGGCGCCTTCGACAAAGCCGCGTGGAACTTCGCCACAAAGCCGTCTGTCCGAAGTCTGTCCACGCGATTTGAAAATTGGATCTCCAAATTTTCAGCACCGACCAGATCGAAAAATGTTGTCTTAGGATCCGCCGACGAGATCACCTGTTTGGCGGCGATCACTTCACCGCTTTCTAGCGCCACGCCAACCGCCTTCAACCCTTCTTCACTGCCCGCTATGTCGATTTTGTGCACCGGCGAGTTAGTGCGAATATCAACGCCGGCTTCTTTCGCGGCTGCTTCTAATGCGCGAACCAAGGCGTCAACGCCGCCTTTAGGCACAACGTAGTCGCCTTCGTTCTCTCCGCTCATCCGCAACAAAAGCGGCAGGACAGCATTGTTGGGTGATCGAGGCGCCATTTTTGACCCGATGAGACCGTCCCAACTCAAAAGCGCTTGCAATCTCGGGTCTTCGAAATTCTCCGCCACTAAATCGCGCATAGGCAGCGTCAGAATACGGACAAACTCACCCATATCCTCGCGCCCGAGCATGCGCATTTTTAACCCTGCTTGAGCGTAGACCAACGAATCAAGAAGATTGCCGCCGCCAATGCGCGGCGTCGTTTTCTCCCAAAGCGCGTTGAGTACTTTTGCGTATCGCAGCAGCTGTTTTCGATAAGCCGGATAGGCGTCGATGTCCGCTTGCATTGCGCCTGTGGCGACGTCTCCCAAAAGGGCAATGTGCTCGCCGTTCTGCCCTAAGCCGATTGTCGGCAACGCTGGACCAAATGAAAGGCCGTGACGGGCAAGATCAAGCTTTTTACTTACACTGGCCGAAAAATAGGTCACGCCGTGGACGGGCGACGCGCGAAATCCAGGATGAAACTCTCTACTGGCCGCGAGGCCGCCAACGACATCGCTCGCTTCAAGTAAAAGGACCTTTCGGCCTGCTTTCGCCATGAGCGCGGCGCATACGAGACCGTTGTGGCCGGCCCCGATAACGATTGCATCATATTGTGTCATTGAGCATTCCGCGCGCGACGACCGCTATACAGCCGACAGATTTTGTCAATAAATTGGAAAAAACGACTAGTCGTCCGCGCGGGACCGAACGGAATGGCCCGCTTTCAACGCATTCTTTCGATAAACGGACGGCGTGACGCCGGTCTGCTTTTTAAAGGCATTGTAGAATCCGGAAATCGTATTGAACCCCGCCTCGATCGCAATTTTGACAACTGAAAAATTCGGCCCGGCCTCGCCCATCCGGTCGATGACGTAGTTCACGCGGTGCTTATTTACGTACTCGTAAAAGCTGCATCCGATCACATGATTGATAACATAGGAAACTTGATTGCGCGTGTAGCCCATCGTATCGGCGACCGTTGCGAGATTGAGTTTGGAATCCAGGAACGGTCTCTTGGTTTCGAAATACTCCGTGACGATTGACGAAATATTCTTCAGATCACCCTCCCCGAGGCCAAGCTTGGACAGTTGCTCATCATGGGCTTGGGCGTCGGTGCTCGCGCTCTCCACATCGCTGTCGGCAGTCTCTCTATAGTCATAAAATTCATGAACGCTGACGATCTTGCCATTCTCAAACACGATCAGTTCGACGCCGCCCACAGCGACTGGCTCCTTTTGTCCCTGAATGTGCAAATTCTGAGTCCAATGAAGAAGAACGGAGTCATCCTTTGGATAGATGACATCGTTGAAGTGCAGGCTGCTGCCAGCTTCACGAGAAAACGTCTCAGATAGAAAGTGCTCTAGATCCGCAAATTTGACGACCGAACCGGATGTCATGTCGTGGTAGAGGACTGTATCCGAGTACATGTTCATCAATCGCGCGATATCGGCCTTTTCCCAAAGGGCCAGATATTCGGCGACGAGCTCTTTCGTATCCTTGGCAGGTTGGCCCAATCCGCACCCTCGAAATGGGTTGAACTCAAGCGTTAAATTAGGCGGCTATTGGTTTGATTTGTCAACGCGTCTTCGAATATCAACGAGACGCGACAACTGCTCGACGATGAGCGGCGCCTGGTCGAGCGCCATGATGATCGTCAAGAGGTAGGAAACTGCCGCGAATACGTCGCCTGCTTGGACGCCAGGTTCAGCAGTAACTCTCAATATGACGAACATAGCCGCGCAGGCGCTCAAAAAATCAGAAAGCGCCCATGAGCCTGCCTGGATATCTGACAGCATGATGCGCCAGCGCGCCAGTGCGCTAAAGTGCTTACGAACGCGGCTTGGACGCCCGCTTTCGATCGCGGCCACCTCACGCTCATGGCGGTTGTTAAGCCTTTGGCTCAACTTTAGGGATCGCTTGCCGTATAATACAAATAGTATGGCGATTGGTACGAGCATCCCCGCCATGGCGGCGCCTGCCACGAAATCATACACCGACAGCATCGCGACGCCGCCGACAAGGCTGATGAGCGCGGTCACGACCGTCGGAATCTCGAACTCAAAGAAGTCCACCGCTTCGCGCGCCATCACCGATCGCGCGGCGACTTCTCCCGTTGACACACCGGCTGCACGCTGCCGAACGATCATCCTACCCGAAACTTCCCCGTAGATCTTTGCGAAGAGACGCGTGTCGTAGAGCTGCCGAAAGGTAGCGGTCGCCGACTGCACGAACCAGATGCCCGCGAACGGCGCAAGGCTCATCAACCCGTCGCCGGCAATCAGCCCATTGATCGCGAGCCCAATCGCGAATGGATAAAGCAGCTCAAGGATGTTCTCTACGAGCATGATGCAATAGGTGAAAGCGACGCGATGCCGGTAAGGCCGCACTGCCCCGAAAAACGTCGCCGGGTCATCAGTCTCTGTTGTCAAATCAGACACGTGAAATTCTTGAAGCTAAGAGGCGTCCGCCAATGCCGGAATGATCTTGCGCAACCGGAGATACATATAGCCATAAATCGTCATGGCAAACAAAGAAGCGCAAGCACACATGATGAAAACAGCGGGGTAACCCAAATTCGCACCGATCAAAGTCGCCGCAATGTTTGGGCCCACGATCTGACCAAGCCCGACTGCTGCCGGCATCAATGCGGCAAAGCGGCCCGAATGATCAACGTTCGCGACAGTCGCCGATTGATAGACGTCAATGAAAATCCAAAGAAAATTAAACGCGAACAGGCTCACCACGATATTGATATTGTTAATACCTAAAGACAGCATGCCAACAATTAGGGCGTGCACCACCAGCGTTACGAGCAGCGGACGCGCAAGGCCAAACCGATCACTGATGAGCGTCGCAAATAGGCAGCCGACAATGCTTAAAAATGACGCCCAAACCAGGACGGCGCCAACCCAGTCGGGGTCTGCTGCAGATGCGGCGCTTGCTAACTCTATATAGGTCCAATAGGCGCCAATATTGATATACGTCACGGCGATGGTCGCCAGACATAACCACGGAACGAAAGCGGGCACTGCGACATGCCGAACTTGCTTTTCGCCCGATTGGTCCGTGACTTCAAGTTCGACATCCAACCCTTTGTCGACTGCGCGCGGCGGCAGCCAGACCAAAAATGGAATGAGAGCTAAATTGAACCCGGCGAAAACCATATAGATCTGGTTCATCGTCAGTTGCGGCAAAACGTGCAGCTCAAAAGCTTGAGAAAACGCAAAAATGAAAAGAAGCAGATTGAAGGCTCGCGCCGGCCTTGATGTGGCGCCCAATGTCGCGACGGCAACGCCCGTATAGATCCCGCTGCCAAACCCGGCAAGAAGCCGAAGCGCCAGCACCGTCTCATATTGCACCGTATACATACAGAGTGCATTGGCTGCTACGGTTATCAATATCGCGACTGCGACTAAAGCGCGTCGATTAATTCGCGCGATAATGAACGCCGCGAATACAGCGCCAATAGACAGCCCGCCCAGGTCTGCCCCCGCAACCCGCCCAACTTGCGATTCGGTGAACCCCAATTGATCGACCCAGGCGGTACTGATAACAGGAATGCCGACTAAAACGCTGTACCCCACAATCGCGAGAAAAAGCGCGATGGTGATGGACCGCCACTGATCAAATACAGTGTGTCGGTCGGCGAGCGTTGATGATTGGTCGGCCACCCTACCCCCTTCAGGATCGCCGCTGACCCGTCAACGCCGTTTCCAAATAAAGCCATGCTCCGTGGGTCAGGAGGCACACGCCGCCGTCAAATGTCAATTGGATTTGCCTTTGCGCTGGACATTAACCGGGGTTTCACGCCAATTTATTCGTGATCACGACGAGTATGGACTGAAAATAGGTGGGGTCGTTAAAGATGGGCGCACAAAAACTCATCGGGGTTGTCCGGTCATTGCATGTCGGGGCCGAAGGCGAGCTTGGTAAAGTCGCCAAAGAGCATATTGCCGTCGAAATTGACGGCATCGTGGGCGATAGACATCGCGGTTACGAACGAGAAACGTGGCCTGGTGATAAACAGCCCGCAGGCACGCGCCGTCGCAACGAACGGCAATGGTCCGCCGTTTCCGCAGAAGAGCTCTCGGAGATTTCAGAAGCAATGGACCTGACAATGACGTTGAGCGCGGCCGATTTGGGGGCAAACCTTTGTCTTGAGGGCATCCCGGAATTGTCCCGCTTACCCAAAGGCACCCTTCTAAAATTTCCATCGGGCGCTGAATTAATTGTCGAAGAGTACAACCCTCCTTGCCACGATATGGGAAAGAAAATAGCCGCTTCTTACGAAACGCGTTCGTCGGAACCCCTCGCAACAACACGGTTTTCTAGCGATGCCAAATTAACCCGCGGTGTAGTCGGTGTTGTCGAGGCGCCAGGCGAAATCCGCACGGGCGATGAGGTGACGGTCGTTCCCTATGAAACACCAAGCTGGTTGCTTAGAAACACTGATACGCCAGCGTGAGCGCTCAAACACACACAGGCGACGCGCGCATTGGCCGTATCGATGCTATTTCTTAGTCCGGCCGGCAAAGTAGAATTGGAGTAGGAATGACCCGAGCATCCCTGTCGCCACGATAGCGCCGGTGATGAGATCTCTATGAGGCGTCTCTGTGTCCCAGACTTCGTTCTTCCCCAGCGAATACAAAAAGTACATCGCCGCGAGTACCGGCGTGAACACGACAAGGCGTTTCAAGACGTAGACAAACCAGATTTGCAGTCTCGGAAGCATGTCGAGGCGTCTTTTCTGAAAGTCTCTATGCGGCGGATTGGACGGTTACGGGTAGTTAGTCTTTATCGCTGCGGGGAAGAAAGTATACGCAACCCACAAGCGCGCTCTTCCGCGCGGGCCCGCAGGAAGAAAAATCGCCCTGGTTTAAATGACGTCTCCGTGCGATAATATCGAAATTATGGCGAGTGCGCTTCAAGATATTTTGAAAAATAAATACGCGAACGGCTGGAGACTGTTTTGGCTGATCGCGGCGCCAATGTCACTGCTCGTGATCATTGAGATGTTTCGCGTCGATCTATCGACCGGAGAAGGCGTATCAGCGATGATCGGCTATTCGGTTCGATGGGCCGTGCCGTTCATTTACATCGTTGTCGCGGCGTCCGCCTTACCCAAACTATTCCCCGGACCATTTTCGGTGTGGGTGTTGCGGAACCGCAAGTATTTTGGCCTTTGCTTCGCGGTGGCCATGGCGTGGCAGGGTTTGTTCATTTTTGTCGTCTCGACATTCATGCGCGACTACTATTTCGAGGCAATCTATTATTTTCGGGACGAGTTAGAAGGCACCATCGGCTACATTTTCCTCGGCGCGCTGACGGTGACGTCATTTCAAATTGGCCGCAAATATGTGACGCCAGACCAGTGGAAAACGCTGCACCGCGCGGGCATGTATTTTCTTTGGGCTTACCCCGCGAGCGTTTACTGGTGGAACCTTTACTACTACCCAGCGCTTGAGCCCTACGCATCACCGCGGATTATTGACTACATCTTTTACTGGACAGGCTTCACAGCGATGGCTTTGCGTATCGCTGCTTGGGGCAAAGGCCGGCTTCAGTCATCGCAAACAGAAGCCATTTCAGGCGGTTTATCAATCGCATTCAAAACAGCTGGCGGCGCGTTCATTGCGCTGGGGCCTGTCGCCGCAGCGACTGGCCAGCTTTGGTATCCAGCGGTATCGAGCGTGCTCACTGGTCCATCATGGTCTGCAGAGACGGAATTATGGCTGCCATTCTGGCCGCTTGAGCCCTTCCTGCCGCTCATAAGCTTTGGGATCGGCGTGATGCTCGTGACAACTGTGAAACTTGGCGGCAAAGCACAAGCACGCGCATCGGCATAACGCCCCTGGCATCAATGATAGGGAAGTGCTCTCGCGGCCATGCCAAGCGCTGTGACATAAGCCATAGCCGCGAGATCACCGGCTCGGAAGCTGTCGCGCGACCCATCAGGTCGGGACTGCGTTATATCCAATAGCGACGATATTTCGTTCGTGCTCATCCACAAACGCTTGATCAATCTTACTCGCAACCATCTCCGCGGTCGCCGCCGACAATGTCCAACCGAGATGACCATGACCAGTATTATAGAACACGTGAGGGCTCTTCCCCCGTCCGACCCGCGGCATCATCGTTGGCGTCATCGGCCGAAGCCCAGCCCATGGGGTGACTTGTTCAGTTGATAAATGCGGATGATGCTGTTCGACCCACTCGATTAATGGGCGGACGCGATCATGCCGAATATCCCGATTGAACCCGTTGAATTCGGCGGTTCCGGCGACCCGGTACCGTCGCTGTCCGAGTCGGCTCGTAACGATCTTCGCGCTTTCATCCAATAAACTCACCCACGGCGCCGTCGACCGATCAGCATTCTCGGGAACGTCTACTGTGATCGAATAGCCCTTCACGGGATAAATATTCACGCGATCGCCAAGTTGTTTCGCGAATTTCGGACTCGCAACGCCGGCGCAAACCGCGACGCCGTCAAACGCATTTCGCTCAGCCCGCTCAAGACCGCCTTTCGTGCCCTCAGCGCCAGCCTCTCGCCAACTAATCTCAACATCCGCGGCCCGAGCCGCAGTTCCGAGAACTTCTGTGTTCAGCTGAAAGCGCACGCCTCGTTCGACGCAAGCCTCAGCAAGCCCACAAGTGAACTTATGAATATCGCCAGTGGCGTCGCCGGCTGTGTAATACCCGCCGACTAGATCGCCCCTCAACGCGGGCTCCAACTGGCGAATCTCCTCCGCTGTCACGGCCTCACGTTCTAAACCGGCCTCGACAAGCAGTTGATTCGTACGCGACGCTTTTTGAAAATCAGCATTTGTTTTGTAGAAATGCAGGATTCCGCGTTTTTCCAGATTAAAGTCGATGTTTTCAGTCTCAGCAAGTTCGAACAAGCGTTGCCGCGCCATGAGGGCGAGGCGAACAGTCTCCCTCGTGTTGTTGTGGTGATGCCGTATCGCCGCAACAAATTCAGCAAACCAACTATATTTGTGGAGACTAGGCGATGGGTTCAACGCCAATGGCGCATCGGCCTTTAAGAGCCATCGCATGCCCGATTTGATGGTTGAGAGATTGTTCCAAACTTCAGCGTTGCTCGCGGAAAGCTGCCCGCCATTGGCGAACGAGGTTTCCATCGCCGGGTAGCGGTGGCGATCAAAGACCGTCACGCGATAGCCACGAGTGGCGAGCGCATATGCCGTTGTTACGCCTGTTATCCCAGCGCCAATGATCGCAATGGATTTCATGTGCCGTCCCTCCAGATGCGAACGCTGATCAAGACCCAGCGCTCTATTTAGCTTCAGACGCCCTGAACCGCTCAGCGCGCTTTAGCCCCATCTGTCAGGAACCTGAGAGTTTTACCCCAACGACGTCAGTCGCTTGGGCTGTCTCCTTCGGTGAACACGACCTGAGCCGCGTTGCTCTCCAGATGTCCAATGGTCAACCGGTCCCTGTTGCCTGAGAGTTTCCGGGGAAGTTGCTCCTTCGGCGCCAGCTCGAAGCTGATCTCTCCCTGCCGACCAAGTGCGGACACGAATCTATTAGCATTTTTTAGCGCCAAACGCCAGATTCATTTCTTTTTCGGGCCTCTTACAAAGAAAACCGCGTGTTTTCAGTGAGTAGCGTAACCGCCGCGACCGGAACAACACCGTTAATCGTCGGTGGTTTTGTGTCCGGTCGGAACGCCCGCGGCGGCGCCAATCTGTTTTTGCCGCCTAGCCGTTGACCAAGGCAAAGGTCTCACCCGATCGCGCGTAGAGCGAGATATTGGCTTCCGCCGCTTTCCGAATCGCAAAAGCGGTCGGCGCGGAAATCGATGCAATGGCGGGCACGCCGAGGCGCGCGGCTTTCTCCACGATTTCATAAGAGCACCGACTGGACATCAACAAAAACCCCTGACGAAAATCCACACCGTCTCGCACGCCAGCGCCGAGGAGCTTATCTAAAGCGTTGTGTCGGCCGACATCCTCTCGAGCGAATTGGATCGTCCCAGCCGGATCTACCCACGCCGCCGCATGCGCTGATCGTGTCGACGCGTTTAACGGCTGGAATTTCTCGATATTTAAGAGCGCCCCAACCAGTGCTTTCGTGTCCAAGACTGCGGGGCTTTTGGAAACCTGCGGCAACTTCTCAAAGAAAGTCTCCGCATTCTCTAATCCGCATACGCCGCACCCGGCGCGCCCGACAAGATTGCGGCGGCGCTGCTGGATGTCCAGGCGCTCTAGTCTTTCGTCGTCGATCGAAATATGAAGCTCGATGCCCCGGTCAGTCTGATGAATGTCGACACTCTTGATTTCATTGACGTGGGAAACAACTTGTTCAGTGAGCGAAAACCCGATTGAAAAATCATCCATGTCAGCAGGCGTCGCCAACATTACTGCATAATTTCGACGATTATAGACGAAAGCAACGGGCAGTTCTTCGGGTACGCGCCACGTCGCCCCGCCCGCCATTGCATCGCGCGCCATAGGGGCTGGATCGCCAAAAAAACGAAACGTCGTCAACTATTCGGCCGGCGTTTTCACGCCGACATCCATAATACGGCGCATGCTGATCGAGTCTGAATCAAATTGACGTTGCCAATCGGATTTGTGATTGGCTGGCGCCACTTGTACCGCTGTGACTTTGTATTCAGGACAGCTTGTCGCCCAATCGGAAAGCTCCGTTGTTACAACATTCGCGCCGGTTTCCGGGTGGTGGAAGGTGGTGTAAACGACGCCTGGCTGCATGCGCTCCGATACCTTTGCGTGAAGGGTAATTTCACCCTTACGTGATTGCACGGATACCCATTGACCGTCCCGAATGCCGCGCGTTTCCGCATCGCTTGGGTGAATCTCTAATACATCCTTATCGTGCCAAGTTTCGTTTGCAGTGCGGCGCGTCTGCGCGCCGACATTATATTGGCTCAAGATCCGGCCCGTCGTCAGGATTAGCGGGAATTTCCGATTTGTTTTCTCGTCTGTCGCAACATATTCAGTGAGAACGAACAACCCTTTTCCGCGTACAAATTCTTCTTCGTGCATGATCGGCGTGCCATCGGGCGCCGCGTCATTACATGGCCACTGAACCGAACCCTTTTCATCAAGCATTTTGAATGAGACATTCGCGAATGACGGCGTCAATACGGCAATCTCATCCATAATGTCGGACGCGCTTTCGTGCCCCATCTCATAGCCGAGCGCACGGGCAAGGTCTTGCGTTACTTCCCACTCTTCCTTGCCGGTTTTCGGTCTCATAACAGGACGCACGCGATTGATGCGCCGTTCCGCGTTGATGAAGGTGCCGTCCTTTTCCAGGAAGGACGTACCCGGCAGAAACACATGCGCGAAGCGCGCCGTCTCATTGAGGAACAAGTCTTGCACGACCAAAATATCCAAGGACTTTAAGGCGGATTCGACGTGATGCGTATCAGGGTCAGATTGAGCGACATCTTCACCCTGGATATACATGCCCTTGTAAGTTCCCGCACACGCCTCATCAAACATGTTCGGGATGCGATAACCTGGCTCATTATCCATTTTAACGTTCCAAGCTTTCTCAAAGATACCGCGCGCCGCATCATCCGCAACGGGACGATAATCCGACAATTCGTGCGGGAATGAGCCCATATCGCATGACCCTTGCACATTGTTCTGACCACGCAGCGGGTTCACGCCTACGCCGCGGCGGCCGATGTTGCCGGTCGCCATGGCAAGGTTCGCCATGCCCATCACCATCGTCGAGCCTTGAGAGTGTTCGGTTACGCCCAAGCCGTAATAGATCGCCGCGTTGCCGCCGGTAGCGTAGAGACGCGCCGCAGCACGTAAGTCGTCCGCGGACACGCCTGTGATCCCAGACATTGCTTCCGGCGAATTTTCCTCACTGACAATAAAGTCGAACCACTCTTTAAAGGATGGCAGATCGCAGCGTTTCTTGACGAAATCATCGTCCATCAGCCCTTCGACCGCCGCGACATGAGCAAACGCGTTGATCAGCGCCACATTGGTGCCCGGCAACAACGGCAGATGATACGCCGCCTCAATATGTGGTGTACGAACCAGATCAATTTTTCGAGGATCCGCGATAATCAACTTCGCGCCCTTGCGTAACCGTCGTTTCATTTGTGATGCGAATACTGGGTGCGCATCCGTCGGGTTAGCGCCGATGATCAACACGACATCCGCTTCTTCAACGCTGTCGAAATCTTGCGTCCCGGCGGACGTGCCATAGGTTTGTTTCAGCCCGTATCCTGTCGGGGAATGACAAACCCTCGCGCATGTATCGATATTATTATTGCCGAAGGCTGTTCGCACGAGCTTTTGAACGAGCCAAACTTCTTCGGCCGAACAGCGCGATGACGTGATGGCGCCGACGGATTTTCGACCAAACTCGGCTTGCGTTTTTTTCAAGCGTTGTGCCGCGAAGGTGATTGCCTCGTCCCAGGAAACAACGCGCCATGGATCCGTAATCTCATCTCGAATCATCGGTTTCGTGATGCGGTCTTTGTGGGTCGCGTAGCCAAACGCAAACCGCCCTTTCACGCACGAATGGCCGTGATTGGCGCCGCCATCCTTGTGCGGGACCATGCGCACCACTTGGTCGCCCTTGAGTTCCGCTTTGAACGAACATCCAACACCGCAATAGGCGCACGTCGTCAGCACCGTGCGATCGGGAACGCCATGCTCGACGACAGATTTTTCTTGCAAGGTGGCTGTGGGGCAAGCTTGCACACAAGCGCCGCATGAAACACATTCGGAATCAAAAAAGTCGGCACCCGCAACGGCGATTTTAGAGTCAAAGCCGCGGCCGTCCACAGTTAGCGCAAGCGTGCCTTGGACTTCATCACAGGCTCGTACGCAGCGCGAACAGACAATGCACTTAGACGGATCAAAATCGAAATAAGGATTGCTCTCGTCCTTCTCTGAAGCGAGGTGATTTTCCCCCTCATATCCGTAACGCACGTCGCGCAGCCCTACGGCGCCGGCCATGTCCTGGAGTTCACAATCGCCATTGTCTGAACAAGTCAAACAATCAAGCGGGTGATCAGAGATATAAAGCTCCATGACGCCGCGGCGCAGCTTCGCCAAACGTTCCGTTTGCGTCTTTATTTTCATGCCAGCGCGAACAGGCGTCGTGCAAGACGCCGGGGTCCCCTTTTGCCCGTCAATTTCAACAAGACAAAGACGGCAAGACCCGTACGCGTTTAATGAGTCCGTCGCGCATAGTTTAGGAATGGAGACACCGCTCTCCGCGGCCGCGCGCATGACGCTTGCGCCTTCTTCCGCTTCCACGGTGAAGCCGTCAATTTCAATAGAGACTTTCCGATCCGTCTTGGGTTTTGGCGTTCCGAAATCGGTTTCTTTGAGAATGCCCACAGGCCTGCTCCCGTTAAACGCTGCTGTCCGGCGTATTGCGTGGCCGGAAGTCTTCTGAAAAGTGTTTCATGGCGCTTTGTATGGGGATTGGGGTCATCCCGCCCATCGCGCACAAGGATCCGTCAACCATGAGTTCGCACAGATCTTCGACGACTGTTTGCTGAAGCGCGGGGTCTTCGCCGTCGCGCCAGCGGTCCATCACCTCGACGCCACGCACCGCGCCCACGCGGCATGGCGTGCACTTGCCGCATGATTCTTCTGCGCAAAACTCAAATGCGTATCGCGCCTGTTCCATAAGATCGACCGTATCGTCGAACACAACCACCCCGCCATGTCCAACGCCCGCGCCGTTCGCCAACAGGGTCTCGTAATCCATCGGCAATTCGAAGAGCGAGGGCGGTAAGTAGGCGCCGAGCGGGCCGCCAACCTGCACCGCCCTCACCGGCCTGCCACTGCGCGCACCACCGCCTAACTCGTTGACGAGCTCTCCAAGCGTGACGCCGAAACCTGACTCGAATAAGCCGCCTTGTTTGATATTTCCAGCAAGTTGGAACGGCATCGTGCCGGTAGATTTTCCCATGCCATAATCGCGGTAAAAGTCTGCGCCTTCAGCCGAAATAGTCGGTACCGAGCATAACGTGATAACGTTGTGCACGAGGGTCGGCTTGCCAAACAGGCCTTCAAGCGCCGGGATCGGCGGTTTAGCGCGGACCTCGCCTCGCTTGCCCTCAAGGCTGTTCAAAAGCGATGTTTCTTCACCGCAAATATAAGCGCCGGCGCCGATAAACACTTCCACGTCGAATTGACGCCCTGAACCCAGAATGTCGTCGCCAAGCATTCCGCTTTTCCGCGCGTTTGCGATCGCCGCTTCAAGGACTCTCGCCGCTACCGGATATTCAGAACGCAGATAAACAAAGCCTTTGGCGGC
>JBCDBM010000064.1:0-14957 GCA_039183665.1 Pseudomonadota bacterium | reverse complement strand
GCAGTCGGTCGTTTTTCCCGCGCGGCGGCAGATATTTGGTCAAGGCGATGAGAGCGACTGTTTGTTCATTTTACTGTCGGGTCGCGTCAAAATCAGCGTCCACTCTGAAGCAGGCAAGGAAACTGTGTTGGCTTTCATGGGCCAAAACGACGTCTTAGGCGAAATGGGTGTTTTTGACGGGGCCCCGAGATCCGCCGCCGCCACGGCCATGGACGAGACCCGCGCCCTGCAACTCTTCCGCGCTGACGTGATTTCGTTTTTGGAGCGCAATCCTGCCGTCGCTTTGCAGGTGATTGCGACGCTCTCTGAGCGCCTAAGGGACACGAATGTCCTGTTGGAAGATATTGCAACGCTACCCGCAGGTCCGCGCTTGGCGCGCGCCTTGTTGCGCCTAGGCGACCTCTACGGCAAAGCCGACCAAAAGGGCGCGATAACGATCGATTTGAAGATCTCTCAGAGTAATCTGGGCGCGCATGCGGGCCTGATGCGCGAGAACGTTAATCGACAGTTGAAGAGTTGGGAGTCAGACGGCCTGGTTACGTCGCAGGCTGGCGTGATTACGCTGTTGGATCCAGAACGCTTGCGCGCCATCGGCGATGAATAATTTGCCGCATTCCACGCATTGTTAAGCCTCCGGCATCATCGGAAATCAGGGATTCGCGCCTTTTGGGCGCATCCCCGTTAACGATCGTGCAAAGACGCGCGTGGTAACTAATGGCGAGCGCGTCGCTTGCGGCGCATCGAATAAGTTGCGGGACTTGAAGGCTGTGAGCGCTGACCGGGCAGACAGATCTAAGATCGGCTTTATTGCGATTGGCCGCAATGAGGGCGAACGCTTGGAGCGGTGCCTAGAAAGCGTGCGCGGGGAACTCGATCGGATCGTCTATGTGGACTCTGGCTCTGAGGATCAAAGCGTCGCGTTCGCTCGTGGGCTCGGCGCTGAGGTGGTGGAGCTTGATCCGTCAAAACCGTTCACGGCCGCGCGCGGTCGTAATGAAGGGTTTGATCATTTGATCGCGAAATGGCCGGATACGGAACTCATTATCTTTTTTGACGGCGATTGTTCCCTTGCAGACGGCTTTATTGACGCCGCCGCGAACGCCCTGCGCGCTAACGCTGGGTGGGGCATCGTGGTCGGCCGTGTCCGCGAGATTTATCCTGACGCGACCGTTTATAACCGCTTGTGCGATCTGGAGTGGCAAGGCCCCGTCGGCGAAATTCACACTTCCGGCGGCCGGTTTATGATCCGCAAAGAAGCCTTCGCCAAGGCGGGCGGCTTTAACCCAGCGGTCATCGCCGCTGAGGACGACGAGTTTTGCATTCGCGTCCGCCGTGAAGGCTACACCATTCATCGCATTGAGGATGATATGTGTTTTCACGATGCGGCGATGACGAGTTTCTCGCAGTGGTGGCGGCGGTCAGTCCGTGCCGGCTATGGCTATGCCCATGTTGGCTCGACCTATCGCGATTATTTCCGCCCGGAACGCGCGCGCGCCTGGGCTTGGGGGTTAGGTCTCCCTTTGGCCGCATTGATACTGGCGCCGTTTACCTTCGGTCTAAGCCTGCTCCTATTCGGTCTTTACCCGCTCTCGTTTGTCCGCACGCGGGCCAATCTCAAGCGTGACGGCGCGGCGGCGCGCGATGCGACCATCGGCGCCGCTTTCTTGACGATTTCTAAGTTTCCAAATCTTGCCGGCATGCTCGATTATTGGCGCAAGCGCGCCTTCGGGCAGGCCATCGCCATTGTTGAATATAAATAGCGTTTGCTGGAGCACCACTCATGTCAAACAGCCCGTTCAAAGTCGCCCTATTAGGCGCTGGGTATATTTCACGCCGTCACGCAGAGGCGCTTGGCAAAACAAAGAACGCCGAAATTTGCGCGATCTGTGACTTGTCGGCGGCGGCCGCTGAGGGCTTTGGTCGCGAAATTGGCGTCGACACTATCTATACTGATCTTGGGCAAATGCTCCAGGAAAGCGGTTGCGACGCGGTCCATGTCCTAACGCCGCCGAATGCGCACGAAGCGCCAGCGCGCGAAATTCTGGAAGCCGGCAAGCACGCCTTTGTAGAGAAGCCTTTAGCGCTCAGCTCGGCCGCGTGCGCGGAGTTAGATGCGTTGGCGAAAGCGAAAGGCGTCAAGCTTGGCGTCAATCATAATTTTCTCATGTTGCCGTCCTATGATCGGTTGCTCCAAGACCGCGAAACGAAAAAACTGGGGCCAATTGATGCCCTTGAAGCGCGCTGGCGATTTTCATTCCCGCCAATGCGTTCCGGCCCATACGGTATGTGGCCGCTGCGTAGCCCAGAGAATATTGTGTTCGAGTTGGGCCCGCATTTATTCGCCTTCGTCGCCCATCTGTTCGGTAAGCTCGACAACATTCGCGTGACACTGGGCCAGCCGGTAGAGATCCCAGGCGGCCTGACGCATTTCCAGGATTGGCGTGTTCAAGGGGAGGCGAACGGCGCTATCATCGATTTGCAATTACGCTTGACCGAAGGCAGCGAAGACCGAAGCGTAACGGTTCGCGGCCTAGGCGGCGCCGCGCACTATGATTTTGGAAACGACCTTTACGAGTTTACGGGCCCACAAATGGGCGACATTGTCATCGGTCCTTTGGCGACAGCCATGGGGCGCGCCGGACGGCAATTCGGGGCCGGTGTGGAGAACGCCATTCGTCAGTTCACCTCGCTTAACGTGTTAAACCCTTACGGGCTTTCCATCACCCGCGCGGTGCAAAGCTTTTACGGATCCCTCGAAGCGAATACAGAAATTGACCCGCGTCTCACCGCAGGGCTCGCTGCGACAGGCATCGGTCTCATAGAGAAAACGGTTGAAGCGGCGCGCCCGCATTTCAAACCGGCCCCGGCGCCAATCGCAACAGAGACCCCGCCAAAGCCAACCATGCTGGTCATTGGCGGTACGGGCTTTATCGGCCGCTATCTCGTGGATGCGCTGGCGAATGCCGGCTACGGCGTGCGTGTGCTGTCTCGCGGCAAGGCGTCGGGCTTTGACCGAGCTGACGGGCGCATCAGCGTTATGTCCGGCTCGTTGAAGTCTGAAGAAGACCTGGCGCGGGCGATGGAAGGCATCAAGGGCGTCTTCCACTTAGCGCGGACAGAAGAGTCTAGCTGGGAGGGCTATCTCGAAAACGATGTTGCGGTGGCCAAACGCATTGGCGAGGCGTGTGTCAAAGCCGGGGTTCAGCGCCTCGTTTATACCGGCACCATTGACAGCTATGACGCTGGCCGGCCGGATGTCACGATCTCCGAAGACACGCCGTTTGACGCCGACCTTGAAGGTCGCAATCTCTATGCGCGTTCAAAAGCGACGTGCGAGCAAACGCTGGAGGATTACGCCAAAGAGTCCGGGCTTGATCTCGTTATCGTCCGACCGGGAATCGTTATCGGGCGCGGCGGGCCGTTGCAGCATTGGGGGATCGGCATGTGGCGGGGCGCTACCGCGCTCAAACTATGGGGTGCTGGCGATACGATTATGCCGTTCGTGTTGGTTGACGACACCGCAGACGGCTTGGTGAAAGCGATGGAGGCGCCGGCGGCAAGCGGTCAATCATTCAATTTAATTGGTGATCGGATGCTCAGCGCCCGGGACTATATAGATGCGATCGAGTCGCAGTGCGGTGTGAAGCTTCGTGCGGAACCGACCCCCACATGGCGGTACTATCTCGTGGACCTGGCGAAGTACTATGCGAAGACCACGCTCGCGCGAAAACGCGGTTTGACGAAACCGTCTAAACGGGACTGGCAGTCTCGCACTCAGGCGTCGCCGTTCGATAACGCACATGCGAAAGACGTTCTGGGCTGGGCGCCGGAAGCGGACCGGGCCGCCTTCATCCAGCGCGGAATCGTCGACGCGAATCTGTTCGGCGTTGGCGCGAGCAACGCAGAGGCGGCGCAAACACAGGCCCGTTCTGCCGCCTAATTCGGCTTCTTTGCCGCCGCCACTTGGGGCGGTTGATCTTTCGATCAAGCGGTGCTTATTGCGAATTTCGCAATGTCGCGACGTATCGGCAGGGTGAGTCCCAAAAATGACAAATACAAACCAAACGGAGTCGACGCAGTCGGCGCCCCAACTGATTCCGGTCACCGCTTTCGACCTCGTGGTATTCGGCGCAGCCGGGGACTTGTCTTTGCGAAAGCTGATCCCCGCTCTATTTCATAGATGGCGCGATGGTCAGATCCCCGAGCAGTCCCAAATCATCGGCGTGTCGCGCACATCGATGACCGACGAGGCGTTTCGGGCGTTGGCGCATGACAGCTTCAAAAAGTACCACCCGAAAGAGACAATCGACGACGGGGAATGGACCGCTTTCGCGCAAAAGCTGTTCTACATTGAGTTGGATGTGATTGACTCAACCGTAGATTGGGCGCCGCTATGCACGCGCATCAATGGCGGCGCGGCGGCGCTCTCTGTATTTTATTTGGCCCTGCCGCCCAGCTTGTTTGGCGCCGTCAGCGCGAACATTAAACGCGCTGGGCTGGTCACTTCGAATACGCGGATCGTTCTCGAAAAACCCATCGGCAAAGACCTTGGCTCGGCGCAAGATGTGAACGAGGCGGTCGGGGCGGTTTTTGACGAAGAGTCAATCTTCCGTATCGATCATTATCTTGGCAAAGAGACGGTCCAGAACCTCTTAGTCTTGCGCTTCTTAAACTCTCTCTTCGAGCCAGTTTGGAATGCAAACGCGATCGACCATGTAGAGATAACGGTGGCTGAGTCCATCGGGGCTGGCGGGCGCGCCAGCTATTATGATGGCGCGGGCGCTTTGCGCGATATGGTGCAAAATCACATGCTGCAGCTCTTGTGCCTTGTCGCGATGGAGCCGCCGCTGGACCTAGAGCCCGACACCGTGCGCGATGAGAAAATCAAGGTTCTGCGCGCGCTTCGGCCGATCGACGCCAAGACGGTGCGTCAAACAACCGTGCGCGGACAATACGGCAAAGGCGCGGTGAATGACGAGGCCGTTGCCGCCTATCAGGACGAGCTCGGCGCAAAAAGCACAACCGAGACATTCGTCGCCATCAAAGCGGAGATCGACAACTGGCGGTGGAAGGGCGCGCCATTCTATCTGCGCACCGGCAAACGCATGGCCTCGCGACGCTCAGAGATAATTATTCAGTTTAAAGACGTCGCGCATACGATCGTTGACGGCGGCAGCGCGCCAATCCAGCCCACGCGTCTTGTGATCCGACTGCAACCCGATGAAGGCATGCGGTTACTGTTGGTCACGAAGGATCCGGGCCCAGGCGGCATGCGCCTTCGCTATGTGCCGTTGAATTTGAGTTACGCGGAAGCGTTTTCGGCGCGATATCCAGATGCGTATGAGCGTCTTTTGATGGCCGTGGTGCGCGGCGATTTGGGCTTGTTTATGCGCCGCGATGAAGTTGAAGCGGCGTGGCGTTGGGTCGACGGAATCTTAGCGGCGTGGAATACAGACGAAACCCCGACCCATTCATACGCGGCCGGCGTTGACGGGCCTGCCCAATCGGCGATGTTGTTGGACCGAGACAATCGCGAGTGGTTCGATGGCTCTCAAACCTGAGCTTATACAGTTTGCATCACGAGAGCAGATGGCCGAGCGACTGGCTGATGTGGTCGCGGTCCATTTGGACCGCGGGCTTGCGCGCACAGGCCAAGGGCGCCTGGCGGTTTCCGGCGGCTCGACGCCGGCGGGGCTTTATACAGCGCTCGGCGCTCGCGCGCTCGACTGGTCTCATGTGACCGCGCACCTCGTCGACGAGCGATGGACGCCCACGGGCACGCCAGGGTCAAACGAAACGTTTATCAACGAAACGCTGCGCACCGCGAACGCTTCGCAAGTCTCGCTCAAGGGCTTGTGGCGCGATACGCCGACGCCCGCGGATGCAATGGCCGAGCTGAACGAGACGTTTGGCGCAGATTGGCGCCCGTTCGACGTCGTGGTGCTGGGCATGGGCGGCGACGGACATACGGCGTCGTGGTTCCCTCACGCAAAAGGCCTTGACCGCGCCTTAAATGGCGAGGACTTGGTCGTGGCGGTAGAAGCGATCGAGAGTTCGGTTACTGGCAAGCATGTGCACCGCGCGACATTATCTCGGCGCGCACTCGCTGATGCGGCCTTTGTGTGTCTGCTTATCACTGGCGAGGAGAAACGCGTTGCGTTTGAAAATGCGATCGCGAGCGACGATATACAGGCGGCGCCCGTTCGCGCTCTGTTTGAATCACGACCCGATCTTTGGTGCGGCTGGGCTGCGTAAGGAAAATCGCTATGGCGCAACTCAATGACGACCTCATGCGCGTCACGGAACGCGTTCAAGAACGCAGCGCGAAAACGCGCGCGGCGTATCTCCGTCAAATGCGCGCCGCAGGCGAGCAGGGCCCGCATCGGGCGCATCTTTCTTGCGGGAACTTGGCGCATGCGGCCGCGGCCTCGCCAAAAGATGACAAGAAGGCGCTGGCCGGAAAGACCTCGGCAAACATCGGCATTGTCACCGCTTACAACGACATGCTCTCTGCTCATCAACCGCTGGGCGAATACCCTGACATCATCAAACACGTCCTGCGTGAGCATGGTCACACCGCACAAATTGCGGGCGGCGTACCTGCTATGTGCGATGGCGTTACCCAGGGACAGCCCGGCATGGACTTGTCTTTGTTTTCGCGCGACGTCATCGCTATGGCGACGGCCGTGTCGCTATCCCATGCTGTTTTTGACGGCGCGTTAATGCTTGGCGTATGCGATAAGATCGTACCGGGATTATTTATAGGCGCCGCGCGCTTTGGGCACATCCCGATCATGTTTTTGCCGGCGGGACCGATGGCCTCTGGTTTGCCCAATGATGAGAAAGCGCGCGTCCGCCAACTTTACGCTGAGGGAAAAGCCGGTCGCGATGAATTGCTGGCGGCCGAAAGCGCGTCCTATCACTCGGCGGGTACGTGCACGTTTTATGGCACCGCCAATTCGAACCAAATGATGATGGAAGTCATGGGGCTTCATGCGCCCGCATCCGCTTTCGTCAATCCGGGCACCCCATTGCGCAGCGCCTACATCGCGGAAACCGCGCGTCGCGTAGCGGATACGACCGCCTTGAGCGATGAGTATATCCCGTTTTGCGATGTCATTGACGAGCGCGCGATTATCAATGCAGTCGTCGGGCTTCACGCGACCGGCGGATCGACAAACCACACGATCCATTTGATCGCGATGGCGCGCGCCGCGGGCATCATCATTAATTGGGACGATTTTTCTGAGCTATCGGCGGTGACGCCGTTGCTGACCAGGGTCTATCCCAATGGCGTTGCAGATGTGAACCATTTCCATGCCGCTGGCGGCTTAGGCTTTGTGATCCGCGAGTTGTTAGACGCCGGCCTGATGCATGAAGACGTCAAAACGACGATGGGCGACGGGTTGCGCCGTTTTGCTGTTGAACCGCGCCTTAAAGACGGGGTGCTATCTTATGCGCCGCCCCCCGAAAAGTCTGGAAATGACGCCATTTTGCGCACGGTCGCAGACCCCGTTGCAAAAACTGGCGGGCTGGTTGTGCTCGACGGCAATATTGGGCGCTCAGTTATTAAAGTGTCTGCCGTGAAACCGGAGGCGCGGGTCGTTGATGCGCCGGCGATCGTCTTCCGTACGCAACAGGAGTTGATTGACCGGTTTAAAGCGGGGGAACTCTATAAAGACTTTGTCGCCGTGGTGCCATTCCAAGGCCCCAAAGCCAATGGCATGCCTGAGCTGCACAAACTGACGCCGCCGCTCGGCGTTCTTCAGGATCGCGGCCATAAGGTGGCGCTTGTTACCGACGGGCGCATGTCCGGCGCAAGCGGTAAGGTGCCCGCGGCAATCCATTTAACCCCCGAAGCATTGGACGGCGGCGCCATCGCCAAACTGCGCGACGGCGATCGGGTGCGTCTTGACGCCGACGCGATGACGCTTGAAGTGATGGTCGATGCGCAAACATTTGATGCACGCGAACCGATGACGCCTGCGTTGGACGTTGATCGCTGGGGCGCCGGCAGAGAACTTTTCGCCGTGATGCGCGGGACTGTGACAGGCGCCGAAGATGGCGCCGCTTCTTTTCGTCTGGAAGAGCTAGGCGCGCGCGAAGAGGTGACCGCATGACAGGCGCGGCAATCGTCGCCGATATCGGCGGAACCAACGCCCGTTTTGCCTTGGTGGAAGAGTCCGCACTAGGCCCTATTGTGCGCGATGTAACGCGCTACCGCGCCAAAGAGTTTGCGACCATTGAGGACGCGGCGCGCGCCTTTCTCGACCAAGAGGGCGTTCGACCTGCGCGGGCCTGCTTCGCGGTCGCCGCGCCGCTTTCTGGCGACCAGGTCCGATTTACCAATTCGCCCTGGGAATTTGGCGTCGAAAGCCTGAAGCACGCGTTGGCCCTCGATGAGTTCAGCGTCGTCAACGACTTTCACGCGCTCGCAGCTGGCGCTGTAAACCTGCCAACAGACGGATGGTGTCAGGTCAAAGACGGCGAGGGCGACCCTTTCGCGCCGCGACTTGTGATCGGACCCGGCACCGGGCTGGGCCAAGCTTATGTGGTGGAGACAAACGGCGTTCTCCATATCGTGACGACCGAGGGGGGACATGTGGCGTTTGCCCCTTCCAACGATAAGCAGATCGAGATCCTGCGGTATCTGACGCAAGACCTGGGGCGCGTGACCATTGAGCATGTCATCTCGGGACAAGGCATCGTCAATATCTACCGCGCGCTGCAAGCCATCGATGGCGATGAAAAAGAAATTCCGAGTCCGGATGAAATCACGCGGACGGCGATCGACCAGTCAAACCCAATGGCGGTTGAAGCGGTGTCTTTGTTTTGCGAGTTTTTGGGACGCGCCGCTGGCGACGCTGTATTGTCCGTTGGCGCTCGCGGCGGCGTTTTCATCGGCGGCGGGATTGTGCCAAAAATCAAGGACTTTTTTTTATCGAGCAGATTTATTGGTGCGTTCTGCGATAAAGGCGATATGTGTGACTACGTCGCGCCCGTCCCCGTGAAACTCATCGTCGAAGAGCACACGGCCCTGATCGGATCCGCGCATTTGTTGCAGCACACCATTCGCTAGCGTTTAAGACTCGAGCGCCTTAATAAATCGACCACAGCTACTGGCTCGCGTTTAAGATTCTCAGCACGTCGCTCGCGACCAAGGGCGAACGCGAACCAAATCATCAAATGGGTTCAGAGATTAGCTGCCGGGCGCGGCTGTCTGTCCGCCCGCTTCGAACTCATGCATAACGTCCATCAGTTCTTTGGGGATGTAGTTCTCGTCATGCTTGGCGAGAATCGTCTCGGCGACAAAAATGCCGTCCTCTCCGAACCGCCCTTGCGCGATCACGCCCTGGCCGTCTCGAAAAAGGTCGGGAAGGATGCCCGTATAGGTGACGTCAAAAGTTGTGAAGTCCGTATCCATGACCCGAAAGGTCGTCGTTAGATCCTGGCTGGAATCGATCGACCCCACCTCAACTAAGCCCCCCAGGCGAATGCGCTCGCCCGGTTGAATGCCCTGCGCGACGACCTGGGACGGGGTGTAAAAGTAAGAAATGTTGCGGTTTAGCGCCACAGCGGTGAGCGTTCCTGCGCCCGCGAGCATAATGGCCCCGACGGCGATAATGGCGACCCTGCGATTTCTGTGCGGCGGCTGCATTCTAAGCCCTGTCTCAAAGTCCTGGGCTACATTTAGGGATGTGCGCGGCCCCGTGCAATCGCAACAACCAGGAACGCGCTTCGGATTTGGCGAAGCGCGGACAAGGGGTCGCCTTGGGTTTCCGGGCGAAGCGCGGCAATAAGGCCCTATGGGCCCCTATCAAACCTCATGGAACGTTAGGGCGCGCGATCTCGGTTGCGATCGCGGCGGTCGCGCCATTGTGCGCGGCGTTTCGTTCACGCTTGAATCTGGAGACGCGTTACAACTCTTTGGCGCCAATGGCGCCGGTAAATCGACCTTGCTGAACGTGTTTGGTGGGGTGGCGACACCGGCGGAAGGAGCGTTGCATTGGCAGGCGGGTCCTGCTGCGTCGTGGGATGCGCGCACGCCGCAGCGCCAGGTCCTTTTTCTCGCCGACGCGCCAAGCGTCAAAGCGCAACTCACGGCGCACGAGCATTTGAGATTTTGGGCGGCCGCTTACGGATTACCCAATGGCGATCGCGAAAGCGCCATTTCCGCGGCGCTTGAGCGCGTTGGCATCGAAAAACTCAAAGACACACGCGCCGAAAGATTCTCCGCCGGTCAGCGCCGACGGTTAGATTTTGCGCGGGCGTTGTTGGCGCGTCGACCGATTTGGCTTTTAGACGAGCCAACCGCGGCGCTCGATGCGCAAAGCGCTGAGGTAATCGGCGTCGCGATAACGGATCATCTTTCAGCGGGCGGCGTCGCCATCATCGCAACCCACGCGACGCTTAACGCCCCGTCCAAGAGGTTGGCGATCGGATGAGCGCATCGCCCAGATTTCTTCGCGCGACATTTGCCCGCGATTTCGCCATCGCAACGCGCTCAGGCGGCGGATGGTTTTACGGGCTGTTGTTTTTCGCCCTTTTTGCGACGCTTTCTGGGTTGGCGATTGGTCCGGAGCGGGCGTCGCTTGCTATAGCGGCGCCGGCGATCGCCTGGCTCGCAACAGCTTTCGCACTGCAACTTGCGAGCGCGGATTGTTTTGAGAGCGACTTTCGAGACGGGACCCTTCGCGTGCTGGCAGCTGAAAATGAGAGCCTTGCGCCCTATTATGTTGGTAAATTGCTTTCGCTCATCGCGACGATCGGCGTTCCGTTGATCTGCGTTATTCCGGTCGTTTTCTTGATGTTCGGAACGCCGGCATCGGATGTGTCTGGCGCTGCGGCTCTCATCATCATTGGTATGCCCGCGCTCCTTGTCATCGTGTTGTTCGCAGCCGCGATCGCAACTGGGCTGCGCGCGGCTGGGTTGCTCGCGAGCCTGATCGGCGCGCCACTGGCGGCGGCCCCGTTAATATTCGGCGTTCTATCCGTGAAGTCGTTATTTGAGCGCGGTGTGTTTTGGTCGCCAGAAACGATGCTCGTTGCAGCACTTGGGTTATTTTTTGGGGTCCTTTTGCCGCCTTTCTCTATAGCGGCGCTGCGTTATGGATTGGAATGAGCTAGGGTAAGCCGACCATGTTGTCCTATTTTGCAAATCCATCGAAATTTGAGGCTTTTGCGCGCAAAGGCGGACCCATTGCATTTGGAATTTTTCTCATTTGTACTTTGGTGGCGACGGTGGGCGGACTATTGCTCGCGCCCGAGGATTATCAACAAGGCGATAGCGCGCGTATCCTCTACATTCATGCACCCACCGCTTGGTTGTCTTTAAGCGCCTATACCTTCATCGCCATGATGAGCCTAATCGCCTTTATTTGGCGCCACCCTGTAGCGGATGTTACCGCGCGCGCGGCGGCCGCACCCGGCGCCGCTTTTACGGCGCTGGCGCTTTTATCGGGCGCCATTTGGGGCGCGCCTACATGGGGCGCCGCGTGGGTATGGGATGCGCGCCTCACATCCATGTTGCTGCTGTTCTTCATCTATATTGGCTATATCGCCGTATGGGCTGCCGCGACGGACACGGCGCGCGCGGCGCGCATTGCGCGAATTTTAGCGCTCGTCGGTTTCATCAATATTCCCATCGTGAAATTTTCCGTTGATTGGTGGAATACACTCCATCAGCCGGCGAGCATTTTGCGGATAGGAGGGCCGACAATTCATCCAAGCATGCTCTGGCCGCTTCTGGTCATGATGGTCGGCTTCACGGCGTTGCTAGCCTGGTTCGTTTTTGTAGGCGCACGCGCAGACCTGATTGCGCAGCGTAACCAGCGGGCTGAGGCCAGCGCGCCGAGCCGACCTCTCGACAATCCCACGGCAATTATTGACGAAAGTCCCGCCTGATGGAATTTGCAGACTACGGACGGTATACCCCCCATATCGTGGCTTGCTATGGCGCGACTGTTGTCGTTATCGGCGGTCTGATTGCGTATTATCGACGCCGGCTGAACCGCGCCCTCAAGGCCGATGAGAAATCAGGCGACGTACCCTCCAATCGCAAAAGTTAAATCGCCGCGTTTTGACAGGCGATGACCAAAAACCCCCTCATGGTCATTCTGTCGGTGGGAAACTGAATTCTGGCGTTGCGGGTTTGTCAGCATACGCTATGGCGTTATCATCAAGGGGACGATCTCGTGCTTCACAGGTCGGTTACAGGCCTCTTGGTCTGTTGTCTGATCACTGCCATTGCTGCCGATCTACGGCATCAAAACGCACTAAGCGCGACCAACGATCAACGGAGCCATGAGCGTGTTCTTACCCTTTCGTGAGCCCAGCGATAAACGGCGCATTTTATCGATCGATGGCGGTGGCGTGCGGGGATTGATCGCCATTGAGGTGCTCGCCGCCTTGGAGGACACATTGCGGCGTCGTACGGGTCGGCAGGATCTCGTTTTGTCAGACGTTTTTGATTTTTTTGCCGGCACAAGCACGGGCGCCATTGTTGCCGCGAAGCTGGCCATAGGCGGATCTGTCGCCGACGGGCGGGCGTTTTTCGTCAACGAAGTGCCGGCGGTTTTTAAAAATTCATGGCGAAATCTGATGACCGCGCGCTACGACGCTGAACCGCTCGCCCAACGACTGCAGCATCTTTATGGGAATCTGCGGCTCGGCTCTGATCAGTTTAAAGCGCTTCTGCTGGTGGTTCTGCAAAATGCGTCGACGGGATCGCGTTGGATTCTCACAAACAATCCGTTTGCGAAATATAATGATCGCGCGCTCGACGACTGCAATCTTAACCTCGAGCTTTGGCGAATCATCCGCGCCAGCACTGCGGCGCCGACATATTTCCCCGCTAAGCGGATTGCGTTGGGCGATGACAAAGCGAAAGACTTCGTATTTGTCGACGGCGCCTTATCAGGGTTGAACAACCCGGCCTTCCGCGCGGTGGTTACGGCGACGACGAACACGTTTGGCTTAAATTGGCGAGCGGATCCGAAAAGCCTATTTATTCTGTCCCTTGGCACAGGCATTTCGCCGAATGCGAAGGCAGGTATTGAACCGCATCAAATCAATTTTCTGCATGCGGCTGAAAATGTACCCAAAGCCCTTTTGGCGGGTGCGGAGCAGGAGCAAGATTTGTTGTGCCGGCTGTTTGGCGATTGCATTGCCGGCCCGCCCGTTGATAGCGAGCTTGGCGATCTCATTGGGGAAAGCGGGCCCGGTCCTGAAAAGCTGTTTACTTACGCGCGGCTCAATTTTGTGATGACCGATGACGGATTAGCGCAGCTCGGACTACCCGATATTGCGGCGTCCTCAGTCGAGGCGCTCGACGGCGTTCATGCACTTGAAAATTTATCACGCATTGGCGCTCAGCTCGCGAAAAGATCGCTGGCAGAACCAATTCTCGAGCGACTCCTTGATTAGATGGAGCTGCTCAATAGTCCTGCGCTAGTTACTTGGCCGGCGCCAATGGCCCGTCGCCATATTGGTTTGACCCTTGTGACGGCTGCACCAAAAAATAGAGAACGACGATCCATCCGATAAGCGGAATAAACCAAAGCAGCAGCCACCAACCAGATTTGCCGGTGTCGTGTAAACGGCGCACGCCGACCGCGATATTCGGCACCAACAGAGCAAGATAGTAAATGGTTGCGGCGCTGACGCTGGCGAACCCTAAGTCCCCGCCTGTCACTGCATTGACCAAGATCGATCCTAGAATGTAAGCGAGCGCCCACCACCAAAATTCAGGGCGTCCCGATCGGTCGTTGAAATTGGCGTAATTCGAAAAAACGGTTTTTATTGCTGAAGCGAAGTCCATGGCGCCCTCCCACCCATAATGGAGAGGACGCTAACAAACATATCAATGGGGTCAACCCGGTTGAGTATAACGCGACGCGGCCCTGGCGCCGAACCGGGATCGTCTCTTTTTACCGCACCACAACAAGTTTCTCAGCAGCGCGTGTTACGCCGGTGTAGAGCCAACGCAACCGGTGCTCGCGGAACATGTAGCTCTCATCAAACAGCACAAGTGAGTCCCACTGAGAGCCCTGCGCCTTGTGCACCGTGAGCGCATAGCCGTAATCGAATTCGTCGGCGCCGCGCCGATTTTGAAAGGGGACCGTTTCGGGACCATCTGTAAAAAATGCGCGCGGTGTTGAGACCGTAATGGCTCTGCCGCCTTCCTCGGGCGTGACGGAAAGGCGGACTCGGTCTTTGCGCGGGCTGCGGCGGCTCGCCACTGTCCACACCCCGCCGTTGAGCAGGCCTTTTTTCTTGTTGTTGCGTAAACAGACCAGCCGCTCCCCCGCTTCGGGCGTAACATCGGCAAACCCGTGAAGCGCGCGCAGTCGCTCATTGTAGCGCTTGCGCGTTTTGTTAGAGCCAACGAGGACTTGATCGGCAGCGAGGGTGTCCTCGGTCGATAGATCCTCTTTACTGATCACGCGGCATTGATCCGTAATCTCACTAAAGGGTTCGTTTTCGCGGATCGCCATGGACAATCGAATAATGGGGTTGTCCGCAGCCTGACGATGAATTTCGGTGAGCATCACGTCAGGCTCAGCGTCCGTGAAAAAACCGCCGCCCTTAACCGGGGGCAATTGCGCTGGATCGCCAAGCACCAAAACGGGTTTTCCGAAAGAGAGGAGGTCGCGCCCGAGATCCTCATCGACCATAGAGCACTCATCGACGATGATAAGATCCGCTTTTGAAGCAGGCGCATCGCGGCGAATTGTAAAACTTGGCGCGCCGTCATCATCTGCGGCGGACGGCCGATAAATGAGCGCGTGGATCGTCGTTGCGTCTACGCACCCTTTTTGGCGCATGACGTAGGCCGCTTTTCCAGTGAAGGCGGCGAACGATACGTCGCCGTCTGCATCATCAGCGATGTGGCGCGCAAGTGTTGTTTTTCCGGCGCCCGCATAGCCAAACAACCGGAAGACTTGGCTATCGCCCCG
>JBCDBM010000063.1:0-15093 GCA_039183665.1 Pseudomonadota bacterium | reverse complement strand
GGCGAAGGCTTGGGCAATCAGTTTTTAGCCAATATTCGCGAGGTCGACGCCGTCGTCTATGTGTTGCGATGCTTCGAAGACGATGACATCACCCATGTGGACGGTAAAATTGATCCCATCACGGACTTTGAAGTGGTCGAAACCGAACTCATGTTAGCGGACTTGGAAAGCCTGGAGAAACGTCGCACGAACTTAGAGAAAAAAGCCAAGGGGCAAGACAAGGAAGCAAAAGCGACATTGGTTCTGGTAGATAAAGCGCTTGACGTTTTGCATGATGGGAAACCGGCGCGCACCGTCGAGATTTCCAAAGATGAGCAAAAAGACTGGACGGGTCTACAGTTGTTGACGACGAAACCAGTTTTGTTCGTCGCCAATGTAGATGAAGCTTCGGCTGCAGAGGGCAATGCGTTTTCAGCGGCTGTCGCTGACCGCGCAGAACAAGAGGGCGCCGCTTTTGTCGCGATCTCAGCGAAGATTGAATCTGAGCTCTCGCAATTGTCTGCCGAAGAGCAAACCGAATATCTCGAGACCCTTGGGCTCGAGGAGCCAGGTCTCAATCGCCTCATTCGCGAAGGGTTTGAATTACTGGGGCTGCAAACCTATTTTACAGCTGGCCCAAAAGAAGCACGCGCCTGGACGGTCGCCAAAGGCGCTTCCGCGCCGCAAGCCGCAGGCGTCATTCACACGGATTTTGAAAAAGGCTTCATCCGGGCAGAGACGATTTCCTACGAGGATTATGTTGAACTTGGCGGGGAACTACCCGCCAAAGAAGCCGGTAAGATGCGCCTTGAAGGCAAAGAGTACATCGTTAGCGATGGCGATGTGATGCACTTCCGGTTTAACGCATAACGTATCGCATCGCGTCGCGCCCTACTGACATTACGTTTTAAGCACCCTGCCCGCAATCGCATCTAGTTTCGCGGCGAGCGCGGGATCGCGCGCATCTGGCGGCGTGATAATGGCGGCGTCTAGGGTGCGTTCAATACCCAAAGGCGATGGCGCGCGATTGGGCCCCAGCCGGCCCGCGACGCGCTCGATCAGGCGCGCGGCGTTTGCTGTGTTGTCCCGCATGATCGCCAAGACATGCTCGACCTCGACAGGGGCTTCTGTTTCGTGCCAGCAATCATAGTCCGTCACCATCGCAACGCTGGCATAAGGGAGCTCGGCTTCGCGGGCGAGTTTTGCTTCCGGCATATTGGTCATGCCGATGACGTCGCAACCCCAGCTGCGATATAGATTGGATTCTGCCAGCGAAGAGAATTGCGGACCGTCTATCGCCAAATACACGCCGCCGCGACGCCAGGTGACCCCGACCGACATACATCCCGCCTGCAACGCGTCCAGCAACCCCGGGCACACAGGATGCGCCATAGAGACATGCGCGACAAAGCCAGGTCCGAAAAAGGATTTATCGCGCGTTGTCGTGCGATCGATGAATTGGTCGACGAGAACGAAGACCCCAGGCGCTAGCTCTTCGCGAAATGATCCGCAGGCGGAGAGAGAAATCAGGTCTGTCACGCCTGCGCGCTTTAAGACATCAATATTGGCGCGAAAATTAATCGCGTGGGGCGGTAATCGATGCCCCTCCCCGTGGCGCGCGAGGAACACCGCTTCGACGCCGTTCAAAACGCCGCGTATCAGCGGGCTCGAGGGCTCCCCCCAAGGCGATTTCAGCTCCAATCGTTCTGGATTTTCCAGCGCATCGATTTGATACACGCCGGAGCCGCCGATGACGCCTAGGATGCGTTTTTCCATCGCCACCGCTCCGATGTGCTAATACGCAGGCGCGTGATCTCAAGACACGCGCAACGCAAACAAAGGCTGTTAGTGGGGAACGTTAGACCAAATTTGGCGATACGACCAATAGGACAGCCCCGCGAGGATGACGAGATAGATCATTGTAATCACGCCCAGGCTCTTGCGCTCTTCCATCTTTGGCTCGGCGGCCCAAGTCAGGAACTCGGTGACGTCTTTTGCGTATTGCTCGACCGTTTCAGGCGAGCCGTCTTCATACGCCACAATGCCGTCAAGAAGCGGCGGCGCCATGGCGAGAACGCCCCCATAGGGCACTTCCACGCCTTCGAGCGGCAGGCCTTCTTCATCCACATATTCTGGTTTCAAGGCGCTCGACATATCGCCGGCATAATACGGATTATAGTACTGGCCGGGCGAGACTTCGACCGTGTCGGGCGGATCTACGTAGCCAGTCAAAAGCGAATACATGTAATCAACGCCATGGTGACGCGCTTTTGTCATCAGTGAAAGATCTGGCGGCAACGCATTGTTATTCGCCAAACGCGCAATCTGATCATTAGCGAACGGATCGGGGAACCGATCGGAGGGCAACGCGGGACGCGTGAACATCTCGCCCGTATCGTCCGGCCCGTCTTGAACTTGGAAGCGATAATTCGCTGCGATGGCCTTTACGACGGGATTATCGTTTGGGTTCGAACAATCAATATTGTCGGGGAACGAAGCCGGGCATTCGCTAAGATAAAAGGGGCCGCTTTCTTGCCCCAAATTTCGAAAGGACAACAGCTCAAGACCATGGCAGGCGGCGCACACCGTTTCGTAAACTTGGTAGCCCCGTTGAAGCGCATCTTGATCGAATGTGCCGAACGGGCCCGCGAAGTGCCAATGCATATGTTTAGGCGCTTTCGCCGTGCCGCTTGCTGCGTGCGCAGACATAGACGCGGCGGCAAAACCGGCGAGTGCGACCAATAAGAGACGAAGCGATTGGGGTAGCGTCATGAGGGTCATCCGGTCTTTTATCTATTCTGCTGGTGCAGGCGTCGGCGCAGCGGACGGCTCCGACGGTTTTTGTTTTAGGACGGCCTGCGATATCGACGCGGGCAACGGTTTAGGCGTCTCGAAAATCCCCAATAGGGGCAGGATGATCAAGAAGTATGAGAAGTAGTAAGCCGTCGCGATTTGCGCGTAGAGCACATATGCGCCCTCCGCAGGCTTACCGCCAAGATAGCCAAGGGCGATGCCGGCGATGATCAACAAGAAAAACCACCAGCGCGCGACAGGACGGTAGCGCATAGAGCGGACTTTCGATCGATCAAGCCAAGGCAAGACAAACAAGATGAGGATCGACGAGAACATGACGATCACACCGCCAAGCTTCGCATCAATCGGTCCGATATTGAACGTGATCGCACGCAGCATCGCGTAGAACGGCAAGAAGTACCATTCAGGAACAATCGAGGCCGGCGTCGAAAGCGGGTTGGCTTCGATATAGTTGTCCGCATGACCCAGTCCGCCCGGATTGAAGAACACGAGCGCGGCGAACAACATCAAAAAGACGACGATCGCGAAGCCGTCTTTGACCGTGTAATAGGGATGGAAAGGAACGGTGTCTTTTTTGACGTCTTTCACTTCCAACCCGGTTGGGTTGTTGTTGCCCGGTATATGCAGCGCCCAGATATGCAACACCACAACACCGGCGATTGCGAACGGCAGCAAGAAGTGCAACGCAAAAAAGCGGTTCAGCGTCGGGTTATCAACCGACGGTCCGCCCCATAAGAGCGTCACGATACTATCGCCCACTAGGGGGATCGCCGAGAAAAGATTGGTGATCACCGTCGCGCCCCAGAAAGACATTTGTCCCCAAGGCAGCACATAGCCCATGAATGCGGTCGCCATCATTAGAAGGAAAATTACGACGCCGAGAATCCAAAGGAGCTCCCGCGGTTCTTTATATGAGCCGTAGTAAAGGCCGCGAAATATATGGATATAGACAGCAAGGAAGAACATGGAGGCGCCGTTCGCATGGGTATAACGCATGAGCCAGCCATAATTCACATCGCGCATAATATGTTCGACGCTGGCAAAAGCCATATCTGTGTGCGGCGTATAGTGCATCGCGAGAATGACGCCGGTTATAATTTGAATGACCAAGCATAAGGCTAAGATGCCGCCAAAGGTGTACCAGTAGTTTAGGTTCTTCGGCGTCGGAAAATCGACGAAGCTGTCATACATCAACCGCACGAACGGCATTCGCGAATCCAGCCATTTTTCAACGCCGGTCTGCGGTTTGTAAGTAGACTGATGGCTCATTGCGTGTCGTCTCCTAACCGATTTTTATCGTTGTTTCCGACATGAACTCATAGGGCGGGATGGGAAGGTTCTCCGGCGCCGGGCCCTTAATGATGCGTCCCGCCAAATCATAGTGCGACCCGTGGCACGGACAGAACCATCCGTTGTAATCGCCGCGGTTTTCGCCTTGCTCCGTACCAAGCGGAATGCAGCCCAAATGGGTACAGACGCCGACGACGACCATCCATTTTGCGTCGAAGCGGCGATTCTCGTCGGTCGCATCGGCGCCGGACGGTAAATTGTCGTTGCGCGCCGCACCGTCTTTGACGAGCGCCATCGGCAACTGTTCTGTCTCTTGAATTTCTACCGCCGTGCGATGTCGAATAAACACGGGCTTGCCTTGCCACATGACTTTGATCGCCTGCCCTTCCGCGACCGGGCCCAAATCGACATCTATGGTCGCGAGCGCAAGAACGGACGCGTCCGGATTCATTTGGTGAATAAGCGGCCAGAGCGTTACAGCGCCGCCGGCTGCGGCAACCGCGCCCGCCATGATGTGAATGAAATCGCGCCGTGTGGGTTCTTCTTCATTAAGATCAGTGGTGGTCATAGAACGGTTCGCCCTGCAGCAAAAATGAGATCCGTTATTAGAAGGTTTGTTCGGATTCGTTGGCAGTCATATGAACGAAGTTGAAGCACGGTTGGAGTGCGGCGTAGCGTCGCTAGGTTTGGCCCGTGAATGCCCGAAAAAGTGTGCGAAAACAAAATGATGCACCTGGCTATGTACCAACCTGACATCCCCCAAAATGTCGGCGCGGCGATTCGCGTCGCGGCCTGTTTTGGCGCCCAACTAAACATTATCGGGCCGTGCGGCTTTCCACTTGATAATCGGCGCCTCAAACGGGTGGCAATGGACTATGAAAGTCTTGCACCGCCGACGGCGTATGATAGCTGGGATGTTTTTCTAACGCAGCGCAACAAAGGCCGAATTGTTTTGCTCACCACCAAAGCGCGTGAAACAGTTTGGGACTATAAATTCCAGCCGGATGACATTTTGTTGCTGGGGCGAGAAAGCGAAGGCGCCCCTGCCGAGGTGCATGAGGCCGCCGATGAGCGCATTAAGATCCCGATGGCTGAAGGCGCCCGATCGTTGAACATTGCGGTTTCAGCGGCGGTCGCATTGGCTGAGGCGCGTCGCCAGCTTGGCTGGAGCGATACATGACAGACGCGTTGAACGCCCGCAAAGAGAAAGCGCAAGATTGGTTTGAGTCCCTGCGGGACAACCTATGCGCCGCGTTTGAGCGATTGGAAGACCGCGGCGACGGCGGTGGGTTACCGGCGGGTCGCTTTGAACGAACGCCTTGGCGGCGCGGCGATGGGGCCGTTGACCAAGGCGGCGGCGTTATGTCGATGCTTCATGGGCGCGTTTTTGAAAAAGCGGGCATTCATACGTCGACAGTATATGGCGAATTCAGTGAGGAATTTCGCAAGCAGATCCCTGGCGCTGAGGAAGACCCGCGCTTTTGGGCTTCAGGCGTCTCGTTAATCGCCCATACGCGAAACCCACACGCCCCGGCGGCGCATATGAACACGCGGATGATCGTCACCACTAAATGCTGGTTTGGCGGCGGCGGCGATCTCAACCCCATGCTACCCACCTATCGCGATCCGGCGCATGAGGATGCGGCTGAATTTCTCGAGGCAATGGAACGCGCGTGCGCGGCCCATGATGCGAGCTATTTTCCAAAATTCAAAAAATGGTGCGACGAGTATTTTTATCTGCCCCACCGCAACGAGCCTCGCGGTGTCGGCGGGATATTTTACGATCGCCTCGACAGCGGTAACTGGGACGCCGATTTTGAGTTTACCAAGGATGTCGGCAGCGCGTTTCTCGACACTTACCCGGCGCTTGTCGAAAAGCGGATGGATGCGTCTTGGACAGATGATGAGCGCGAACGGCAATTTGAACAGCGGGGCCGATATGCCGAATTCAACCTGCTGTATGATCGCGGCACCACATTTGGCTTGAAGACCGGCGGCAATGTGGACTCAATCCTGTCGTCCTTACCGCCCATGGCGAAATGGCCGTGAGCTGAGGACACGAAGCCCGGCTCCTCACATGGCGATAGCTATTAACGCTATAAATGGCTGTGATTGATGCGGAATTATCCGCAAAACTGATGCATTAGGTCCGGATTAGCGCGATGGCGCTCTATTCCTGGGGCGCATAGAAAAATTCCTCGCGCACGATCTTGCCGCCTTCAACCGTGTAGACCGCCATCTCTTTCATATTCCATCGTTCGCCGGTTTTGCGATCGGTGCCGTCCATGCTGAAAATAACGCCAAATCGATTTTCTCCATGGAAATATGGACCGTCCGCCTCTGAGCTATGGGTTTCTTGGGCGTTGTCCCACCATTCATGTTTGCCCTTAATCCCCGCCAAACCTGAGGTGACTACGTTGCCGCCGCCCAGGTCTCCGGCTTCAACGGAAACGGCGTCGTCGGCGTAAAGCTCATCTAAGCCTTGATTAGTCGTGCCTGCCTTACAATGGGCAACGAGCGCATTGCCGACACGTGTCAAATCATCTCCAAACATTGTCATTCCTCGCAAGTCCGGTTGGGGAGTCAATTTTAGCGCGTCGCCGATCATGCATCTGGAGACGCAGCAGCGATAGGTTCCATCGCCTGAAGCCGGGCGTCAATATCTCTAAGCGTCGGAAATGCGGAGAGCGGTGTTTCATAGCGCCGGGCATTATACATCTGCGGCACCAGGCAAACGTCCGCCGCGGTCAAGGTTTCCCCTAAAAGGTAAGGCCCCGCATTTTTCTGTGCGCGCGCTTCAAGCGCTTCAAAACCCAATTTGATCCAATGGCGGTACCACGCGTCGCGCGCCCGATCGTCAGCGCCGAGTTTCGTTTTCAAATACCGTAAGACGCGAAGATTATTTAAGGGATGAATATCGCACGCGATGATAGACGCAAGCTCCCATACCGCGCTCTCGTCCATTGGGTCCTCGGGAAACAAGCGCGGCGATGGGTGCGTCGCGTCCAAGTACTTCATGATCGCGAGCGACTGAGAATGCGCTTGACCCTCAGCATCTTGGAAAACAGGGACCAGCCCGGAGGGGTTGATTTCCAAAAAGTCCGGCGTCCGCTGCTCGTTTTTGACGAGATCAACGCGGACGCGTTCGTATGAGACGCCCTTTAGATTGCAGGCGATACGAACCCGATAAGAAGCAGAAGACCGCGGGAGATCGTAAAGCGTTGCGGTCATCACCATCTCCTGGATGTACCGTTATCCCTTGGCAACCAAATCGCAAATATGGTCCGCGAACTGTTGCGTTCCGTCATCGCCGCCTATGTCGCCTGTTCCGCGCCCCGAAGCCACGGCCTCGTCGATTGCGTTTTCTATCGCGCGCGCAGCGTGCTCGTTGCCCAAGCTGTGTCGCAGCATCATCGCCGCGCTCAAGATCGCACCCACAGGATTGGCTTTGTCCTGCCCCGCAATGTCCGGCGCAGACCCGTGAATGGGCTCATACAGCCCCCGTGTCCCGACCCCCAACGATGCCGATGGCGCAAGACCAATTGACCCACCAATAACAGACGCTTCGTCGCTCAATATATCGCCAAACATGTTTTCAGTGAGCATTACATCGAACGCGCCGGGCGATGTGATCAGCTTCATCGCCATGGCGTCAATCAGGCCGTGGTCAAGGTTGATCTCAGAATACTCCGCGTCGCGAAGCGCCGTCGTCGCTTTACGCCAAAGTCGGCTCGTCGCCATGACGTTCGCTTTATCGACGGACGTAACGCGCCCGCCCCGCCCTTTCGCCGCTTCAAACGCGACGCGCGCAACGCGCTCGACTTCACCCTTCGTGTACGTACACACATCGCTTGCGCGCTCATCGCCTTCTTCACGCTCGCCGAAATAAACGCCACCCGTCAGCTCACGGATGATCAAAATATCAATGCCGCGCGCTATCTCTTCGCGCAGCGGACTTTGCCGCTCCATACCCGGCAGCACCTTTATGGGTCGCAGATTTGCAAAGACGCCGAGCTCCTGACGAAGAGCGAGAAGCCCTTGTTCCGGCCGCACAGCGGCGCCATCCCATTTGGGACCGCCGACAGCGCCCAAAAACACCGCGTCAGAAGCCAAACAGGCCGCTTTGGTTTCCTCGGGAAGCGGCGCCCCCGTCGCGTCGATCCCGGCGCCGCCAAACGGAAAACTCTCGACCGAAAGCGCAATATCGAATTTCGCCCCAGTTGCGTTCAATACGTTAAGCGCCGCCTCAGCGACCTCAGGGCCCGCCCCGTCGCCGGGCAAAAAGACGATCTTGTGGCTCATGCGCGGGCCGCCTCATAGCTTGAAATCGCATCCGATTGATTAAGGAGATGGCCTAACGGGTCCACCCCATCAAGCAGACATCGACGGGCAAAAGGTTCTGTTACGAACGGCGTCTCCGTTCCGTCGGGCAGCGTTACGGTCTGCGTTTCAAGGTCAATACTGACCTGCGAATCGGGCGTTTTCAACAATTGGGCGTGCGCCTCCGAATTGACCTCAACCGGCAACAACCCGTTTTTCAGCGAGTTGCTTTTAAAGATATCCGCAATTTCAGAGCTAATCACTGCACGAAATCCAAGATCGATAAGCGACCAAGGCGCATGCTCCCGCGACGACCCGCAGCCAAAATTCGCGCCGCCGATGAGGATGCGCCGTTCTGATAAATCGACATGATCAAATGGACTGTCATTTTTAGGCGCGCCGGACGCATCGTAACGCCAGTCATAAAAAGCGTTCTTGCCGAGTCCCTCACGAGACGTCGTGGTAAGAAACCGCGCCGGAATAATCTGGTCCGTATCGATATTGTCTCTCGCGAGCACCAGGGTGCGAGACGTCAATTGACGGAAGGGATCGAATGACATGCGATATTTCCTAGTGTTCGTTCATAAACTGGCGGGGATCAGCGATACGGCCCACAACAGCCGACGCCGCCGCCGTCGCAGGGCTCGCCAACACGGTGCGCACGCCAGTGCCCTGCCGCCCGACAAAGTTCCGATTTGACGTGGAAACGACGAGCTCGCCTGGCGCGCCTGTGTCACCGTTCATCCCAATGCACATGGAGCACCCTGGTTCGCGCCATTCCGCACCGGCTTCGATAAAGATGTTGTGCAGATTCTCTGCTTCGGCATCGCGGCGAACTTGTTCCGAACCCGGGACAATCAACGCAGTGACGCCCTCATTGATTTTACGACCCTTTAGAATCGCCGCCGCTTCACGCAAATCAGAAAGCCGCGAATTGGTGCAACTACCAATAAAGACCTTATCAACGGACATGTCCGTAAACGGCTTGTCCGCCTCAAAGCCCATATATTCGGCGGCACGCCGCTCTGTGTCAGACGTGGGCGCTGGCGCTGTCGTGTCGATAGGCGCAGCGGCGTCCGGGGACACGCCATAGGTGATCATGGGCGCAAGATGCGACACATCCACATGAACTTCGCGGTCAAATGACGCGCCAGGATCGGACGCAAGAGAGAGCCAATCCTCAACGGCCTTGTCCCAGTCGGCGCCTTTAGGGGCATACTGACGACCTTTTACCCAATCAATCGTTGTTTGGTCCGGCGCCACCATGCCCGATCGCGCGCCCGCCTCAATCGACAAGTTACACAGCGTCATGCGCGCTTCCATCGAGAGGTTTGTGATCGCCTCGCCCGCATATTCGATGGCGTAACCGCGGCCGCCATCCGCGCCGATTTGCGCAATCATGGCGAGGGCTAAGTCCTTTGCGCCCGCCCCCTTGGGCGGCAGGCCGTCAAAGATGACGCGCATGGATTTTGGTTTGCGTTGCAAGACGCTCTGGGCCGCCAGCACGTGACCGACTTCGGTCGTGCCGATTCCGAATGCCAGCGCGCCAAAAGCGCCATGAGTTGAGGTATGGCTATCGCCGCAGACAATAGTTTTGCCTGGCTGCGTCAAGCCCAGCTCGGGGCCGATCACGTGGACTATGCCGCGGCGCTCATCGCCGAGGCCAAATAACTCGATCCCATGCTCGCGACAATTTTCGATCAACGTTTCGACTTGCTGTTTGGCTTGCGCGGTCGCGTAAGGCCACTCGCCATCGGGACCGGGCGGCAAAGTCGGGGTTGAATGATCAAGGGTGCCGATGGTGAGATCCGGTCGACGAACGCCAATGCCGCGTTCCGCCAAAACATCAAACGCTTGGGGCGAGGTTACCTCGTGAATGAGATGCAAATCGATAAAGAGCACGGCGGGCGCGTCTTCGGTCTCATCCACTACGATATGTCGACGCCACAGCTTTTCAAATAACGATAACGGTTCCATTTTTACGTAACCCTTATGCCACCCGCGCCTGCGCGATCGCCGCATGATTAATGGCAATCACAAAGGCGGCGACGGCCGCGTCTGCAACGTCCACTTCCTCCGCATTGCCCACATAGGTGCTGTCGTCAACCGCAACGACAGCCTCTGCACGCACAACGCCCTCCGTCGCCACATGGTGGAGATCGAGAACAGAAATCCGCCCTGCGACGCCGGTTATGGCGCAAACGGCTGCGAACGCCGCGTCAATGGGGCCTTCGCCTTCACACGTCACGGTTTGTCGTTCGCCATTGTCATGGGTCATGGAAATACGCGCAAAAGGACGCTCATCGGTATCCACATCAGCACGCAATTCAACCCGACGCAGACGCCATGGCCCGGCCCGGCCATCCGCGGCGCGATTTCCCGTCACCAGCTTCACAATGTCCGCATCCGTCACTTCGCGACAGGTGTCGGCAATCTTCTTAAAGTCCGGGAAGATATCGCTGATTTTCTCATTAGAAACATCATAGCCCAGCGCTTTTATCCGAGCAGCGAGCGCGTGCTTGCCTGAGTGCTTGCCTAAGACAATGGCGTTAGAAGGCATGCCGACGTCTTCAGCATCCATGATTTCATAGGTGCGTCGGTTGGCGAGAACGCCATGTTGGTGAATGCCAGCCTCGTGCGCGAACGCATTCTTTCCGATAATCGCTTTGTTGCGCGGAATCGGATTGTGCGTCACCCGAGACAAAGCAGTCGCCGCTGGAAAAATTTTCGTCGTGTCGACGCGGGTTGTTAACCCGTAATAATCTTTGCGCGTCGCTAACGCCATCACGACTTCTTCCATGGAGCAATTGCCTGCACGCTCGCCAATGCCGCTTACGGAGCACTCGACTTGGCGCGCGCCGCCTCTAACGGCGCCTAAACTATTAGCTACCGCCATGCCCAAATCATCATGGCAGTGTACGCTGAACACAACATTCTCAGCACCCGGTGTTTTTTCGATCAACATGGCAAAGAGATCGCGGATCTCCTCGGGCGTGCCATATCCGACTGTGTCTGGAATGTTGATTGTTGAGGCGCCCGCCTCGATCGCGGCGGCGACCGCCTCCACCAGATACTCTCGCTCCGTGCGAAATGCATCTTCCGGCGAAAACTCAACATCATCAGCCAATTCGCACGCATACAGGACTTTCTGAGAGATCTGAGTCAAAATCTCTTCCGTGCTCATCTTGAGCTTAAATTCGCGGTGGATCGGGCTCGTGCCAATAAACGTATGGATGCGTTTGGATTGAGCTGGCTCAATGGCTCTCGCCGCTGCTTCCAAGTCTCCATCGCCAAGACGCGCCAGCGAACAAATGGTCGGTCCTTCGATTTCCTCAGCGATGGCCCGCACCGCCTCAGCATCCCCGGGCGACGCCGCAGCAAAACCCGCTTCGATAATGTCCACATTTAGCTCGCGCAACGCACGCGCGACGATGAGTTTCGCGTTTCGGGACATCGAAAAGCCTGGGGCCTGTTCGCCGTCCCGCAACGTGGTGTCAAATATTTTTACTACGTCTACTGATTGTGTATCTTTCGATTGCATGATGTTCGTCCTTGAAATTCGAATTGCGCCCAACTTCTACTGCGCGACGATTTGCGCCGCGCGGCGATAAGTAGGAGCGGAAGGACGACGTTTGCTTGTGCGCCAGGACCGAATGCACGCAACGCGTAACCCAACTGATTTTTCATCGGAGCCTCCTAATCGCTTTCAGCGCCGCGACGGATGGATAAAACACCCGTACGCGACACTTCCGCCAACCCCAAAGGCTTCATTAAGTCGATAAAAGCATTGATTTTTTCTCGCGGCCCGGTCACTTCAAAAACGAATGACGTATGGGTCGTGTCTAATGCGCGCGCCCGAAAAACATCCGCAAGGCGCATCGCCTCCACGCGCTCATCACCCGTGCCGGCGACTTTCACCAACGCTAGCTCACGCTCCAAAGCGCCTTTTTCTTGAGTCACATCAATAACGCGACGGACCGGAACCAAGCGACCTAACTGCGCTTTTATCTGTTCGATCTTAGAGGGCGTCCCGCCAGTCACGACCGTAATCCGTGAAGTGTGCTTTTCCACATCGGTTTCGGCAACAGTGAGACTATCAATGTTATAACCGCGCGCCGACACCAAGCTTACGACGCGAGACAACACACCGGGCTCATTATCAACGATAATTGCCAAAATGCATTCAGCAACTTCTTCTTCCAACGTTGATACCGGGTAAACCGATTTCGAAGGCGCTGTCGTTTCCATCAGACTAACTTCCTTCCCTCTTCCCCTATTTCATCGCCTTTAACTTCGCCGCCCAACAACATCTCGTTGTGCGCCGCGCCCGATGGAATCATCGGGAAGACGTTTTCTTCTTGTGTAACGACGCAATCAAACAAGACCGGTCGTTTAACATCGATCATCTCTTTGATTTTTTCGTCGAGCTCGGCAGGCGTTTCCGCACGCAAGCCAACGCCGCCATAGGCCTCCGCCAATTTTACAAAATCCGGCAGAGAGTCAGAGTAGGAGTGCGAGTAACGCCCCCCATGCAACAATTCCTGCCACTGGCGAACCATGCCCAAATAAGCGTTGTTCAAGATAAAGATTTTAATCGGCAGTCCATATTGAACAGCCGTTGACATCTCCTGCATCGTCATTTGGACGGAAGCATCGCCCGCGATATCGACGACCAGCGCATCGGGATGCGCCACTTGAACACCTAGCGCCGCCGGTAAGCCATAGCCCATGGTGCCCAATCCGCCGGATGTCATCCAGCGATTGGGGTCGTCAAAATGAAAATACTGCGCCGCCCACATCTGATGTTGGCCGACTTCCGTCGTGATGTAGACGTCTTTGTCGCGAGACAGTTCGTACAGCCGCTCAATCGCATATTGCGGTTTGATGCTGTCTTTATTGGGTGTGTATGCAAATGACTTTTTGGCCCGCCATTGGTCGATTTGCGTCCACCATGCATCCAATCGACGACGATCCGCCTTTTCTTCCTTATCGCGACGACGCCATTCAGCCAGTAGCGCATCGGTAACGGCGCCCGCATCACCAATGATGCCCAGATTCACGCGAACAACTTTATTGATCGACGACGGATCAATATCGATGTGGATCTTCAGCGAGTTTGGCGAGAAAGCGTCCAAACGGCCTGTAACGCGATCATCAAATCGAGAACCAAGGGCAATCATCAAATCGCAATCATGCATTACGTTGTTGGCTTCAACGCTGCCATGCATGCCCAACATGCCGATCCACTGAGGATCCGCCGCCGGGAAAGCGCCCAAACCCATCAGCGTTGATGTAACGGGAAAACCCGTTTCAGCCGCCAATGCCCGCAACGCTTCGCTCGCGTGCGGGCCTGAATTGATGACGCCGCCGCCTGTATACAAAACCGGGCGCCGGGCTCGCCGCATTAAATCGACCGCTTGCTCGATCTGCGAGTCGCGAATTTGAGGCGTTACCAAGCAATTGCGTTTGCGCGCATCCGCCCGTTTTACATATTGGGCTTTTTCGAACTGAACATCTTTTGGGATATCAATCAGCACAGGGCCCGGCCGGCCATTGCGCGCAACGTGAAATGCCTCGTGAACAATGGTCGGCAACGCTTTTACGTCTTCGACCAGGTAATTGTGCTTTGTGCACGCACGGGTGATCCCGATCGTATCACACTCTTGGAAAGCATCTGTACCGATTAACGGCCGCGCAACTTGCCCGGTTATGCAAACCAACGGAATGGAATCCATAAACGCATCTGTCAGCCCCGTAACAGCGTTTGTGGCGCCTGGCCCTGACGTCACCAAAACGCAGCCGACTTTGCCGGTTGAGCGCGCATAGCCTTCGGCAGCGTGAACAGCGCCTTGTTCATGGCGAACTAAGATATGCTGGATCGTATCGCGTTCGAATATCGCATCATAGATCGGCAACACCGCGCCGCCCGGATAGCCAAAAATGACTTCGACGCCTTGCTCCTCAAGCGCATCAAGCACGAGCTCCGCCCCCGCTTTAGACAGCGTTTGCGTTGCGACGCTTTGATCGGCGTCGCTTGCAGGGTTCTCGGTTTTCGTTTCAGACGTGCTCATGATGCGCCTCAATGGTTAATCCGTAAACGGTGTTTAGGCTTCCTTGGAATTGTTGGCCCCAGGCTGCAACCACGTCATCAATTCACGCAGTTCTTTACCTGTTTTCTCAATGGGGTGATCCAAATCCGCTTCCAACAACTTTTCGTATCGCGGTTTGCCCGCTTGATTCTCCAGAATCCAATCGCGTGCGAACTCGCCCGATTGAATGTCTTTCAAGACTTCACGCATGCGGTCTTTCGTTTCTTCATTGATGACCCGCGGACCGGAAACAACATCACCATACTTCGCTGTTTCTGAAATAAAGTGGCGCATGCGCGTGATGCCGCCCTCATAAAACAGATCAACGATCAACTTAAGCTCGTGAAGGCACTCATAGTAGGCGACCTCTGGTTGGTAGCCCGCTTCGACCAAGGTCTCAAAGCCCGCCTTAACGAGCGCAGAGGCCCCGCCGCATAAAACCGCCTGCTCGCCGAATAAGTCGGTTTCGGTTTCTTCTTGGAACGTCGTTTCAATAACGCCCGCCGTGGCGCCGCCAATAAGGCTCGCATAGGCCAGGGCGCGCTCTTTGGCTTTACCGCTCGCGTCTTGATGGACCGCAAATATACACGGTACGCCGCGG
>JBCDBM010000062.1:0-15201 GCA_039183665.1 Pseudomonadota bacterium | reverse complement strand
GGCCGCTGCGTCCTCGACGCCCAGGACATCGTCCGCCACCACCTCGTCCAACGCGTCGTCGAAGCCATTGATTGGCGGCGACATTGGGCTTGCGTTGTTCACAAGTCGAACAGCGGCAATGAGGCGCTGTTTGGCGGGTGCCCTGTATTCACCGACGGCGACGCGGACTATGGCGAGCTTAGCAACCGTGATCTCTCTGCTGCCGAAAACCCAAAAATGCCGGATCGCTCGGACTATTTTCACAGGCTCGCTTATGCGCAATGGCGCCTTGATGAGATCAAAGGCGGAAAGCCATTCGCGGCGTATCGATCAATGGGATTATTATAATGCTATATGGTGTTTTTGCCTGGAACTGGAGGCACGTTCAAGACGAGGTAAATCGTCTTGAGGCGGATGGCGTGAAAGCTTTGGGCTATGAATTGCCGCGCCTTGCCGGATACGAATATGCAGATTTAAACGTTTTAAAGTTTCTGGATTACTCGCCAGAGTGCCTGGTCGCCTGGAAGCAAAAAGCGGATGAGGCGGGAAAGGAATTTACGGCGGAAATCTTTATGCCAGAAGCGCCCAAAGAGGCGTTTTCGGAGCAGGGCCCGGAGGAGCTTCCAAAGAGAAAGGCGCCGCGCAAAAAGACGCCAAAGACCGAATCGAATTCCGCAAATGAGGCCTAACGGATGTGGCATGCTTTGTCCCGTCATGTGCAGCGCCTGCTTGCGGCCGACTTCCGTTCTTTCCGGCGTTCGCAACAATGCTGACCAAAGAAGACGGATCAATCGTCACCGACGCCAACACATTCGCGCTTGAGGCGGACGTGACGGCATACATTGCGCTTTATGGATGGTCCTTTACGGGATCTACTCAGGCCCGCGAGCAAGCGATTTTGCGCGCTATGCTGTTCATTGAAAGCTTGGAGTTGAAACTCCAGGGTGAAAGGGTTTCCACAGCCCAAGAACTAAGCTGGCCGCGAGAGTATGTTTATAATCTCAAGAAAACCGCATACCTCAGTGACGCCACCGTCCCGGACGGTGTTGTAAACGCAGTATGTGAGGCGGCGGTTATAGAATTGGCGACGCCGGGCACGTTAACACAAACGATCGGCGTTAACGATATCGGCGTTAAGCGCGCCAAACGCAAAATAGGCCCTCTAGAAACCGAAACGGAGTTTCAGCATCGCGATCCGCTGGCTCGATCCCATTACACGCGGATCATTGGGTTTTTGAAACCCTACATGAAATCCACGCTCTCGAGCGGTCTCTTAATGAGGGCGTAGTGACGACATCATTCATCGCGCTTGCCCAGGAAACAATCGCAGCGCTTGCCGCTGATACGGACGCCGAAACGTCATTAACGTTCACACAGCAAACATACACGCGCGCCAACCCATGGGAGAAGGGAACGGCGGACACGCCGGCGACGGATACTGCGACGGGCTTTGTCTTGCCGCCGGGCACGTCTCGGGTCGACGGTCAATTAGTCCACGCTGATGAGCGCGTGATCTATGTGGCGGCTGCGGACCTGACATCAGTGACCTTAGGGGCCGATACGACTGTGACTTTTGACGGGAAGACCTTCGCAACCGAGAAGTTCAATCGGTACCCGGAGGGCGACAACCCGGCATTATACGAGATTTTTGTTGGGCTGGGATAGAAATCCGCGGTCAATCCTCGAAGAGATTTACGAAGATGATTTTGGCGGCGCCTTTCGAGACATCTCGCTCCAGGGGTTGCGTGGCGTTGTCCTAAAAACACCGGTTGATACTGGTCGCGCGCGTGGGGCATGGCTTGTCAGTATTGGAGAGACGTCTGCGGCCAGCGTAGCGCGTGCTGACAAAACCGGGCAGGCCACGATCACGGCCGGCGGCGCGACGATTAGCGGCGCTGAGCTTGGCGATGTGATTGTGCTCGAAAACAACGTCGACTACGCGGTGCTGCTTGAGCAGGGGCCGCTGAAATTCGGCAGTTTCAAATCCGGCGCTCAGGCGCCAGCGCGCATGGTTGATAGGACTTTGCAGGAATTGGCGGCGAACTTTGCATGAGCGATCAGGATATTCGAAGCGCGTTCATGAGCCATTTGAATGCGCTGTCATTCATGCCGGCGCCCACAATCGCTTGGGACCCGGATAAGTTTGAGCCGACGCATAGTGCGCCATACTTGAAGCCGTACTATCGACAAGACGCTTTTGTTCCGCTCTCAACCTCGCCCGTTCAACACCGTGCGCAGTTCACATTGGAAGTTCAATGTTGGGTCGGCGAGCGCGACGGCGAGGATGAGGCGTATAGACTAGCCGACGCCGTGTCGGATCACTTCTTTCCGGCGACGGGTGACGTCAACTCAATCACTTCAACCGCCGGCGTCCAAATTCACATCAATCGAAAACCGGACAAAGACCCGCTTGTTGCAAGGCCAGCGGGTTTTAAGGGCGTCGCCGTCCTAATCCGCGGCCTTGCACTCATCTAGGGAGCTATCAAGATGGCTGTTGCGATTTCCAAACAGACGGACCGCGGAATCACGGTTGCGTATAAAGAACAATCAACCATAGGCTCGCCCGAGACGGGCTCAGGCGGCAAGCTTATTCGCTTTTCGCCCTCGCCCGGCATGACGCTTTCTAAGGCCTCTGTCGCCTCTACAGAGAGCCGCAATGACGGGCTCGCCCGCGCCCCAGGGGATGGCAGAAAAACGGCTCCCGGAACATACAATGGGCCGGCGGCGGTCGGCGCATATGATGACCTTGATATCTCGGTCATGCGCTCAACGTTTACCGCGGCCAATACTGTTGATGAAACGAACGCGGGCGCAATCACGGGCATCTCATCAAATGTTGTTACGGTCACGAATTCAACATTGATCTCAACGGACGGTTTGCGTGTCGGCCAGTTCGCGCAGTTGGTCTCCGGCTTTGATTCCGGCGATATTGGTAAAACCGTTTTTGTCGCAGCCGTCACCGCATCGACCGTCACCCTCGTCCCCGTAGACGGAACTTCGCTCGCTTCGGCAACGCCGGCGTCGTGGTCGTTGACGATCTTAAAGAACGGAATTCAGGGCACAACAGATTACGCTTATACGATTGAGCAATATCGCGATCTCATCACAAAGGGCGAGCAATTTGATTTTGTGCGCTTTGGCTCCCATGGATGGACGCTCACTCCTGACAATGAAATTCAGCGCGCGTTTAGCACGCTTGGGCGCAATAAGGCCATTTTGTCTTCGCAGGGACTAACAAGTCCGACTGTCACCACAACGAACGCGCTTCAATCCGCGCGAGCAAAACTGATCATCGGGTCAAGCGTCGTAACAGGGCTTTCTCGATTCTCGTTCTCGAACAACATCAATCCATTTCGCGACGACTCCGTGGACGAGCTCACATCAGAGATTGGCGTCGGGCAACCCACCTTAACGGGGTCTGTCACGATCATGGAAGATGACCTGACGCGGGTTCAAAACTTCATTGACGGTACAGAGCAAGTTATGGGGATTTGGTATGACGCGCCAGGAACGGCGCCGCGCGCGGGTGAGGGTATTTCCCTTACAAAGGCGCGCTTTATCTCCGCTAATCCGTCTGGTCTTGGCGCCGACCGGTTCTCAACCCGTGAATTCGGCCTTGCGATCGACGCGGATCTCCGCGGGGGGGCCTATGACGCGACAATGTATCGTTTCTCAACCACCTCATCTTAGGAGCAGCCATGAGCTTGGATAAAGAATTCTATGCAGCGCGTCAAAAGGCCGACAAAGACCCCGACGCCTTTGCGAAGATCCGCCGCGATTGCCTCGCCGCTGGTTATGTCGTGACCGATGATAACGATCTCATCGCGACGGGCGCCGTGAAGGGCGCGCCGCAAATTGACGAAAAGGAAGCCGCGAAGAAATTTCGGGGCGATGACAAGGGGATAAACTTTAAGAAAGGCGCCAGCGCATGAAGCTGCAAACCGGCTGGGAAGAAGTCGACAAGTTTGAGGTTGCGATTCGAGCTCCGGACAACAGCGTAATCGGTGGCACTGAAAACCCCTTCACCGTTACGTTGAGGTCACCACGCAGCGATAAGATCAAGAACCTGACCGCGCGGCACGCCGAAGAGCGCGCCGCTTTCTTTGAGAGCATTCCAAAGCCAGACCGCGCAGACACACCGTTACCCAACGATATTGCAGAGCGCCATAGCGTTGAGCTGGTTCAGGCCGCTCATGTCGCCTGGAACAACGTTCCGGAGATTGTTGAGGAACTGCAAGACGGCGAACAGCGCGTCGTTGAAATCGACGACTTTGAGAGCGAGGCGTTTGCCAAGTTTCTGCGCGAAAACAACGATTATGCCCAGCAAATCACAAAGGCTTGGACGAATAAAAAAAACTTGCACAGGCGGACTCAGGAGCCGGCGAAGAACTCTTAGAATTCTGCGAACTCCAGTTTCGTTTAGATACGCCGCAGGAAGACGGTTACACGTTTCGCCAGCACCTTAGCACCGCCTACCCCGACGATGAGCGCTTGTCCGCTCAACCCCCCTATCACGACGCACATATCTGGGCCTATTGGCTTGATCTCGCGCGCACTCGCGCCAGCGGCATGTCATCGCCCCAGCCCCTTGGCTATGGCGACATTCGTGACTTTCGCGATGTGCGCCCGGACATTTTTATCAATGGCCGAATAGCGCAACTTCTTATTCGCATTGACGTTCTTTTCCGTCGCCAATGGGCGGAATTCCAAAACAAATCCGAGGAAGATCAGGACGCCTGACCCATGGTTGCCGGCACTAAAGAAGCGCGTCTGCGGTTCGTCATTGATTCCTCTGACGCCCGCGAGGCGGCGAGAGATATTGACCGCCTTGCTGATGAGACGGATCGCGCGGGCCGCGAGACTGATCAGCTCGCCTCGTCGAGCCAAAAGGCCGGCTCAGCCCTTCGCGGTTTAACCGGCATTGTCGCGGCTCTGATTGGTGCATTAGCGACGCGCGAGGTCCTTGAGTTTGCGTCAGCCTGGCAAGAGACCGAAAACCGGCTCCGCCTTGTTACGGATTCAACCGAAGAACTGGTCGGCGTTCAAAACGACCTAATCGCGGTCGCGCAGGGAACGTTTAATTCATTTTCTGCAACGGCAAACACCTACGCGCAGCTGGCGCGGTCAACAGAAGAGCTGAACATCAGCTCATCAGAGCTGATCGCGGTCACTGAGACCATTAATCAAACGATCGCTCTCTCCGGGACAACTGCGCAAAGTGCGGCCGCTGCTTTATTTCAATTCCGTCAGGGTATCGCTGCGGGAGCGCTGCGGGGGCAGGAACTCAATTCTGTACTGGAGCAAACGCCGGAGCTTGCCCGCGCTATTGCGGAAGGCCTTGGCGTTTCTATCGGAGAGTTACGGGAGCTTGGCGAGGAGGGCCAGTTAACTGCCGAACGCGTGATCGGTGCGATCCAGAACCAAGCCGAGGCGGTCGCAGAGGATTTCAACAATCTTGAGCCCACGATTGGGCAGATCCAAACCGCTCTATCGACCGCGTTCCAGGTTCAATTCATCACGCCGGCAAAAGACGAGCTCGCAGAGTTTACTGACTTGCTTGCGGACCCGCAGACGCTTCGGAATATCGAGGCGATCGGCGAGACGCTAGGCCGGGTTTTCGAAGCTGCCCTTGGGATTATCAATCAAACCGTAAGTGGCATCAATGAAGTAATTAACCGCGTAGAGATCGAATCGCTCACTCGACGCATTCGCGCTGTTGAAGGGTTGCGCGACGATGCCATTGCTGAGCGTGGCCGACTTTCGTCGCTTTCGCCAACTGAGCGCGTGCTTGATAATCTGGGAAGCGGCGTATCGGACCCGCTCGCCGCGACTGATACGCGTATTACCTCGCTTAACAATCAAATTGCAGAGCTTACTGACGAACTAAAGGATCTTATTGACCCCGTCGCAAGCGCCAGCAGGTCTCTGGATGATCTTGGCGAGTCCTCGGACCGAACAGCGACGAGTATAGAAGGCCTTGGTGGTTCAGCCGATGATGCGGAAATCAACGCACGTGGGCCTGAGGACGCCATCGCCCGTGCGGTTGCGGCCCAGGTGCAAGCGGTTGAGCAGCGCATATTAAGCGGTGTTGGCGTAGCAACGACCGAGCGCCTTGATTCGGCAATCATCGAAGAGCTGAAATCAATCAGGCGCAATCTTGAGCGTGAAGATCTTTCGCAATCCGAGCTTTTGCAATTATCAGAGGCTCTGAACGATCAAACCGAGCGCTTGCAAAAGGCGATTCGAGATGCGGGCGAACGTGACGCGAACGATCAAAGTGATTTCTTTGAAGATCTTGAGCGCTTTAGCGCCGGCCTATCTGAGCTCACGCGCTCTTTCGATCTCGCTACCCGCGGCATTGAGCGCTTCAGAGATGAGAGCGACAACACGGTTGAGCGCCTGGCTAGCCTTGCTGAAGGTGTCGGTTTTGGCCTCGAGGGCGTATTGGGCGGCCTGCAGGGCGGCATTGCGCAGCTTTTCGGCTCTGGAGGTTTTACACAGACTCTCGGCCAACTCGGCTCTATATTCGGCGCGGTCGGGCAGTTTGGGGCGTTTGTCTCGACTGCTGTCGGTCTCTTCTCTGCGATCTTTGGCCGCGAATCGTCAAACGAGGCGGGCCTCGGATTCAATACAAGCACCGGCAACGTTACCTTTATCGACCAAGACGGGTCGGACGCTGACGAAAACGCACAAGTTCGCGATGAAATTTTTGACAACGCAACGGCCGTTATTGATGTCATTCGCGATCTTACCGGTGCGAATTCGTTCAACGATCCTTCAACGCCTATTAATGAAGGCGGAATCTCAATCGGTGTCCGCAATGACGATATTCGCGTTGGTTTCGGCGGTGCGTCGCTAAACGATCCAAACACGCAGTTTTTTGAAAACTCTCGAAGCGGCGCTGAGGAGGCCGTCGACGAGGTCATCAAATTATTCATTTCGTCTTTGGAAGGCGGCGAGCAAGAGCTTGTTGACTTTGCCCAGGCCGCCGCCGGGGCCGGGCGACCGTTAGAAGAGATCGTCGACGTTCTCGACGTCTTAAGTCAGGTCTTGGATGAGAACAAAGACGCCCTTACAGATTATGCCGTCGCGGCTGCCCAGGCGGGCCGAGATGCGCAAGAAATCGCTGAGGGTGTCGATGCTCTGAACGCTGTCCTAGAGCTCGCCGCGGAGCCGCTGAGCGACGTAGAGAGCGCCCTGAAAACAATTGATGATGCGGTGAACCCGGTCATCGAAGACCTACAAGCGCTGGGCTTGTCTATCGATGAGATTGGCCAGGTTGCGATTGAGGCGGCAAGGGCGGTTGGCGTCGATTTTGTTCGCCAGCTCGAACAAGATATTCTGGACTTCACAAACTCCACGGTCGGCGCGTTCAACGCGTTGATTGAAGGTCAAGAGCAGATCCTTTCGGATGCTCAAGCGTTGCTGGATCGCGGCGCTATTACGCCGGAAGAGTTCGATCTTGTTCAAGTGCGTAACGCGCTGGAGCGCGAACAGTTCTTTGCTGGCTTGTCGCCCGATGAGCTTGAGACCCTTGGCGATTTCTTTGGCGTAATTGAAGATAGTGGCGGCGCGGTTGCTTTGGTCCTCACGCAATTGACATCCGCATTCAACGACTTTGTCGACAATGTGGGCGACACTCGCGATGCGTTACAGGATGAGGCGGATCAGCTTCGCAGCGTTGCTGATGCGATATTCTCGACGCGTGACGCAATCGATCTGCGCTTCCCGTCACAATCCGGCGGTGAGCTTCTGCAATCTCTACGAAGCGAGTTGTTGGGGCTCCGTGAAGGCGCTTTGGCGGGCGACAATACCGCCTTTGAGCAAATCCCGGATGTCGCCAATCGCCTGGTTGATCTGGGTAGGGATCTTTTTGGGTCAACGTCTCAATTTGCTGAGGTGCGCGACTTCGCGCTTAGTATCCTGGATCAAACTGGCGGGCTCGCCGACAGTCGCTCTAATAAGCTGCTTTCTGAGATCGAAGCGCTGAACACGCAAGTTGATGCGCTCAACGATATTCGGGACATTCTGGCAAGCCCCGATCCATCTGTTGAGCTTCTCCAATCGCAGTTGGATCAGGGCAATATTCAGACGGATTTGATCCGAGAGTTGTTGGCGCAGTACATCGAGCTCACCCAAGAGGCACAAGCGCGGCGCTTGACGCCGGAACAAGCCCAGCGGGTAACGGAATCATTCTTCGAAACAAATGAGCCCGCGGCAGGATCCGGAACGGTTCAGGTCGCGCGCTTTGATGAGTCAGTAACGATCCTGTCCGAGATCCGCGATCAAAACAGACTCATGAGCCGGTATCTCAAGCAAATCAATCAGGAACAAACGCGTTCTCGGGCGAGCGCCGCACTAACAGGATAATGCATGAGCGGCTTTGGACCAGCTTGCGCTGCGCCGGCCTGCGATCTCTTCGCGCCTGCTGCGCCGAGCAACTCCTTTAACGAGTTCCTTCAGTCAGCGGATCGTGCGGGACGCTTTCTCGTCGAGGTCACGCTCTATCCGAAAAGCGCAGCGCCGCTCAACATTCCCAGCTTTCCAGCATGCGGGGCGCCCGCGTGCTCAATTGCAGATCCCGAGGGCGAGTTAGATCCGCCCATTGAGTTGCGGCTTTCAGATCATCCTGTTCTCCTGGAGCCTGATGACACGCTGAGGCCGAACTATGCGACTGAGGCGCGTCTCGCGCGTCGCGTTGATATCGACACTGCGTTTTCAATTATTCCAAACACGTCAGCCGCGGGGCAAGTCTTGGCCGGCGATGTGGAGGTGTTTAACGCCGATGGCTGGCTAGATCAGTACGTCACAGACTATTCAGTAGATGGTCGGCGAGTGCGCGTTTTATTCGGACCAGAGAACGGTGCGTATTCAGAAAACCGCGTTCTTGAGGAAACGTTCGGCAAAGACTGGCGCGGCGATGACGAAGAAACACGCCTTACGCTGCAAGATCTACAGTTCAGGCTCGACCAGCCGTATCAGTCTGCCGAGTATGCAGGTACTGGCGGGATTGAGGGGGACGCAAGCCTTACAGGTCGCTTGAAGCCGCGGTTGATTGGACATCGCTATAACTTCACGCCTGTTCGGATTTCTTCGGCAAACAACATTTATGACCTGGGCGCGCCCTTCCACGAGCTTGTGAAGGTTCGCGACGGCGGGGCCGAACTCACAGATTCGGCGATTGATGTTTCGACCTATGCATCGCTTGCAAGCCTTACGATCGCCGAGGGTGAGTTTGCGACCGCCAAGAATTTGGGCTTATTCCGAATTCAACCTGCGGGCGGATCGTTGTCGTCAATCCTTACGATCGAAGCACGGGGCGACACCACGAGCGGGTACACGGAAGCGGCTGGCGATATTATTGTTCGCGAGCTTCGCAATCGTGCCGGATTTGTTGATACGGAAATTGACGCGGGCTCGTTCGCGACACTCAATTCATACGCAACTGGCGATTGGTACGATGGGGAAAACGAAGAAACCTTCGCCACAATTATCGGCCGGCTGACGACGCAAGGTCATGCGCGCCTAATCGCAGACAGCCGCATTCGGGCTATCCGGATTGTCGACCCAGCAAGCGCGACCTTCAATTTCGAGATCGGCGAAAACCAGATTTTCGATCTGGCGCCAGAGGGTGAGATTTATCCGCCCATTGTCAAAACGATCGTTAAGTATAGGCCAAACGACGCGGTTCTGTCGGAGGCGCAGCTTGTGGGAACACCGCCCGACGCAGACGATCTGCAGCGGGATTATCAACAAACATTCTATCGCGACAGCTCCACTTTGCTGCGCCACGCAAGCGCGACCCCTGAAATCACGATCGAGACGAATCTTTATGACGAGGATTCCGCCGTCGCGCTCGCTGCGTCTGTCGGCTCCGTATGGAGATCTGCGCGGATGATCTATCGGATCGAAGCGAACAGGGAGGCTTTGTTTTTCAAAGTCGGCTCAGTTGTCAAGATCACGCATCCGCGATTTGGCTTTGATGCTGGCGCTAACGGCCTGATCGTTCAACGCCTCAACGATTACAATGAACAGAAAGCAGAGCTGAGAGTCCTGGTTTAATGGCGAATGATCAGCTTTGGTTTTCATATGTCAACGGACTAAAGACGGCGACAATCACAAGCGACTCTGAGGTGTCGAGCCTCCCGGTCACAAACATCGTTGACCGCCTGAATTACCGCGTTTGGCGGTCCCAATCGGAGACAGCTTACTTTCGCGCCGAGTGGGCCGCGGCCTTCACTTGGCAAGCAATCGTCTTACAATTTGTCTCACATCGCGATCCGAGTTCAACCGCGGCCGACGAGATCGATCCTACAGATACTATACGCATCCGAGCGTCGGACGTGGCGGCGGGCGGCTTCGAGTTGCTGGACGCAACGGTCAATTCAGACGTTATCCGTGAGCGCGGCTATTTTGGCTATGTCGCCACATCGCCGATCTCGGGCAGATATCTCGAGGTCCAGATTAACGCGTCATCGCGTTCGTCGCTGGGCTACTTTAATTTGGGCGTTGCCCATGTCGGCCCGCTCTTTCAGCCCAATTCGAGTTTTAGCATTGGCGCCGGGATCAACTTTCCGGAAGAGAGCTTGATCAGCGTTTCACCGACAGGCGCGGCGACATTCGCAGACTCTCGCGGGCGCTTGCTTGGTTTCAACGCTGGCTTCTCGCTTATATCGGAGTCTGAATTAGACGACTGGCAAGCCATGCAAGAGGCGGTCGGGCGCACCGGGCCGCTTGCACTCGGCATGCGGACGACAGGAAACTTGGCCCGCAAAGTGATGCTTGGGCGTTTCGAATCCCTTCGTTTCGCTATGGGCGAAAACAAGCTCTCAAGCGCTCAGGCGCAAATCCTAGAAAACAGGTAGACTAATGGCATTCTTACCCGTTTCTCGGGTGCTGGAGACCGGTTCGGGCTCCGGCACTGGCAACGTGACTCTTCAAGGCGCTCAGGGCTCCGGCGAATATGATGCGTTCAGTGAGCGTCTAAGCGTTGGCGATTCGACATTTTACATAGTCGTCGATGGCAATGATTTTGAAATCGGATACGGAACATATTCCGCCGCGACACCCTCCAGCGGGACCTTTACCCGCGACACGGTGATTCGTTCATCAAGCGGAACGTCAAAGATCTCGCTGTCAGGATCTGACTTTAATATTTTTGGCGACGTCCCGCCCGAAAAGATGCTTGTGGTCGGCCCTACGGGCGCTGTAACGAACGTTTCTGCAGTTGCTGCTTCTGTGCTGCCGAAAGACTTTGCGTCCCTCACGGCGCTGGAAGAGCCGGCCGATAACACAATCCTCGGGGTTGGTTATGGCGTGACTGAAGGGGATGGGCTTGGCGGGCTCTTCCGTTGGGATGATACGTCAACAGCGACCTCAGACGGCGTTCACGTTCATCAATTGGATGCTTTGGGATCTAGTCCCGGTAGATTTATTCGCGAGCGCCAAAGTCTGTTTTTGCGTGAGGCGGCCTCAGACCCGTCTAATGCCGACGAGATTATTCGCCGTTCTGACACGCACGACATTAAGTCGAACCGCTCGGACACTGGCGCCAAGACCATACCTGAAGTTCAAAACGTTGCCCATCATGCACGTTACGAGACTTTAGCCGCTTTGAAGGCTGTCGCATCTTCCAATTGGAAACAGGGAGATCGCATCCTATTACTGGGCATCAGCGCCGAGGGCGACGTTGCCGCAACAACGGGGACTTGGCAGGCGTCAAGCACAAACACCGATTCTCTTGACACAACCTTTGTGCGCCCTGATGATATCTCCGGATCTAATCCGGGCCGCTTCCAGTTCCCGCGCGATATCGATACGCGCTTTCTGGGTTTCGCTGACGGCGGCACAATCGCCGCGTCCTCTAACGTCATCACCGTTGAGCACGGCAAGCGCTATCAGCTAACCGCAAGCGATAGCATTCAAGGCGTTGACGGCTTAAGCGATGGCGAGTTTGTGCAGATCATCGCTCCTGCTACTGGGACGGCAACTCTAATAGACGGGGCGACGCCTGGCAGCGGTCAAGCGTTTGAGCTGTCTGGCGCTAACAAAGAAATCGAAAGTACAGACGAGAGCGTCTGCACACTAACCCGTGTTGGTTCGGCGATCCGGTTGAGCGGCGGTGTCGCCGAAGCGAACGTCATTAGCACGGATACTTTTACCTCTGCAAAGGCGCTTGCTGATAGCGCCATTTCTGCAGACGACATAGTCGACGTTAAAAACGGCTCATCTGCACACGACCGCGCAGGAGGTCGTTTCAGGGCTGTGACATCGGGCACTTACGATCTTTCGAGCGGCGATGTTGACGGGCTGTGCTTTGCAACGACGGCAGGCGGGTTCCAGCTTATACGCGAAGGCTACGCGCCTGGTCTTGACGTCAATTTAGATTGGCTTGCGCCTAATCGAGCCGGAGGGGCTGATGTAGCGGCGCTGTTGAATTCGGTCATTGTCTTTGCTGACGACAACAATGCCTTTAGCGTTTTCGACGAAAGCGGCTTCGAAGTCTATTGCGGCGCCGGTGATTTGCGTTTGGACAGCGCCGTCAACATGAATGTTGGTGCTGAGAACGCCAATGGTCTTAAGATACGTGGCGCCGGGCGGCGTGCATGTCGCTTTATTCTAAACGGCAATCATGCCGGCTTTGAGAGCATCGGCTCAACCTCATCAAACTCGACCAATCAGGAAGTCTCTGGTTGCACGATCCAGGGCGATGGGGCCACGCGCCTCTTGAATCAGACGCCAACCGCCGGGGCGTCAGACACCTTTACTGTCACGGGAGTGAATGTCGCCGACGCTACAAAACAAGGGGAGGTCTTCGTTAGGGTAGATGGCGCCATCATTGACTGGGACGATATTACCTTTGCGAACAACGGTGCTGATCTTGACGTCACGGTAACGCCGGCGAGCGGTTTTGCCGGAACCGAAGACGTCGACATTGCTGTTTTTCCGGCCGCAACCAAAGATCAAATTGGCATTCACTTTGCGCATGCGGGCCGGTTCCGGATTGGCGACGTCAACTATCACGGTCTCCGTATTTGTCGGCGTATCGAGTACGGCTTCCAAGGAACCATCACAGACAATCACGCCTGGGGCGGCGACGCGACTCTGCCTAGCTCTGACAGCAATTGGATCGGTCAATATTCGAGCCGCACAAATGACGGATCGAACGATATCAACGCAAGCAATATCAGCGGCGACACCTTCAAAGACTGCTGGTATTCTGGGATGCGCTGGGTCAATGGCCAATCAACGCGCGTCGACAACAGCGTTTATACAGGCGGCTTTCGCGCGATGTGGCACGCAGATCCTTCGAACTTGCCGCCTGGTATCACCGCCGGGTCAGGAGATAATACACAGTTCAAGTGGCTCCATTGTTCCAACGTTCTATTAGACAGTACGTATCGAGAGAATTTCTACGCCGTCAAAGGGGTCTATACGACGGCGGATTTCTTACAGTTTGCGCCGATGTGGCTCGGATCTTCAGGCGAAGCCAAAGACTCGCCGCTCGTTTATCTTGAGGGTTTCGAGGATGTCGAGTTCGGTAATATTCTCGCGAAGGTCGCGCCGCACCATGGCTTCCATTTAAAAGACTGCGCGGGCGTTACTGTCACTGGTTCGATAGATGACTTTGGTGCGACAACCGGCGGCACATATGATGCTGTGCACCTAGAGAATTCTAACGATTGCAAAATAGATATTCGCGCCGTCTCTGCCGGCTCATCGGCAAACGTCGCCGTCAGAGAGATCGGCACATCAAACAATAACGAGGTGCATGTTCGTGGATCATTCGGCGTCGACCTTCTTGGTGCTGCGTCACACTTTTCAAATCGGAACGTTTTTGTCGGCGGCGACAAGGATGGCTTTTTAGTCTTTCGGCAAGGTAATGTACGGCGCGCCTATATGGGCGCGAGCGCGTTTAGCCCTTTTGCTGCTGACTATGATCTCGGCACAATAACGATCCCATGGGATCAAACCTACACTGAAGATGTTATTCTGGTCGACAAGACTGGAACAACTGGCGAAAAGGGCAGCATCCAATTTAACTGCGATGATGACGGCGGCAACAACCAACAGTTCGCTCGAATTCGAGTCAACGCGACTGTCGTTACGAATGGCGCCGAAGAAGCGCAGCTCTGGTTTTACCATCACCTTGCGGGGACGGCACGCCTTTCCATGTCTTTAAAAAAGGGGTGGCCGTTTGGGGGCGGTAGCGTAACGCCGACCGCTCCATTAATCGCGGCAGATGCAGTTGGGGCCGCCCCAGGCGGTGCGGCAACTGGAAGCCTGGATGTAAAATATGTCGATGCCGCGGGCGCCGTTCAGACGGCGACAATCGCCACGTACTAAGGAAATGAAATGAATAAATATCAGGGCGCCGCGCGATTTTTACTGCAACGGATGCGGGTTGAAACTAGGCCCGGAGAATCCGGCGCGATGATGGCTTGTGAAGACCTGCTGGAAGGTATCGCTTCTGGATTGCTGGTCGTTTCGCGGGGCGAAGATGAAACGAGCCAGGCGGATATAGAAGGACTTCGCAAGTCGATAAAAGACATCGACAGCGCAACACAAGGCTAGCACTCATCAGTGTTCGCCATAAGCAAAAGCCCCCGCGCCGGGTACTGAATAAACGCCGCCCTGGCGCGAGGGCGGTTTTTTCATGCATGGAGTTCATATCAATGGGTACGATTATTAACTACCTCACACAGCCAACGACGTGGGCCGGCATTGTTGCAGTTGTCTCTGCATTCGGCGTGACGCTGTCGCCCGAAATCGCCGCAGAGATTGGGTCCGCCGGCGCCGCCGTTGCCGGGTTGCTGTTGGTGATCTTTAACGAGCGCAAGTCGGACGAGTAATGCCATCTTGGCTGGCCTCGCTCATCAAGCCGATCACCGCGCTCTTTCAGAAATGGGGGCCGGTGATTGCGGCGCATGTAGCGGGTCGCCACGCCGAACGCAAAGACCAACGCATCAAACAATTAGAGGCGGAAAATGTGGCTCTTAAACACGCGCTGGCGCTTGCCAAGGCGCGCCTTGCTGAGCTTGGCGATGCTGAGTTCGGCGATGGGGTGCGTGTCGACCGAGAAACCGGCGCCTTACTCCGCGACTGAGCTTGGATGCTGCGCTAGCTGGCCGCTGCCGCCCATGATCATGTCGTCGAAGGACACAGCGCAGACGCGCCAGCTTGGCGCCAATGTCAATGCTGACTGGGCGCGACGGTGTCCTG
>JBCDBM010000061.1:0-15211 GCA_039183665.1 Pseudomonadota bacterium | reverse complement strand
TTGGAATAGTCGAACAGCATATCCAAAGCAGAGACGTTGAAACCCGCCGCCCGCTTGGGGTCATCTGCAAAAAGATCAAGGATATGCTTATCTTGCGCGGCCTCAGCTGCAGTTTTCAATGTTGTCCACATAGGAATTCACTCTGCCCAATGTACAGTTGCTCCGCTCAAAACGGCGTTGATTGGCGCCTCGTCCGGCGGCAATCCCCGCGCGCGTTGTAACTTGCGTTTGCGATCCAGCTCGTCGGCGGTCTCATAACAGGGGTAAAGCAACCCCGCGTCGATAAGCCCGTCGCGCGCGGCCTCATACCGGTCGAAGCGCGCCGATTGATTAAAGGTCTCGTCATAGTCGAGGCCGAGCCATTTGAGGTCAGCTTTGATGCCTTCTTCAAAGGCCTTTGTGGACCGCTCCAAATCCGTATCGTCTATCCGCAAGATGAAGCGTCCGTCGGATTTACGCGCGAATAGCCAATTCCACAAGGCGGCGCGCACATTGCCGACATGCAGCTTGCCGGTGGGCGACGGCGCAAAACGTACGGTGACGGTCATGAGAAGCGAATTCCTAAAAGAGGCGTGGCCTTAGCGGTTCGCGCCCAGCGCGTCAAACATCTAACACCTTTGCCGGCGCACAGCCCTTGGTCGCATTTACCGATCGCGCCAGCCATTGGTGATCGGATAGCGACGATCGCGGCCGAAATTGACGGCAGTGACTTTCGGACCCGGCGGCCCTTGCCGGCGTTTGTATTCCGCCACGTACAGCAAATGCTCAATTCGGCGCACCGTGGCTTCGTCAAAACCCTCGGCGACAATCTCGCGCACGGCTTTTTCGCCTTCCACAAGCGCTTCCAGTATCGCATCGAGAACATCATAGGGGGGTAAGCTGTCTTCATCCTTTTGATCGGCGCGCAACTCGGCTGTCGGCGCTTTAGTGATGATGCGCTCCGGAATGACAGCACGCACAGGCCCTTTTAGGTCCGGGGCGTGATTGGCGTTGCGCCACCGGCACAAGCGATAAACTTCCGTCTTGTAAAGATCCTTGAGCGGATTATACCCGCCATTCATATCGCCATAGAGCGTCGCGTAGCCCACCGACATTTCAGACTTGTTCCCGGTCGCCAAGACCATATCGCCAAACTTGTTCGACAGCGCCATGAGCAACACACCGCGAATGCGCGATTGGATATTCTCTTCCGTGGTGTCGGCCGGTAATTTCAAAAAGGCGGGCGCGAGCATTTTATCGAACGCGTCAACGCCCGGCTCGATGCTCATTACGCGATAGGCGACGCCCAACGCTTTGGCGCATTCTTCAGCGTCTTGAAGGCTGTCTTGCGAGGTGTATTTTGACGGCATCATCACGCAGCGCACGCGGTCAGGGCCGAGCGCATCGACCGCAATCGCCGCAGCAAGCGCTGAATCGACGCCCCCGGAAAGACCGATGACGACACCCTTGAACCGGTTCTTATCCACATATTCGCGCACCGCCATGGTAACGGCCCGATAGTCCAGCGCCTCACCGTCCGCCCATTCCGCCTCCGGCCCCGCCTCGCATCGCCATCCTTGCGGGCTCCGCCGCCATTGTGTTGAAAAAACGCCGGCGGAAAATTGCGGCGCGCGATGGGTCACCGCGCCTTCAGCGTTCATCACAAAGCTCGCGCCTTCAAAAAGGACTTCGTCTTGGCCAGCCAATTGGTTCACATAGACGATCGGCAGGCCCGACTCTTTGGCGCAAATGGCGGCTGCATGCGCACGCTCGTCGACAGCGCTGCGACGAAAGGGCGAACCATTCGGTACAATGAGGATCTCGGCGCCGGCCTCTTTCAACGCGCGGCCGGCGTCCGGGGTCCACATATCTTCGCAAATAACGACGCCAAGCGACACACCGCGAAAATCGACAGGCTCGTCCGGGTTAGGGCTCGGCGTGAAATGGCGCGGTTCGTCGAAGACGCCAAAATTGGGCAGGCGCCGCTTATACCGGATCGCTTTTATCTCGCCGGCGTCCAAGAAAATAGCGGCGTTAAAAAGGGCGTCCCCTTCCCGCAATGGCGCGCCCACCAACATCGCCGGCCCCCCATCCTCCGTATCCGCTTTGAGCGCTTCGACAGCCTCGCGGCAGGCGCGCTGGAACGCTGGCTTTTGTACGAGATCTTCGGGCGGATACCCCGCGATTGTCAGCTCGCAAAAGACAGCAAGGTCACCGCCGGCCCGCGCGACGTCGCTGCGCGCTGCGCGAATTCGCGCCACATTGCCTTCCACATCGCCCACAACGGGCTCAATTTGGGCGATGGCGATGGAGAGAACGTCTTCTGCCATTTGGTTTTGCGCCGCCTCGCGACCCTTCGGCCGCCAAGCGCTAGCGCAGCGCGGCGGTTACCGCATCGCAAATATAATCAACCTGGCGCTCGGTCAAATAGCCATGCATTGGCAATGACAGTATCTCAGCGGCGACGAGATCCGTATTGGGAAGCCCAGCTTCAGGGGCGTAGGGCTCGAATACAGGCATTTTGTGAAGCGGCGTCGAATAATAGACGGCGGTGGGCACGCCCGCGGCGCTCAAATCCGCAATCACACGCTCCCTGTCTTTAACGCGCAGCGCATAATAGCCGCATCCTGAAACCGCGCCCGGCAGGTGATGCTGCGGCTGAGCAACCGCGCTTAGGCACTCGTCATAGGTGGCGGCGACGTGGCGGCGCACCTCTAGCTCCTCGTCAAAGATCGCGAGTTTTTCGAGAAGAACGGCGGCTTGGAAACTGTCCATGCGTCCATTGAAACCGACACGCACTGAAATTTTTCGTGAGTCATCGGTCCCGTGCCAGCGGATAGACTCATAGAGCGCTTGGTCGTCGGGACCTTGCGAAAACACAGCCCCGGCATCGCCATAAGCGCCGAAAGCTTTGCCGGGGAAGAAACTGACAGCGGTCGCCGCAGCCAAATTCCCTACATCACGATTATTGTATCTGCCGCCAAAACTCTGCGCGCCGTCGCCCAGCACAAAAAGGCCTTCGCGCTCGGCGAGGGCGTTGATGCGATTGTAATCTGCTGGAGATCCAAAAAGATCGACAGGAATGACGGCTTTCGGCTGAAAGCGCCCTTCTTTTTTGATGCTCTCCACCTTCGCCGCCAAGTCAGCGGGATCTATATTATAGGTATCAGGATCAATATCGACGAAGATCGGGGTCGCGCCCGCCAACAAGACCGCGTTGACGGTGGCGTTATACGTAAAGGCCGGCACGAAGACCGCGTCCTCGCTTTTCAATCCGCGAGACAAGAGCGCGATGATGAGCGCGGCCGTGCCGCTTGCGCAGCTGATCGCGACCTTCGCGCCAGTGCGCGTAATCAGCGCCGCTTCGAGTTCGTCAAGTTCGGGTCCGCCAATGTAGCGCCCATGATCCAGCACGCGGGAGAGCCGCGTTTCGACGGCCTCGCGAATCCGGCGTTGCTGCGCGGGCAGATCCACAAAAGCGATCTCGCCAACGCCAGACTCATCCCGGACCAGGTTCAACTTAGCGAGCGTCGAAGGGGTCATGCGCGCAACCTCTCCGTTTGTTCGCCGCTGTGCTCGGCAAGGCTCATCGCATGGAGAATTTTACTCGCCCATTCCACAGCCGCAAGACCATCTGCACCGCTGACCATTGGCGCTTCGCGTTCGCGTATGGCGTGCAAAAACTGATCAGCGCCCGCGCCGAGCGGATCCTTGAAGGCCAGGGGCGCGTCATCACCTGAGATTGGCGCGCGGAGCCGCGCGGGCGTCGAATTGGAAAGCGTGCGTTGAAAAAAGTCGAACTCGACCACGCCATCGTCATAGATAAGGGTCATCCGACGGTCAGGGGCGGCGGCGCGACGACTGGCTTTGAGCGATATGATCGTTTCGTCGATGAGCGTGATTTCAGCTTCCGCGTCATTGAAATCGCCGCTTGCATTCACGGATTTTATGGGTGCGTCCGTCAAGCGCCGAGCGATATCGATGTCATGGATCATCAGATCCTGGACGACCGACACGTCCTCGCAACGCCCCGTACCCTTGCATTCGCGAACGCATCGCACGACCTGCGGCGCGCGATCCCGGTCGAATAGGCCTGTTTCCGCCAGCACATATCGCTCTTGATGGCCTACCTGCAGAACAACGCCGGCGTCTCGCGCCCGTCTTTCCAAGACCAGCGCCGGCTCCAAACTCTCGGCGAGAGGCTTTTCTACGAATACGTGCCGGCCAGCCGCCAATGCCGCCGACGCCAGATCAAAATGCGCGACAGCCGGCGCTGCAATGACGACGGCGTCGCTATCCTGAAGGAGATCGCTATAGGCGCTGTAGGCCGTCGCAGCGTGTCGAGCAGCCAATTCCGTAGCGCGATCGCGGTCTGGGTCAAAAACACCAATTAAGGCCGCCCCAGGATGCGCCGCGTATTTCGCGGCGTGGTGCGATCCAAAGACGCCCGCGCCGGCGACCCCAATCCGTACGCTATGAGACACACGCCACTCCGCCAACCGCGCAGTTACGCGCGCATGTTAGGTTCATCGCCCAACGCCCTAGTAATTTGCACACTATATCTAACGGGTGAGCAAGATAAATATTCCGCGGCTCAAGACCGCACGTTTATTTTACGCCACTTTACTCGTCCAGAGGCGGGACCGGGCAGTGAAAGTTCCGTAACGGCGCGACCGTTTAAGCCGCTTTAATCCCATCGGCTAAAATAAAGGCTAATTCTAGCGCTTGGCTCGCATTCAATCGCGGATCGCAATGGGTGTGGTAGCGGCTGGACAGATCGCCCTCGGAAATAGCTTGAGAACCGCCGAGGCATTCGGTGACGTTTTGGCCCGTCATTTCGAAATGGACGCCCCCGGGATACGCGCCTTCAGCGCGGCAGGTGGCGAAAAACGTTTTAATTTCAGACAGTACCGAATCAAAGGGCCGAGTTTTGTAGCCATTTTCTGTCTTGATCGTGTTGCCATGCATGGGATCGCACGACCACACGACTTGGCGGTCTTCGCGCTGGATGGCGCGCAACAAGGGCGGCAGCCCCTCAGCCGCCTTTTCCGCGCCAAAGCGGGCGATGAGCACGATGCGCCCCGCTTCGTTTTCCGGGTTCAACACGTCTAAGAGCCCTAAGAGTTCGTCCGGCTCCAAAGACGGCCCGCATTTGACGCCGATGGGATTATGAATGCCGCGGCAGAACTCCACATGGGCGCCGTCCAACTGGCGCGTGCGGTCCCCAATCCACAGCATATGAGCGGAGGTATCGTACCAATTCCCGCTCGTTGAATCGATGCGGGTCAGCGCGCTCTCATAGCCGAGCAACAGCGCCTCGTGGCTCGTATAGAAATCCACTTCGCGCAACGCCGGGACGCTCTCCCCTGTGACGCCGCAGGCTTCCATGAAGCTCAGGGCCTGAGAAATCTTGTCGGCCAACGCTCGATATTCGCCGCCTTGGGGTTTGTCGGACACGAACTCCAAGTTCCAGCGATGCACGTTGTGGAGATCCGCATAGCCGCCGCGAGCGAAAGCGCGGATAAGGTTCAGCGTCGAGGCGGACTGCCCATAAGCGCGCAATAGCCGCTGCGGGTCGGGCGCGCGGGCGTCCGCTTCAAATCCCATACCGTTGATATTGTCGCCGCGATAACTTGGCAGCGTGACGCCGTCTTTCGTCTCCGTGGGCGAGCTTCGCGGTTTCGCAAATTGTCCCGCAATGCGCCCCACTTTGACGACCGGTTTTGAACCGCCAAAGGTAAGCGCGACAGCCATTTGGAGAAGCACGCGAAACGTGTCGCGAATATTGTCCGGGTGGAATTCTTTGAAGCTCTCCGCGCAATCGCCCCCTTGCAGCAAAAACGCCTCGCCCGCAGCCACCCGCGCCAAACTCTGCCGCAAGGTCCGGGCCTCGCCTGCAAACACCAGCGGCGGATACCCCGATAGCTCTTTTTCGACCGCATCAAGGGCGGCCGGATCCGGATAATCGGTCGGAATATGGCGCGCGGGCTTATCGCGCCAGCTTTGGGGCGTCCAGCTCATGGTGTCCTCAACTAGGTACAATCGGCCGTCTTTAACGCCTGTGTCAGCAGGTAGCAATCCATTGAGCGGGTTTGCCTAGGGCCCCGCCCAGGCCCCGCCCAGGCCCCGCCCAGGCCAGCGAACACCCCGACCATGCGCGCCGCAAAAAAAAGGCGTCGCCGAATTGCGGCGACGCCCAGTGTTCGAAGGCTTGAGGCATATGTCGATGAAAAGCCCTCGGATCGCGTTGGCGGCTGACTAGGTCTTTTTGATTTCAGCCTTCGTGACAGCGCCTTTTCTAATGGTGCACTCCGCCACAACGGCGTCGCCGCCGTCATTGGGTACAATCTTGATGGTGACGCGCTTGGCCGCGCCTGAGCGGGCCCTGATGAGCGTAAGGCGATGGTTATCGACGGCGGCGAGCGATTCGGCCTTCAGCGCCGCTGCGCACAGATCCATCTGCACATTCCAATCCGTGGCGTTAGCGGGGGTCGTCGCGAACGCCGTCATCGCACCGAGGATGATAAAGAGTGAGTTTTTGGACATAGGCTCCCTTCGCGGCGCGCGCTCCTGTGCGCCGTCGGTTGAAGTTCCACACAGACTAACACTATATGATCTAAATACTATATATTTTGATAGTGATCAATACATTATTCGTAAATTTGAATCACTCTATCGGGGATGGACGGTGACAGTTTCGGTGGCGCGGAGCTGGGCGCCAGCGTAATGAGAACGAGATGGCGAGAACGTATAATCAGGACTGCACACTAGCGCATGCGCTCGACATTCTTGGCGAGCGCTGGACGCTGCTGATTATTCGCAATCTTCTGCTGGGCCCGCAGCGCTTTGGCGATCTTCAATCGGGGCTTGCAGGCATCGGCGCCAATCTTCTGAGTAAGCGCCTCAAAGACCTAGAAGAAGCGGGTATTTTGTTATCCCCCGGCGCGAACGAGACGCGCGGCCAGTATCGCCTCTCCGTGGATGGCGAAGCGCTACGCCCGGCTCTCCGCGAGCTCATGTACTGGTCGATCGTCTATTTCCTAAACCTGTCGAAACCGACGACGGCGATGGAGATCATTAAGTCCAACGACCTGCAACCGGACTCCGTTGCATTTGCCATCGAGTTGTTTGCAAAAGGCGAAGAAGACCCCGCGCTGAATTATGTGGCGCATCTTTTCGTAGACGACTATCCGTATACGTTTTTCTATATGAACAATGAAATGATCGCCCGACGCGGGGCCGATTCTCCAGCGGTCGCGACGCTACGCACTGATGTGCCCACAGTGATGAAGGCGCTGCGGCGGAACTTCTCAATGAAAGAAGCGAAAGAACGCATCGAATGCGATGGGGATGAGACAGCGATTGATCATCTCTTACAATGCATCACGCGCGCGAATAGCACGGTCAAGCTAATACGCGCCGCCGGGTAAGCGGCGACGCGCATGTCATCTTGAGCAATTCGATCGATTAGACAGCGACGTCGTATGTCGCCTCAGTGGAAGCAGCGATCTCTTCCAAGGTCACATCCGGCGCAAGCTCAATTAGCTTCATGCCGGCCTCGCCAATTTCGAAAACGCCCAAATTGGTGATGACCATGTCAACAACCTTCTGGCCCGTAAGCGGCAGCGAGCATTCATGCAGCAATTTCGGATCACCCTTTTTGGATGCGTGATCCATGACCACCACAACGCGTTTCACGCCGGCCACAAGGTCCATGGCGCCGCCCATGCCTTTGACCATTTTCCCTGGAATCATCCAATTCGCGAGATCGCCTTTTTCCGACACCTCCATCGCGCCCAGAACTGACAGGTCGATGTGGCCGCCTCGGATCATGCCGAATGAATCGGCAGATGAGAAATACGATGTGCGATCTAATTCCGTAATGGTTTGCTTGCCGGCGTTGATAAGGTCCGCATCGACCTCGTCATCGTAGGGAAACGGCCCCATGCCCAACATGCCGTTTTCAGATTGCAAGGTAACGTCGATCCCCTCGCCGATATAATTGGCCACAAGCGTCGGGATGCCGATACCGAGATTGACGTAAAACCCGTCTTCGAGCTCTTGCGCGGCGCGCGCCGCCATTTGATTGCGATCCCAGGGCATTAGGCACTCTCCCGTTCGCGCACGGTGCGCTGTTCAATGCGTTTCTCGTGGTCTCCAACAATCATCCGCTTAATGAATATCCCAGCGGTATGAATGTAATCCGGATCAAGACTGCCCAGCGGCACAATTTCTTCGACTTCGGCGACGGTAGCTTTGCCAGCGCTCGCCATCATCGGATTGAAGTTGCGCGCGGTTTTTCGGTAGATCAAATTGCCTTGCTCGTCGCCCTTCCAGGCTTTGACGATCGATAGATCCGCCACAAGACCGGTTTCTAGTATATAAGTCTCGCCGTTAAACTCTTTGTGCTCTTTGCCGTCCGCGATGATCGTGCCGACGCCCGTCTTGGTGTAAAAGCCCGGAATGCCCGCGCCGCCCGCGCGACACCGCTCCGCTAAGGTGCCTTGGGGGTTAAATTCCAGCTCAAGCTCGCCTGCCAAATATTGGCGCTCAAACTCTTTGTTTTCGCCAACATAAGACGACACCATTTTTTTGACCTGGCGCGACTGAAGCAGAATACCGAGGCCAAAATCGTCGACGCCCGCATTGTTCGAAATGATGGTGAGATCTTTGACGCCGGAGTCATGGATCGCCGCGATGAGATTTTCCGGAATGCCGCAAAGACCGAAGCCGCCGGCCATGATGGTCATCCCATCAAAAAGCAATCCGTCGAGCGCAGATTGAGCATCCGCGTGGATTTTTTTCATTGTCTCGCCTCCTGTAATTGGGCCACCGATTAGCGCAAAATGAAAAGCGGGTCCACAAGCAGGCCGGCGATAAGAGCTGTCCGCTTAGCGCACAGACCTGTCGCCTCTATTGGCGCGAGGGGGCGTTCGAGCCATTGCGTATAACGGTAAAAGGATTTGTAGGCGCCGGCGCCCCGGCGCGGAGTCGATATCCTTTGAACAGCATCTTCACTGCTTCATAGTGAATGCCGACGATCACCTTGAGCGTCATCAGCGGATAACTGAACAACACAGCAATCAGCTTCTTGTCTGAAAACGCGGCGCGTTTGCCGCGAAAGTGGGCGTTGATCATGGGCCCTTGTGCATCACCCGCGCGGATGACTATCCGGGCTTCATCCGACGGCGGCATAATCGTGAAGTCGTAACACATATCCATTTCCATAAACGGAGAGACGTGAAACACCTTTTTAGCACGCTGTCGGATTTCTTGACCCGCGCGCTGTTCCGCTGGATCGACCTCGATCAGATAAGAATGTCGTTCGCCGAATGTGTTGCGCACTTCGTAAATGAGCGCACGCAACTTCTCCTGACGATCATAGCAATAAAAAACGGAGATTGGATTGAAGCCGTAGCCCAGGATCCGCGGATAAGTGAGTAAAAGAATTTTCCCATCAGACGGCAGGTTCGCCTCGGCCAGCGCGGCCCTTGTGAAGGCGGCAATATCTTCTGGCGCGCCGTGCCCGTAGTCCCGATCATACAAGGAAAAGAGATTGAACCGATTACGCGAGAAAAACCGCGATTGCGCGGACACTTCGTCGAGGCGATCGATATCAATAAAAAAATTGAAAACGCGGTAGGCAAGCTTGTGGGGCTTTGGACGCAAGCGATGATGCTTGACGACGCCTTCATAAAGGCGCGCGCCGGGTTCGTTTTTTTCGAGTTCTGTTTTTTCGTGCGTCGCTTCTTCTATCGTCACGCCATCGCCTCGGCCACGTCAGGCAATTGCAGGCGATCTGACTGCGCCGCGACACGCCAGGGGCGCTTGCGCCCGCCGATAGCCTCGGCTACCGCCAAACCTGCTTGAAGGCCGTCTTCATGAAAGCCATGCCCAAGATGCGCCCCCGCATGCCATACGCCGCCGCGCCCTTGAATGCGCCAAATGTCGCGCTGCGCTTGGGCGGTTCGGGTGTCGAACATCGGGTGTTCATAGTCAAACGCGTCGATAACCAGATCGTCGGGAATTGATCGCGTGGGATTGAGCGTCACAAAGATGTTGTTCTCACACGGCAAGTTTTGCAGCCGGTTCATCCAATAGGTAACGGCGCCCTCTTCGCCATTGCCGATGAAATTCCAGCTTGACCATGCACGACGCCGGGTCGGCATTTGGCCGGCGTCGAAATGTAAAACGGCTTTGTTCGGCTGATACCGAAACGCCGACAAGATTTGCTGTTCTTCCTCATCCATATCACCAAGCATGGCGCGCGCCGCGTCGGCATGGGTGGCGATGACGACATGATCAAAACGTTCCGCCGCGCCGGTCGCATCGTCGACGAAAATACCCTCGGACGTGCGGCGGATCTGGACAATATTCGCGTCGGTTCTGATCTCCGCATCCATCGCGCTCGCGATTGCGTTCACATACTGGCGAGAGCCTGCCGAAACCGTGCGCCATTCAGGCAAATTGAGAACGCGTAGCAGACCGTGATTTTCAAAGAACTGGAAGAACGACAAGGCGGGATACTTGAAGATCTCGATGCGCGGCGTCGACCAAATAGCCGCCGCCATGGGTTTCAAGAAATGTTCGCAAAAACCGCGGCCGTAATTGTGAGCCTGAACAAACTCGCCGAGCGACGCGTGGGCGCAAAACCCGTCGCGCAAGACATTCTTTGCGTCTCGATGGAAACGGGGAATATCGCTGAGCATTTTCCAGAATGTCGGCGAGGCCGCATTGGACCGCCGCGCGAAGACCGAGGAGAGCGTTTGCCCGGAATATTCGATCGCGCCGTCATCAATGGAAACGCCGAACGACATGCATGAGTCTTCGGTCGCAACGCCAAGATGGTCAAACAGCGCCGTCAAATTTGGATAGCTCGGCTCATTGTAAACGATAAACCCGGTGTCGACGGGAACCGGACCCGTGGCGAGGTCCACGTCAACGGTGTTGGAATGGCCGCCAAGCTTGCTCGCCCGCTCAAAAAGCACCGTCTCGCATGACTGCGACAACAACCACGCAGCAGAGAGGCCCGCGATGCCTGATCCCACGACGGCGACGCGTTGTTGCGCGATTTTTGGGATGCGGCGCCCCTGCGTCATTTGACCTCCATTTCGGACTCACGAGCTACGCGCCCCGTTGCGTCCTGGATCAGGCGGTCAACTTCCGGTAGGGATGGCGGGGACAATGGCGAATGCTCTTCGGTTTTGTCTCGGCCTTCTTTTGGGCCTCGCATTTTAAAGATCACCCGACGCGCTCTTGTGACAAACAAAACGACCGATAACCCTGCTTTGCCGGACCGGAAAAGCGCCGGGCATATGGACAACCTGCTGACTTTGGTCGCGCGGGACGGCGATCGCAAGGCGTTCGCTGAGATTTACGCCTATTTCGGGCCGCGCGTAAAAGGGTACCTCGTGCGTGGCGGCGCCAGCGCCAGCGAAGCTGAAGACCTGGCCCAGGACGCCATGGTAAAGGTCTTCACAAAGGCGCGGCTTTACGACCCCTCAAAGGCCTCCGCCTCGACGTGGATATTCACGATTGCGAGAAATGCGCGGATTGACGCGCTCAGACGCGCGGCCCGCCCCCTGCCAGACGCCGATGATCCGGCGATGGCCCCAGAAGAAGCCCCGCGGGCCGATTTTATTTGTGAACTAAAAGAGCGGGACGCGCGTATTGATAAGGCTTTGGGTGTATTGCCCGCAGAACAGCAGGAAGTGATGCGCCTTCATTTTTTCGAAGACGAGCCGCATTCCGTGATTGCTGAGAAGTTGAGCATTCCTTTGGGAACCGTTAAATCGCGTCTGAGACTAGCATTTGAGAAGATCCGTAAAGAGTTGCGTGAAGAGATATGACTGAAATTACCCACCACGCTCGCGTATCAACGCTCGCCGATTTCGCCGCTGGTCGCCTAGATGAGGCGCTCGCGGCTGTCGTCGCCGCGCATATTGCAAAATGCAGCGAATGCGCCGAGACGGTCGCGTCCTTCGAAGCTGTCGGCGGCAGAATGCTTGACGTCGTTGAGCCCGTCGCCATGGCGACAGACGCGCTGGAAAAAATCCTGGCGCGTGCAGATGGCACGGCGAATATTGTTTTGGCTGAGAAACAACCGTCTTCAGTGTTAGATCGCTATCTGAACGGCGATTTAGGCGACATTGAGTGGAAATGGGCGGCGCCGGGCATTGCGCAGTCTTTGCTGGACGCCGAAGGGTATCGCGAGGGCGCCTTGCGCTTGTTCAAGATTGATCCTGGCGTGAAAATCCCCACCCACACCCACGGGCATGAAGAGCTGACGCTCATTTTGGACGGGGCTTATGAGGACGAGCTGGGCGTGTATCGCGCCGGGGACCTAGCGGATCTCGACGACGCGATCGTTCATGCGCCCAAAGCGATCGGGGACACGCCGTGCATATGCCTCGTCGCGACGTCGGCGCCCTTGCGCTTTAAAAGTGCAATTGGGCGAATCGCACAACCTTTTGTCGGCATCTAGCGGAATCGCGGTCACCGGAAAAGAAGCGTTTCAGACACCACGCAAGCCGACTATTTAAAAAGGATGCGTGACTGGTCATTCGAAACCCCGCCAGATCTCTTAGCGTTTCAAGACGCGGCGCATGAGGCGTTTGACGCCCTCCCGGAAAATTTCCGCGCCCTGTGCAATAATGTGGTGATCCATGTCGCCGATGAGGCGGACGCAAAAACGCTGGGCGCCTTAGGTCTCAGCGATCCGCTTCAGTTGTCCGGATTGTTCGAAGGCGTAGATCGCATCAATGACAGCGTCACCACGCCCTTTGGGATGCCCAATCACGTGCACCTTTATCGTCGGTCAATCATCGCCGAATGGCGTCGGAGGCGAGATACGTCGTTGCGCGCGCTGATCACCCATGTGCTGGTTCATGAGCTCGGCCACCATTTCGGTTTTTCCGACGACGACATGCACGCGATCGAAGCCGGCGCGATCGACTAGCGGTTGCGACCGCTATCGCCGCGCGCACTGTAGGGCTGATGGATGAGATGGGTCGCCGCATCGACCCCAGCGTCGATCTGCGCCAGCAATCGTTCCCGATCAGATTCTCGGAATTGGTCCACAAAGTCGTCAATAATGGCTTCATCAAAGCCCATATGGCGCAAGGTTTCGCGCGCCATGACCAGACTGGACTCTAAGGTCTGCCGCACGATGACGTCTGGCCCTAAGGCTTGTAATTCGATTTCGTGAACGCGGTCATGGGCGACCGACACAATTGTCACCGTTGGGCAACGCTCGCGGAGGGCGGCGACAGCGCTGCTTGTCGCTTTTCTATCGTCCATACAAAACACGACGGCGCGCGCTTCAAGAGCGCCCGCCGTCAGCAAGACGTCAAGGCGCGATCCGTCGCCGTAAAATACTTTGTATCCAAAGCGTTCCGCGTTCCGAATGCGGGGCGGGTTTCGGTCAATCGCGGTGACAGCGACGCCAGAGTTTTGCAACACCTGGGAGATGATTTGCCCCATCCGGCCGAAGCCAACGATGATGACATGATCGCGCCCGCTTCCCGGCCCTTCCAGACCTTCCTCGCTATCAGCCTCATTGTCCCGAAAGCTGCGATTGGCCAGCATCATCGCTAAGGGCGTCAGGGCCATCGAGATCGTCACGATCGCCGACATGAGCGTCGCTTGCTGATTGGTGAACACCGCCTCTCCAACGCCCAAGCTCAAAACCACAAAGGCGAACTCGCCGCCTTGGCTCAACACGGCCGCCGTCTTCGCAGAGTCGCGCGTGTTTGAGCCAAAACTCTTGGCGAGCAAGAACAGCAAAACGCTTTTAACCGTCAACAGGCCAATCGCGCCGCCGACAATCACCCACCAATATTCTGCGATCACCTCCATATCCAGGCGCATGCCGATGGAGATGAAGAACAGACCCAGCAGCAGCCCGCGAAAGGGCTCAATATCAGTTTCGATTTGCCGACGATACGCAGAGTCCGCCAGGAGCGCGCCGGCGAGGAACGCGCCAAGCGCCATGGACAGGCCCGCCCAAGAAACGGCGACAGAGGTCAGAGCCACAACAAAGAGCGCCGTCGCCGCGAACGCCTCACGAGAGCCAGAGCTGGCGACCAAGCGAAAAACGCGGTCGAGCACAAAGACCCCAATCACCACCAGGGCCACCAGCACGCCGCCAGCCTTTAGGGCGAGAAAGCCCCAGTCTTCGCCCATGCTCGCGCCGGCCACCAAGGGCACCGCCGCGAGGAGCGGGATCACCGCCAAGTCTTGGAACAGCAGGATGGAAAAAGACTGAGAGCCGTATTCGCTATTGAGCTCGCCCCGGTCTTTCAACATTTGAAGCGGGAAGGTCCTTCTCGATGCCTTGCCCCGATATTATTTTCATCGTCATTGTCTTCTCTGTTATTGTCAGTGATGTCAATGGCAGTGGCAACTTCACGTAGTGTAGGTTGACCAACAGAGTTTCTTAATGGCATAGAAGAAGAGCCGACAATTTCAATTAAATCTCTTGCCGTTGATGTATTGATAGCATTACTTTGTTGAGGTTTATTTTCTTCAATTTCACTTGTTTCGCCCACGTTAGTAGGATTCAAAAGTGAAGCAATAGTAGGTTTTGTAACCTTAACTTAATTTTGATCATCTTTTTCCTTTGTTTGACTATCATTATTTTCCTTATCCTTTTCATCTAAAGAGGATGATGCTGAAGTTGGAACTGTAGTTTCTTCTTCTTCTTCTTTATCTGTTTTCTTTAAAGAATCTCGCTTTTCTTCAAGATAAATTTGGAAGTTGGGTGCTAATGAACTGCTTTGTTGAATATCTTGAATCATACCACGATACCTTCTTGTATAAATATTACCCATACGTTTTTCCAATCGTGAAATGAATTGAATCTCTTAATAGCGACATGATGACCATCTTCACGATCGAAACCGAAATACATATTACTGAAAGCACCCGTACCTAATTCTCTAGTAGTAACAATTTTATAGAAATCAGTAGCGACTCTTGCAGCATCACGAAATGCAGTATGCCAAGCATCATATTCACCATCTTTTCGTAAATGGATTGTTAATTTATCAGTTGGTAATTTCACCGTTATTTCTCTACGTCGTTTCGATCCTGATACTTGTGCTCCTACTAATACTTCTTCTAAAATTACTAAATCTGCTTCTTCATCTGCTGCATCGAATACTGTCAATGTATAATGCATTAATCTCATATATCGACGTTGTGGTAATCTTGCCGAACGTGATTTAAATAA
>JBCDBM010000060.1:0-15457 GCA_039183665.1 Pseudomonadota bacterium | reverse complement strand
CGCCCGCACCCCAACGCATCGATTTAGGCCACGAAAACCCGCGCACAATTTCTGGAATAGCTTCGGCAATCAGCGCTGAAGTCTCGCGCCCGGTTTGTTCGATCACGGCGACGTAGAACTCGCCTTTTTTGTCGGAGCGCGTTTCGCATTGATCGAGCGAGCCGAGCCCCGCCGAATTCAAGAATCCCTGAATTGCCTTTTCGGGCGCGCCAACGCGCGGGCCCTTCTTCTCTTCTCGTCGGTCCGGCTGACGCACCGGCAGGCCCGTCGCAATGAAGGTCAACCGCCTTGGCCCCGCAAAGGCTTTGACGCCGTCCGGCATAAAACCCGCCGCCAACAGACGCTCGTTCAGCGCACGCTCCAGGCGGCTCGCGGCTGCGCCCTGCATTCTGGCCGGGATTTCTTCGGAAAAGAGCTCAAGGAGTAATTCAGGCATGACGCGGCGGGTTCTAGGCAGCCTCGCCCGCGCGCGCAATAGCGACAGGAATAGGCGCACTCCGGGCTTTTGGATACGGACCCGAATTGCTCGTGCGGAAAAATGGGTTATCCTTCGTGAAAATCCAAATGGGGGCAGTTATGCGTGGTATACGAGTTTGGTTGATGAGCCTGTTGGCGATGGGCGGCAGCGTGGCGATCGCTGCAGCCGAAGAGGGGCAAGACGGGCACTTCATATCCGAAGTTCGCGGCGGCATTCTGGCTCATGACACGGGCCCGTTCGGTAATTCGAAAGAAGACGGGATCGCCATTAGCGGCGAGGTTTTGTTCTCCACCCCGGCCTTTTTGGAGTGGGCGTTAGAACCGCGCCCGCATCTTGGCTTTTCTTATGCGCCGGACGAATTCTCAACCAGCCACGCTTATTTCGGGCTAACCTGGGAGGCCGATTTTTTCGATGATTTTTTCGGCTATTTCGGATTTGGCGGAGCCGTCCACGACGCGGATGTTTTAGGCGAATTTGATCCTGATACGAATGAGCTTAACCCGCAAAAAGCGTTGGGGTGTCGCGTCTTGCTGCGAGAGAACTTTGGCGTCGGCTATCGCATAACGGAGCGTGTAAACGTTGCGGTTCATGTTGAACATATCTCCAACGCGAACTTATGCGACAAGAATGAAGGCCTGGACGGCACAGGCGTGCGCTTGGGATGGGTGTTTTAAGACGGGCCGCGCTTAAACGGCGGCGTAATCTACGACGCCAGCGCCGTCGCTGCGCCCTTGGGGGCTTTTGAGCCACGCCTCGCAGCACGCTTTCGATAAAGCGCGTACACGCAATATATAGGCTTGGCGTTCAGTCGCCGAAATAACGCCGCGCGCATCCAACAAATTGAACAAATGGCTCGCTGCGATGCACTGGTCGTAAGCGGGCAACGCATAGGACTTTCCCGCTGCCGCGCCCGCCCCGATGATGGCTAAGCACTGGCGCTCCGCCTCGTTGAATTGGTCAAGCAGCGTGTCTGTGTTCGCGAGATCAAAATTAAACGCAGAAAACTCAACTTCCTGCTGATGGAAGACGTCGCCGTAATTGACCGCGTCGCCGCCAGAGGCGCCGTTGAAGTCGAGATCGAAACCATTATCGACCCCTTGCACATACATCGCTAAGCGTTCCAGCCCGTACGTGATTTCGCCCATCACGGGACGGCAATCGAACCCGCCCACTTGCTGGAAGTAAGTGAACTGCGTGACTTCCATGCCGTCGCACCACACTTCCCAGCCGAGACCCCATGCGCCCAATGTGGGGCTCTCCCAATCGTCCTCGACAAAGCGAATGTCGTGATGGGCGCGGTCAACGCCGATCGCTTCAAGGGAGTCGAGATAGAGCTCTTGGATGTTCTCCGGGCTCGGTTTTAGGACGACCTGGAACTGGTAGTAGTGCTGAAAGCGATTGGGGTTCGCCCCATAACGCCCGTCGGTGGGCCGCCTGCACGGCTGTACATACGCCGCCTTCCACGGATTGGGCCCGAGCGAGCGCAACGTGGTCGCCGGATGAAACGTTCCCGCGCCCATTTCTTTGTCATAGGGCTGCAAGATCACGCAGCCGCGCTCAGCCCAAAACTGCTGCAAGGTGAGGATGAGCCCCTGGAAAGAGCGTTTGAATTTTTCGTCGGTCATGGTCCGTCCCGTCTGAGCGCGGCGGACGCTATTGAGGGTTCCGCGATCGGTCAAGCGGGCGCTAATCAATCGGATTAGAATTGGGCGCTAGAGGCGCGCCATGGCCTCAACGATGCGGTTGGACTCGTCAATCGGCGGCAGCGCATTCAGCGCATCTTGAAAGAACTTGCGCGCGACGCTGCGCTCCTCAGCTTGCGCGGCGATGAGCGCGCGTCCGACCAGCGCTTCATAATTATCAGGCGTATATTCTAGCAGCCGCGCCAAGATCGCATCGGCTTCTTCCACGTCGCCCCTCGAGGCGGCGCAAAGGCCCAAATCCGCCATCGCGCCAAGCGCCCAGGCGTCTGTCTGCAATGCCGCGTCGGCATTATTGCAAAAAGCGACCGTTAGATCTTTTCCGAGGATATTGCGGACCCGGGATTTGAAATCCACATCGCTGACAAGCGGCGCGGGCTCGCCGATCAACACGGCGGGCGCGGCGATCTTGACCGTCTCCTCAATAGGCTGAACTTTCGCCAAAATGGCGCCCGAAGGCGGCTCTAGCCGTTCAGGCGCAGCAAGCTTCGCGAAGGTCTGCATGCGATCGGGGGCGACTTCGCGCAAGCCCGGCGCCGCGTCGACGCTGACGTCTGTGCGGGCCTTAGGCGGCGTCAGCGGTTTTTGGCTGGCGTTTTCCACACGCTCAAGATCAAAAAACAGATCGATGCACGTGGCGTCTCGCTCCAAAATTTTGCAGGACTTGGCGTTGGCGAACTCCAAGTTTTCCACAGGTTCAATTTTCAACAACGCGCTTGCCCCGTTTCGCGCGATGGACATAGACGAGACAAGGGCGCTGCGGGCCGTGAGATCAAGATCAATCGTCGCTTCAACGCCCGGTAGCAAAAACTGCTGATTGTCTTTCTTTTCCGCGATGCATGGCGCGCTACACACCAGCGCGATCCGTGTTTGAGACCCGCGCTCGCCCACTTGAATGTCATTGATCACAATAGGCGCAGCTGCGCGCACGACCACAGCCGCCATACAGACAGATGCTGCGGCCCAAGCCATTGCAACGATAAGAAATGCGCGCTTCCTGGAGATCATAGCCGCCCGCGTTGTCGAGCCGGATTAAAGAGCATGGAGATTCAGCAGAGTCGGATTGGCCGGTCAATGCGCTGTGGCCTAGCCTGTGGAATGATTTTTTTAAGCGCGCGGAAGGCGCGATTGGTCGAAAGGCTGCGAATAGAAACGCCCAACGCCGCCGGACACATTTTGAGCGTGCGGACTGTTAGCCAAGGATTCAATGCGCCGCAACTGCTGCTTACAGGCGCCGCGTACAACGCAACGGTGCTTCGATAACCCCTTGAAAAGCTGGAAAAACACGCAGACCATGGTTTTAGAAAGCAATTAGCGGTGTTTCATGCGGACACAGACGAAACTCGAAAAGAAGCGCGCGACGCGCGGCCAGACACCGATATTTTTCGAGTTTTTCGCGGGCGGCGGCATGGCCCGTATCGGGCTGGGAGATCGCTGGAGATGCGCCTTCGCGAACGATTTTGATCCCAAGAAATGCGCCGCATATCGAGCTAATTTCGGCGGCAAAGACTTAGTGGAAACCGACATCGCCACATTGACGTTGGATGACTTGCCAGACGTGCGGCCTGACCTTGTTTGGGCGTCGTTTCCTTGTCAGGACTTGTCGCTCGCTGGCGCGCGCGGCGGCATCACGGCATCGCGTAGCGGCGCTTTTTTCCCCTTTTGGCGCTTGGTGGAAGGACTTATCGAGGACAATCGCGCGCCAAAACTGATCGTATTGGAAAATGTCGCGGGTTTACTCACATCGAACGGCGGCGGCGATTTTGCGGCGCTCGCAGGGCTGATGACAAAGCGCGGTTATAAAGTTTCCACCTGCGTCATCGATGCGTCGCAGTTTACGCCGCAATCGCGCCCGCGGCTTTTTATTTTAGGCTTTGGGCCGGGCGCTGGCATACCGGCTGATACGATAGCGGCACAACCGCCCCCGGCGCTTGAGGCCGCAATCGACGCGCTGCCGCCGCGCGTAAGACGCAACGTTGCTCCCGCGCGCACGCCGCACGGTCCACGCTCGAATATCGCCCTCAAAGATATCGTCGATTGGAATGGCGGCGACTGGCATCCGCCCGCGCAAACGCGGAAACTCATCGCGATGATGAACCCGCAGCAACGCAGGCGTCTCAAGTCGCTCATGAATTCTGGAAAGCCAATTGCCGGGACCGGTTTTCGCCGGATGCGCACAGAGAAAGGCAAAACGGTTCAACGATTCGAGGCGCGCTTTGACGGTCTTGCAGGCTGCTTGCGCACGCCTGCCGGCGGGTCATCGCGACAAGTCCTCATCGCGATCGAGAACGGCAAAGCGCGGACCCGGCTCTTAAACGCGCGTGAGGCGGCGCGTTTGATGGGACTGCCCGACGACTATGTCTTGCCGGAAAACGCCAACGCCGCGTTAAAGCTGTGCGGGGACGGGGTTTGCCCGCCGGTCGTACAATGGCTCGCTGCGCACATTTTAGAGCCCGCGCTGTTTTCTGTTGAGGCTCGAGCGGCCGCATGACAACGCAGACGGACGTTTTTTCGCCACAAAAGCGCTCAGCCGTTATGCGATCGGTCAAATCCGCCAACACGAAACCGGAAGTCACGCTGCGCAAAGCGCTCCACGCGCAAGGCTTGCGCTATCGCCTGAACGTCACGGACTTGCCCGGCAAACCGGACATCCTACTGCCAAAATATCGCACAGCGATTTTTGTTCATGGATGTTTTTGGCATGGGCACGATTGCAAACGCGGCGCCCGCGAGCCGAAGACCAATGTGCGTTACTGGCGCGATAAGATCGCCCGCAATAAAGCGCGTGACGAACGGAACCGGGTCTCACTTGAGACGGATGGATGGCGCGTCATCACGGTTTGGGAATGCGAACTTCGCGCGCTCGATATCGAAGCACTAGCGCAGCGCATTCGATCGGACCAGCCACGCCCATGAAAAAGCCGCCGGCTAGCAACCGGCGGCCTTTCTTGTTTGTTTGGCTTTGATAACGCTGCGCTCGGCTTAGAACGCCTCTGCTGGCAACGCCATCATCGCGTCAGCGCCTGATTTAATCTTTGCCAGATGCGAATGGCGCTCCGGCAACAAACGATCCAGGAAGTATTTTCCCGTGATCAGTTTGTTCGCAAAGAATGGGTCGTCGTCGCCGCCATTTTTGCGTTCGATCGCCGCTTTGGCCAATTGCGCCCAGCCATGAGCGAGGCAGAAAAGCCCCCACAAATGCAGGTAATCGTTCGAGCTAGCGCCCGCATTGTTGAGGTTCGCCATGGCGTTCGACGCAAACCACTGGGTCGCTTCCTCGACATCCTTTTTGACGTCGCCAAGACCATCCAAATAGGGCTGTAACTCTTCATTACCCTGATTATCACTGATGAACTCGTCAACTTCCTTGAAGAATGACTGCCATGCGCGACCGCCGTCCTTCATCAGCTTGCGTCCGACAAGGTCGAGCGCTTGAATGCCGTTGGCGCCTTCATAGATCATCGCGATCCGGGCATCGCGTACAAATTGCTCCATGCCCCATTCTTTGACATAGCCGTGCCCGCCATAGATCTGCTGGGCGTTGGTCGCGTGCGCATAGCCTTTATCGGTGAGGTAGGCTTTCAGGATAGGCGTCATAAGGCCCATATAGTCGTCGGCCTTTTCGCGGGTTGCCGCGTCTTCTGAGCGCTGGTGCAAATCAGAATGCAGGGCGGTCCAATACATCCAAGCGCGGCCGCCTTCATTGAACGCCTTCTGATCCATCAACATGCGGCGGACATCAGGATGAACGATGATGGGATCAGCTTGTTTCTCGGGGTCTTCCGCGCCGGTCAGGGCACGACCCTGAATACGGTCTTTCGCATAGGACGCGCCGTTTTGATAAGAGACTTCCGAAACCGCGATGCCTTGCAACCCAACAGCAAGACGGGCTTCGTTCATCATCGTGAACATAGCGCGCAGCCCCTTATGGGGCTCGCCCAAAAGGTATCCGGTGGCGTCGTCATAATTCATGACGCAGGTCGAATTTCCGTGGATGCCCATTTTTTCTTCGATAGAGCCGCAGGCGACGCCGTTCCGCTCGCCCGGCTCTCCGTTCTCATCGAGATGATATTTAGGGACGATAAAGAGTGAAATCCCTTTGACGCCCGGAGGTCCTCCCTCGATACGCGCGAGAACGAGATGAATGATATTGTCGTAAAGATCGTTTTCGCCAGCTGAGATGAAGATTTTTGTGCCGGTGATTTTGTAAGACCCGTCCTCTTGGGGAACCGCTTTGGTGCGCAGCATGCCCAAATCGGTTCCACAATGCGGTTCCGTGAGGTTCATGGTGCCGCCCCAGTCGCCGGCAACCATTTTCGGCAAATAAGCGTTCTTTTGCTCGTCGGTGCCATGCGCATGGATTGCCAAGGACGCGCCCATGGCCAGGCCCGGATACATGCCGAACGCCACATTCGCGCCGGCAATCATCTCATTGATGATGATAGATAAAACATAAGGCAGTCCTTGCCCGCCATATTCCGGATCAAACGACAGGCCCTGCCAACCGCCTTCTTTGAAGGTGTTGTAGGCCTCTTTGAACCCTGAGGGCGTCGTGACGCTGGCGTCATCATGGCGCGTGCAGCCCTCGGAATCGCCAGATAGATTGATTGGGTGGAGAACGTTTGACGCCAGCTTCGCGCCCTCCTCTAAAATCGCTTCGACTACGTCTTCGGACGCATCAGCGAATCCAGGCAAATTCGAATATTTCGATATCTGGAGCACGTCGTTAATGACGAACTGCATGTCTTTGAGCGGCGCTGAGTAGGTGGTCATCGGCTCTCTTTCACTCCCTGTGTTGGGACAAACTCTCTGGTGAGACATTACCCGGCGGCGGGCCGGGACAAAAGCATTCCATGCAGCAATTGCTGCCAGTGGAAAAATCATCCCCTTTGCGGCTCCGAATCGGCGTTAACCTCAGGTTAACGGTGGCGTTTTGTGTTCGCCCGCGGGCAGCGAGTTGGGTTTTTGGGTCAGAATCGCCGCACGAGCAGTTTCGACGCGCATAGCGCGACAGGTCACAATAACGGGAGCCCGCACCGTCGCGGGCGATGGTGAAGGCAATGAAATCAAGCGCACCATGGAGCGTCAAAGGCATAGAACGCGATGCGCGCGAAACCGCCAAAGAAGCTGCGCGCCGCGAGGGCATGACAGTCGGGGAATGGTTGAACCAAATCATCTACTCGGCGGGCGAAACGGCGCCGTTTGAGGGGGATGTTGAGGGCGTGAAGCTGTCCGACGTCGTCACGGCCATCGACCATTTGAACAAAAAAATCGCGGACGCCAACGCGGAGCGCGACACGGCGGTCCGCGATTTGTCCCGAAAAACGGGCGAAGCGGTGGACCGATTGCAACAATTAGAGCGGGTGAAAAACGCTGGCGGCGCGGCGAGCGGGGTCATTGAGCGTATCGAGAAGCTCGAAGATCGCGGTGCTGACAAAGAGCGCATTGAAGCCCTGCGCGCGCTTGAAAAAGCCGTCACGCAGGTGGCTGGGCAGTTTAATGACGCCCAGAAGGCCTCCGGGGAGCGCCTCGAATCGACCGAACGCCATGTGCAGGAACTGGCCGCTCGGGTCGATAAGGTGAGCGCCCACCCCCAGCCCGCGGCTGATGACAGCGCACTTGGCGGGCCCGTTCAGGAGTCTTTAGAAGCGCTCACCGAACGCGTCGCCGCCATTGAGTTTAAGGCGCAGGACGCGGCGGCGGAAAGCGGTCTCGACGCCGAGCAGCTCGAAGGGACAAGCAACCGACTACGCGTGCTGGGTGACGAGATTAAACGCAGCGGCGATCAAATTCGCACACTCGAGACCAACATTTCAAAGCTCGCCGATGATATTGAGGCGGCGGAGCGGCGGAGCGCTGAAGGCGTTCAAAAAGTCGCGGAGACCATTTCAGAGCTGCGCGAAAAGTTCGAAGAACATGGGGAGATTGCCTCAAGTCGGGCGGAAATCGACGCTGCCGTGGCCGACGCAAACCGTGAAACGGATGCGCGTATTCAGTCCTTGCAGACCTCATTTGACGCGATGATTACGCGCCTCGACGCCTTCGGAACCGATACTGACAGTGTTGCTGCGGGAATTGCGCAGGTTGCGCCGGATGACCTTGAGCAGGCGAATGCTACAGAGCGTTTTGTCGATCGCGAGACGATCGTTGACGCAGCGTCCCGCGTAACGGGGACTTTTGAAGAGAAAGCTGGCGACGCAAGCTCTGACGATGACGGCGATGACGCAGGCGAGGATGGCTCGCCGCTAGAAGAAATTTCCGGCGGCGATGACGCCGGTCTATCGAAGCAGTCTGAAGACCCAGAAATCGGCACATCGCACAGTGGCGAAATCGACGACGATCCCTTCGCGTTCAACTTGGATGAGGATTCGCAAATAGATGATGCGATAGAGAGCGATGCCGACGCTGATTCATCGGCCGCTCTCGCGCGACGCCAGGACGATTTCGACGCGAATGACAGCGTAGCGGATGACAGCGGAACGGATAATAGCGAGATCGCCGAAGACGAGCGCTCTCAAAGCGCGGCCGACGCGGCGACGGCCGATGACGCGTCATCGCCGGTAACCGCACGCGCAGGCCTTGCAGACGGGCCGACACGGCGACGACTAACCGCAAAACAACGGGCTATTCTTGCGGCCCGCGCGCGGCAAAAACGTCTAGCGGCGATGCGCCAAGCGGCAGAACACGCGACAGACGAGCCGACCGAAACCGCCGATCAGCAAACGACGACAAGTGAGGCGGACGACGAGACACAATCGCATGCGGGGGCGGATGCGCCAGCGGATACGCAAGACGGTTGGAGCGCTGCGGCAGACGGGTCTGGGGTTAAAGGGTCTCTGTTCGATGCCGAGGAGAGCGAGCCAGACAAGCCAGGCGAAACGGGCGTCGCCGGTGATGAATCAGCGGTCATCGGCGATGACGATGCTGATGATGAGAAAACCAGCCGACTGCAGCGATTACGCAACGCCGCCGCGTCCATGCGCCAAAAAATGCGCGGTTCGGACGATGATGACGAGTTTGATCCCCATGACGGATTCGGCGCAACGCGCGACTACTCAGAAACGCCTCAAAACGAGTCGAGCGCCGCGTTTTCGACGTTGAAAACCACCGCCCTGGCGCGGCCCGTCACGCTAGCCCTCGCCGTTGCGATTATTCTTGCTGGCGCGGCCCTTTATTTCTTGATGAAAGACCTTTCGGTCAATTCTTCTAACCTTGATACGCAACCGCCGGTCGCGTCGGTTGGCCTGCCCGCCGCAACGCAGACCGTTACTGACGACGGGAGCGCGGTTGGCGAAGACGCTGTTGCGGACGCCGTCGAGCAAATGGACGCGATCGATCCGCGCACGCTTTATCTTGACGGCGTGGCGGCGCTAAACGCCGCAACAGGGCAAAATGATTCGGACGCCGCGATCGACATGCTTCGACAGGCGGCGACGCTTGGTCACCCGCCATCGCAACTTCAAATCGGCGAACTGTACAAAACGGGTCAGGGCGTTGAACAAGATCTAGCGGAAGCGCGCACGTGGTTCCGACGAGCAGCGAATGGCGGCAACGTCTTAGCGATGCATCGAATCGGCGTCATGACGGCGCGCGGAGAAGGCGGCCCGGCGGACACAACCGAGGCTATCGGTTGGTTTGAACTTGCCGCCGACAGAGGCCTCGTCGACTCTCAGTACAATTTGGGGGCGATTTTTCATCCCAGCGACGACGGCTCGCAATCAACGATCCGCGACGCATCAAAGGCCTATTACTGGTATTCACTGGCCTCAAAGAACGGCGACCAGCAGGCTGCCGATTTGGCTGGCGCCGTTGCTAGCGCCCTCACGACTGCCGAAAAACAGGCGATTGATGCATCTGTCGCGCAGTGGGAAGTCTTGGAGGCGAACCCCGAGGCGAACGAATTGGCGAGTAGCAATAGCTAGGGCTCCCAGCTCTCCTATCTCCACGCCGACCGCCTTTCGTTCGCCCGCGGACGACTAAAAGGCGTTCCCTTATCAATCCGCTACGATCTGCAAAGGTTTTCGCACCCGCAACATGCGAAACGCAGTCTGCGCAAAAAGCCGGCGAAGTCTTATTCGAACCGCGCCAAATGCGTCGCCTTGTCGCGAAGCGCTCGCTGGAAAGACGGCCTTGTATTTCTCAAATGAGCTATATCGGGTACCATCATCTCCGGAGGGCTATCATGACCGAACTCGCCCAAGGCCCAAAAGCTGCAGACGTAGGTTTGCCGCAGTCAGCGGCTGTACTCGCATATGCCGGCGCGTTGCCGTTGATTGTCAGCGCCCTGTCTATTTTGCTGCGGCCAGATGATATCGCCGCAACAGCGGCAGGGTTTATGGTCGTTTACGGCGGTGTTTTAATCGCATTTTTCGGCGGGGTTCGTTGGGGGATCGCGGTGGTGCGACCAGCCGGCCCGAGTTTTGCGGCGCTGATCGGCGGCGTCCTGCCCTTACTTGCAGCGATGCCGATTTTCTTTCTCGAAGACATGCGCGTCCGCCTACTGATTATTTTGATCGCCTTGCCGGTTTTGTTGGTGGACGATTTGCGCGCCACGCGTCGGGGTTCCGGCGCGCCAGAATGGTATTTGGGCGTCCGCACGCCGCTCACCATCCTGATGGAAATCTCTTTTCTCGTGGCGTTTGTTTTCGCGTTGAGAGCAGCCTAACCATGTCCGAGCGTCGCCAAACAGAGATGACGACGCTCGGTTTTTTGGGTCTTATCCCATTTTGGGCTGGCGCATTAGCTTTGTGGGCGAGCCCGATGATCGTGCCGGTTTTCGTAGCCCTCGATTTCCACCGTATCGCACTCGCTTACGGCGCGTTGATCGTCGCGTATCTTGCTGGCGTGGGCTCGGGCGGCGGTTTGTCGCCGGATAAAAGCCAGTATCGATCGTTTTTACCGGGGCAGTTGATCGTCCTCGGCGCCTTCGCCGTTTTGATCCTCGGGGGCGTCTTTCAATTTGCCCTAGGGGATGCATGGCGGCACGTGGTGATTATCGTGTTGCTCGTCTATTTGCTGCTTCGAGATCTCGCGGCAGTGACAGAGGGTCGGCTTCCGGCGTGGTATGGGAAATTACGCGTGAGGCTGACATTCTGGGCTTCAGCCGCGCTCATTTTGATCGCCCTGCGGCTCTTCCTGTGGGGCCAATACTAGGCGGCATCATTAACTAGAAAAGATCCGCGCACAAAATAATCGACCGCCGACCCGTTGAACCGGTTGCGCGCCAATGCTTAAATCGTCGGCGAAATCGCCGCGACCAACAGCGGCTGCGTATATAGGGATGAACATGGCGACGGATTCGCTTTTGGCCAGCATCGATTCTCGAGGCGTCGCGCGCTTAACGTTGAACCGCCCCGAGGTGTCAAACGCCATCAATGAAAAACTCGTGAGCGCGATGTGCGACGCGTTCGGCCAATTATCATCCGCGGCCCATGTGCGGGCTATTGTCATTACCGGCGCTGGTTCGTCGTTTTGCGTCGGCGTCGACTTGCAGATGCTCAAACGCACTGCACGGGCGTCGGAAGATGAAAACCGCAATGACGCACGGCGGATCGGACACTTGCTGAGCTCGGTCCAGAACTCACCCAAACCGACGATCGCGTTAGTGAACGGGCCCGCGACTCGAGGGGGGCTCGGGCTCATTTGTGCATGCGATATCGCCGTGAGCGTTGATGACGCGCACTTTGCCTTTGACGAGGTCCATTCAGGCTTGGTCGCCGCTGTCGCAGCGCCTTTCGTGGTTGACGCGGTCGGCGCGCGTAATGCGCGGCGGCTGCTCTTAACCGGAGAGCGGTTCTCGGCTCGCCAGGCCGTGGAGCTGGGGCTGATTCAAGAAGCCGCGCCGGCCCACCAGATCGACGCCAAGATCGATGCGATCCTTGACAACATCGTGTTAGGCGGCCCGAACGCCCATCGCGCTATAAAAGATCTCGTTGGGTCGATTGCAGGCCGCAAAATCGACGCTTCGCTCCTGGACGACGTCGCCAAGCGCATGGTGCAGATTCGCACGTCCGACGAAGGTCGCGAGGGGTTGGACGCGGCGTTGGACAATCGCAAACCTAACTGGGTTAAATAAAGTCCAGAAAAGCGAAAACGGCCTTGTTGGCGGCCTCGTCCTGTTGAAAAACCACACCAGAATAGCAGGCCACTGCCCTAGCGCCCACAAGCGAACAGCGTACATTTCGGGTTTGAGCCAAGATTGAGCCACTAGATATTGGCGAATCTCTATATTTTGAGATGACGGTCGCGCCGCGTCGTCGCGAGGGAATGAGCGGAATGCAATTCGGACCTAAAGGTTTGCTCCTGGCTGGCGTTAGCCTAGCGGCGATGTCCCCAGCCGCTGCGGCGACGCCCTTTGGGGACGTCGCCTTGGATCCGCTGCTTGTTGGCGCGGCAGGCGCGGTCACGCTCGCAGTGGCTGCGATTGCGTGGGCTTTTCGCGTAGCGGCGGATACGCGCCATCAATCGGTAAAATGGTCAAATCGCCTTGGGGAAATAGAAGCGCGTCTGGAAAAAGCGGACGCGGTCTTATCGGCTCATCCGGGTTTGGTTTTCGTTTGGGAAGACGACAATGCAAGCTTGGATCAGAGCTGGGGCGCGCCGAAGATATTGGGCGGGCCTGCGGCGCTCGCGTCACTCCTGTCTTTCTCAAAGGACCCCGCAGACGACAAGTCCCGCGCGGAGCCGCCTGTTGAACGCGTCTTAGAATCTCTCGGCGGCCTCATCGTCGAAGATGGCGATCCGAAAGCCGCGGAAAGCTTGAAAGAAAAGGTGCTAGAGCTTCGCCGCCATGGAATTGCGTTTTCAGGCGCGGTGGTGACGCCCGATGGCAGACCCATTGAAGTCGATGGACGCGTGGCGGGCGGACAGGCCGCGTTGTGGCTGACCGATCCGGCGGTGCGTATGGCCGAGGACGGCTCTATCATGGGCGCTTTCCATGAGCGCGCCATGGACTTGCACGGATCCCACGCGCTGCTGGAACGCTCGCCCCTGCCCGCTTGGCGCCGCGATAACGAGTTCGCATTGCAATGGGTGAACCGCGCTTATGTCGACATGGTTGAAGCCAGTTCCGCGGCAGACGTTATCAAGCAACAGCTGGAACTTGATCCGAGCGCGAAGAATCTGGCGACCGACGCATCCGCTGCGAAAAAACCCGCCGAAGGCCGGATCGTCGTGAATTCGCGCGGCGAACGCCGCGTCTTACGCGTCGTTGAAACGCCGCTAAGCGAAACGGGCGAGGCAGCGCTGGGCGGTTTTGCGATCGACGCCACAGAGCTCGACAAAGCGCGAGGGGATTTGCGCCAACATATTGAAGCCAATCAGCGCACGCTGGATCAGATCCAGTCGCCCGTCGCTATTTTCGGCGCAAGCCAAAACCTGATTTACAACAATACGGCTTTCCAAGACCTGTGGGGCCTTGACGATGCGGATTTAAACGGGCGCACCTATCACGGCGAAATACTGGATCAGCTGCGCATTCAAGAGAAGTTGCCTGAGCCTCCCGACTACGCTGCTTGGCGCACAGCGCAGCTTAGTCTTTATACGGAAAACTTGGCCGCGCCCGGCACGGAGAGAGACGGCGATGCGCCAGACGAAGTTTGGCGGTTGCCCGATGGGCGCGTGCTTCATGTTGCGAAAAAACGGCACCCCCTTGGCGGCGTGATGATCGCCTTTGAAGACATCACCGAGAAGGTGTCGCTAGAAGCGAAATTCAACACGCAAATCAAAGTTCAAAAAGCGACGCTCAATAATCTCGCAGAGGGCGTCGCTGTGTTCGGCGCCGACGGCGGTTTGCGCCTGCACAACGAAGCCTTCGAAAAGCTTTGGCGCATTGAGGCAGGCGGCCTAGATGCGAACCCGCATATCGATAGCGTCGCACTGCGATTGGAAGAGAAAACGCTCGACGCAGAGGACGGCCTTTCGCGCATCAAACGCGCGGTCACATCCAAAGCGCAAGAAGACCGGGTGTCTGTGGTGGGCTCGGAACTCAGCCTGCGCGACGGCCGCACCGTCGCCTTCGGCGCGGAACCCCTTCCAGACGGCGCTACACTTGTTCATTTTCTTGACGTTACCGACTCTCGAGAGCGCGAGAAGGAGCTCAAAGAGCGCAACGCAATTCTCGAGAATGCGGATCGCCTAAAGTCCAAATTCGTCGACCATGTCTCGTACCAACTCCGCACGCCGCTCTCAACGATCATCGGATTCTCCGAAATGCTGGACGGACAAATGTTCGGCATGCTGAATGATCGGCAAAAAGACTATGTCGCAAGCGTCTTGTCTGCGTCCTATCATCTGCGCGATCTAATCAACGACATCATTGATCTGGCCGCAATCGACGCTGGCAAGCTCGAGATCGATCGCAAACCGGCGGATATTCGGGGTCTTTTAGAACACGCCGCGACCTTTGCGGCATTGAAGGCTGAAGACACTCAAGTGGCGCTCAAGTTGGAATGCCCGAAAGATATTGGCGCTATAGACATCGACGAGCGTCGCATCAAACAAGTGCTCTTTAACCTTCTATCTAACGCCTTCGCCTATACGGGTGCGGGCGGCGCAGTAACGTTGGGCGCTGAACGGTCAGATGGCGCGGTGAAAATTTGGGTCGCCGATACCGGCCGCGGTATTTCTGCGACTGACCAAGCCAAAGTATTTGACGCCTTTGAAAGCCGAGGCCCCAGCGCCGGCGCCGGTCTTGGGCTGTCTCTCGTTGAGAAATTTGTGCGCCTCCATGGCGGTTGGGTAAAGATGGACTCTGTTGCGGGCGCGGGCGCGCGCGTGACGTTTCATCTGCCCGAAAAGGCAAGCGACGCCATCGCGGCGCAGGGTGCGCAGCCGGCGCAAGATACCGCAGATGGCACGGCAGACTTGGGAACAGAACAGGCAGCGTCCACGAGCCGCTCGGCAAAACCTGCGAAAAAGCCGGCCGCAAAAAAGCGGGTACGGCGCAAACGCGCGACGCCCAGATCCGCCGCTGAAAAGGACACAACCGCCCAGCCGGCGCCCGCTGCCGAATAGCGTTCGGCAATGCGTTTCAAACAGGGCCAGCCCTTTTCTCCGCGCTGATCGCGGTTTAAATATCGACCATGATCGATGTCGCGTTCATTTTTCTCACCGCCCAGTCCATCGTCATTCCCGAGGGCGCGCGCCCCGAATTCAAGGAATGTCTAGAAGCAATTGCGGCGGACCCCGTAAGCGGCCGCTTGGCGGCGGAGCAATGGGTCGGCGATGGCGGCGGCGCGGACGCCCACTACTGCCGGGCCACGGCCGATATCGCGAACGG
>JBCDBM010000059.1:0-15505 GCA_039183665.1 Pseudomonadota bacterium | reverse complement strand
GTCAAGGTGCTGACGGCGCAGCGTGTCATAGGACGACCACACGGCCACGGCCCGGTCGTAGGCGTCTTCGTGCCGGCGGTCTTCTTCCAACCATTTTTCGAACGCATTGCGATCAGCGTCTGTGGCGCGTGGGTCCGCCAAGCGCGTGCGCCACTCATGCGCAGCACGGCTTAACTCGCTATAGTCCTTATCGAGAGCAATTCTCATTCGTCTGCGTCCCGTTCGAGCATAGCGAGATGGGCGTCGATTATCTGCCCGGCCCGCGTGACGTGTTTATGGGCCGTCGCTTTGCTGACGCCGATCGCTCTAGCGACTTGCGCTATGGAGCGCCCATCCACCTTGTGCAGAACAAAACATCTGCGTTGTCGAGCGGACATGCCTCGAAGCGCTTCGTTGACCGCGCTTAATTGCTGCTTTGAACATAAGACCCTTTCGGGGTCGGCTTCGTTCGCCCCTGACGCAAAAAAAAGGTGCTCCAACTCATAATCATAGCGACTCCGCACGTTCTCGGCGCGTTTCGCCTTCAGAACCAAATTGCGCGCGGTACGCCATAAAAACGCCGTCGGCTCGCGAATATCCCCCCGTTCACCGCGTTCCAGCAGCTTTTGAAAGGCGAGCTGCGCGATATCTTCCGGATCCGGCGGTCCATTGCCGAACGCCTTTCTCAAGCTCCCCACGAGAGATGTCACCCGGCTTTCAAATAGCGCCGCCACGTCCGTATGTTCCGCCACGACGTCGTTTTCTTCGCCATCAGGCTCTTTCGGCCCCTCGATAGCGACACGTTCTTGAACACTTCGTCTATTCATCCGATGCGCGTCGACCCCTCGTTAGAAAAAGCGGACTAAAGCTTGCATCGACTCTTTGGCGGACCTGCGCGTATGCATCGTACCCCCGAGATGCCTGTGGCGCGCTCTGTCAACAGCGCCATGCTGACAATCATTTGCAACAAAACTAGCCCTTAGGCCCGAAAACGCAATGGATCGCCGAAAACCGTCTGACTTGCGACAGGCCGTTGGGTCTCGGAACAGAATTTCTAGCGCTCGGGGGCGAACGATAGGGCGCCTGTAAGGGTCTAGCTGTTGAGGGATATGTTGACGTGGTCGCTGAGCCGCTCTGGCGAGATTGCTTGCGTTGTCGTTATTTGTGGACGGCAATGCCTTGGCGGGGATTGGGAACTGGAATGAGGCCTAAAAGCCTTCGAGAACGAGCCCGTGCGAGCGGCGTGAAAATGACCGCACAGCGCACGATCATATGTGATGTGCTCGAGGGTTCCCCTGACCATCCGGATGTAGACCAGCTACTTGCGCGCACGCGGGCGCGTGACCCGATTGTGTCGCTCTCATCCATTTATCGAACGATACGCGCGCTGGAAGCGCGTGGCTTGGTCGTCCGCCATGACTTCGGAGACAAACGGTCCCGGTACGAAGTAGCTGGCGGCGATCATCATGATCACCTCATTGACGTGGAGACCGGGGTGGTGATTGAATTTCACGATGCTGAACTTGAAAAGCTCAAGCGCCGAATTGCGAAACGGTTGGGCTATCGGCTCGAGAGCCACAATCTCGAGCTATACGGTAGGCTCAAGGAAAAATCACTGTAGGTATTAACCCCTTCGAAATTGCGTGATCCACCGACCAATGGTGAGCGCCCGGCGAGGCCGCCTTACGCGACGCATGTACAGCGTCGTAGCTGGTCAGATGACGGGAAGCGGGAGATTTGCCGGCGGACGGTTGTGCTAAGCGTTTCGGTTTGACGAAACGCCGATAACGCAGCCAACCCGCCAACGTGATTAGGCCGGAAAACTCTATTCCCCGACGAGGGCGAGTTGGGGAGCTGACCGCCTCAAGACTAATCCCTCAAATCATTCAATATAGAGTCGCGGTATTTATTATCGTGAAGGAGCCGACCCGAAGCCGGTCGTCGTAAGCTTCGGGCCGACTTTCGCGCCAACGGGGAGGACCTGGCGCAAGTCAAAATGTTACTCGATCGCCGCCCTTGAGCGCTAACATTTCTCGCGCTTCGTCAGGTTTGGCTATTTCAAACCCGAGGGCTTCAACGATACTGCGAACCTTCGCGACCTGTTCGGCGTTGGAAGCGGCGAGCTTGCCGCGTTCAATAAATAAGGAGTCTTCCAACCCGACGCGAACATTGCCGCCCATCGTGGCCGCCGTCGCCGCGAGCGGCATTTGTGCGCCGCCGGCGCCCAGTACCGACCATTGATACTGGTCGCCGAACAAGCGATCCGCAGTGCGCTTCATGAAGATCAGATTATCCACATCCGGCCCAATGCCGCCGAGAATGCCGAAAATAAACTGTATAAAGATCGGCGGCTTGAACAGCCCCTGCTTCATGCAAAAATCGAGATTATACAGATGGCCGACGTCATAACATTCGTGTTCAAACTTAATATCGTGATCTCCGCCCAACTCCTTAGCGACTTTGGCGATATCGGCGAAGGTATTCCGGAAAATATAGCTGTCCGAGTTCCGAACATACTCTTCTTCCCAATCGTGTTTCCACTCCTTGTAGCGATCGGCCAAGGGATGAAATGCGAAGTTCATAGACCCCATATTCAGCGAACACATTTCTGGCGAGGCACGTTTTGCAGGCGCTATGCGATCATCTATGGTCGTGATCAGGCTGCCGCCCGTCGAGATATTCACAACGGCTTCTGTAGATTGTTTAATCGTCGGCAAGAAACCCATAAAATGACCGGGATCGAGAGAAACAGAACCGTTTTCTGGATTTCGAGCATGAAGATGCAAAACGGCCGCACCGGCCTCGGCGGCGTCAATCGCCTGGCGCGCAATGTCTTCGGTTCGATAAGGAAGCGCTTCCGACATCGTCGGCGTGTGGATGGCGCCGGTTATGGCGCAAGAAATGATGACCTTTTTCTTCGCCATATTTTCAGCCTCCCTGACCGTTATTAGTTCTTTTCATGGCGCGCCCGTCTAACGAAGTACCCCACCAGCGCGAATGCGCCGAAAACGATCATTGCTACAATCACGCCCGTCATCCAGGCTTGGGTTACGTCCATGGCGCTATGCACTCCCGTTGTTTTTGCCGCCAGCGCTTTTGCTCAGCATGGCCGCGATAAAACGACCGGCAATGACGATCGCCAGGATCAAGAAAAGGCTCTGAAGGAAAATTGACCAGAACATCAAATCGCTCCTTGCCGACTTGAGTCGGCGTTGGCGGGCAGGCCATTTTCACAAAACAGGCCCGGGCGGCCACGCACCGCTAGATTCCCTATACAGATCATGATCATTGACACGATCGCGGTGACATAAGCGTTGTAACTGCCGGCCGACTCAAATCCGAGCGCTTGCGGCAACGCCGAAAATGACCAAGCGGCGTTTGCGATCCAGGCGACAATCAGCGTTGTAATCGCGACGCCTTGATGCCGCTTCCAAAGTATGCCGGACATCAATATACAAAAAACCGGCACCAACCAAGCAAACAACCAGATCATCGCAGCAAGGATCGGCGGTAAAAGCGACGCCACAGCGATGGCGATGCTGGCGACAATAATGATCACGATACGAATGACCATTTTCATCGTATTTTCAGAGGCGTTCGGCACGTACAAAGCTTGGAAAATATCTTTGGCGAATATCGTTGCAATCGATAGGCAGATGATTGCAAAGGTCGAAAGAATAGCGGCCAAAAAAGACGCCAAAAGAATCGCACCCAGCCAGGGAGGAAGGGTTTCCACAAGCATGGTGGCGGCGCCTATTTTGGGTGCGTCATCTAGCGCCGCATATTCGGGCTGTGCGCGTGCAGCGAGCGCCAGCACCACAGCGAAGACGCCGAAAAGGCCGTTAATGGGCGCTGCAATCCATAATGCTTGTTTGATCGTCTTTTCGCTTTTTGCAGACATTGCCGGCTGGAGGAGCATTTGGCTGACGCTCTGGCTGAAAACGACGGCGACGATATTGACAATTGCGAAATTGACCATCAGCTCCGGCGTGCCCCAGATTGAAATAGCTGAGCTTTGATCAGTTGAGCGATAGTATTCGCCGATCGCCGCATACCCCCCCTCGGGCAGAGAAAAGGCAATGAAAACCGTCGCCAAAATAAGGCCGGCATACATGACTGTCGCGTTTACGAGATTGACCCACCCGATTTCGCGCATCCCGGCGAAAATAACATATAGAATGCCCAGAACACCGCCAACAATAGCGCCTGTTTGAATATTCCAGTCCGTCAAAGTCGCGAAGATGATGCCAATACCTTGGGCTTCCACTGTCAAAACACCGAATAAAACGCCGGCCATTACGCAAGAAACCAGCAAACGGGTTTCGAGCCCCGACGTACGGTTCAGGAGTTCCGGCACTGTGATCACGCCGAGACGGCGCACCCAAACGCCGGTCCCCAGGCAAACAAACGTTAGTAAAATGACATGAGCGATCGAAAACCAGACTGCAACGGCCCCCATCATCCAGGTCATTTCGAAAACGCCGAGAATATGCGCTGTCCCGAGTACAGTGAGCGCTAACGTGACGGCGACGACGGGAACAGGAAGATCTCGGCCGGCCAGAGCAAACTCATCCTTCGCCTGCACCGAATGACGACGCTGAAGCCATACTCCAAGACCAACGATCACCACTAGTTCATAGGCGAGAACCCCTATCAATAAGGGATAGTCCATATTGTTGCTCCCTTGCGGCGTCGGGCGTTATTATTTTATCGCTTTTAGCAAGTGCCGTGACAACTTTGTCCTTACGTCCTCGATCTGTTCATCCGTCCAATCGCGGAAACCACGGCCGGACTTAACCCCAAGACGACCTGCTTCAATGTTCTCAATTAACGCCGGGCTCGGATCACTGCGCGTTTCCAACTCCGGTAAAATTGTGTCGTGAATATCTTTGGTGAGATCGAGCCCCACAAGATCTGCGTTTTCGAGCGGGCCCAGAACTGGAAGACGCATCCCAAAACTATTCTTTACGACGATGTCGACGGTTTCCGCGTCACATATGCCGTCAGCGATTAGAGCATGAGCCTCACGCCAAAGCGCGTGCTGCAAACGGTTACCGACAAACCCGGGGACATCCTTCTTCACACGAACAGGCTCTTTACCAACTGTTTGCAACATGGCGACCATGCGTGTCGTGACGGACTCTGCGGTCTCCGAGATTGGCACCACTTCGACCAGCGGCACCAGATAAAGCGGGTTCCACCAGTGGGTCCCAAGAACTCTATCCCGTATTTTCACTGGTTTCGCGATATTGGTGATTGGAATGACGGAGGTATTGCTCGCCAAGATAGTTTCGGGCGCCGCGAGGGAATCAAGCTTTGCAAAGATCGATTGCTTCAATTCTAATTTTTCAGGCGCCGCTTCAAATACAGCGATCGCGTCATTGACGGCTTCACCCATTTCGCCAGTCGCAGAAATTCTATCTGCTAGCGCAGGATCAAGCTCAACGGATTCGAGGTTTGCGCGAACGCGGACGCCCAAGCTGGCGCGCGCTTCGTCCACAGGATCATAGACGACAACACTATATTCCCTCGCGGCGAAAACTTGGGCGATTCCCGCACCCATCAGGCCAGCGCCTATGATCGCTACTTTATCTTGGGCGCTCATCGATTATCCCGCCGTGTAACCGCCATCGGCATAGACAATGTGGCCGGTATGGAAGTCCGACGCGGATGAGCACAGGAATAAAAGGGGGCCCGCGAGATCTTCGGGCTCGCCAAGACGCCCCGCGGGGACACGGGACAGGAACTCGCCTCTCACTGACGTTGCCCGCTCGTCGTCGCCGAACATCCAGGCCGTTAGCGGTGAACGAAATACTGTCGGCGCAATCGCGTTCACCGTAATCCCATACTTACCCCATTCGCAGCCAAGCGCTTTAGTTAAGCCATCTGTCGCAGACTTTGACGTACAGTATGCGGAGTACCCTGCATGATGACCAAGCTTGCCGCGCGCCGATGACGTAAAGACGACCTTTCCGCCTTTCCCTTGCTCGATCATGACCCTCCCTACGGCGCGCGCCATCAGCCAGAGCCCGTCGACATTCGCTTTCATAACGCTTTGGTACTGCTCAAACGTCATATCGACGATCGGCGCCACTTCATTGACGCCGCCCGCTACGACGAGAATGTCGACACCGCCGTAAGTCGCGACTGCCGCGTCAACGATTTCTTGACAGTCAACTTCCGAGTTCGGACGTTTGTTCACAGACGCAACGGCGACATCAGACGCTTTCAACTCGTTGCGCAAGGCCTCCAGATCATTTGCGTCGCCCGCAGTAATCGTCAATTTCGCGCCGGCGTCCGCAAGCGTCGCGCAAACGACTTTCCCAAATGCGCCCGTAGCGCCGACAACAATGGCCGATTTATCGGTCAGCTCAAACAAGGACTTCGTTTTTATAATCGGCAAGGTCATCTCTTGCCCTCCGGATAGGGCATAATAACGATCATTGACGCTGGCTTAGTCGTCTCATTGATTACTTGACGCACCTCATCCGCGGGGATGTGGCAGCTATCATGGACGCCCAGCTTTGTGCGTCCTTCCTTCGTCACAATGGTGATTTCGCCAGTAAGAACCACATAGACCTTTTCAAGCGGCGTTCCTTCCATGGTGGTGCCGCCGTTGGGCAGTATGTGTGAAAGCCCTACCCAGAAATTTTGGCTTTCGCTCACGTCATACCCTTGCAAGCGTAGAGCTACACAATCGAAATGATTGCTGGGAGCGTAAGCTTCGGCTTTGTCGATCCGGGTGACTTTCATCAGTCGGACGAGCCCGTCTCGATACGGAAATTTCCGGTCGGATCAACGATTGCGACAAGACGAACGATACAGCCGTCGCCCTTTTTCCATCTCCAAGGGAACGCCGCGAACGTCACGCGCTTGCCGGTGACTTTATCGATATCACCCCCGATATTTTCGAACCCGCAAATGCCGGCGGATAGGATAGCATTGTGACAAGGCTCCCAATCCGGGAAATCGTCGAGAACCTTTCGGCCGGTTTCACGTTCATATTCCTCGCAAACCCTTGGTAAAAGCCCGTTTGGCGCACCCGGACCGTGCGGGCCGATGGCGGTGCCCAGCGGATGGTCGAGGGCTTGGGTGTCGTTACCAACCATCTTGACTTTCTTTTTGACAAACCACTCGCCAGCCTCTTTGTAAAATCCCGGCGAATACCCATAGTAATGCTGGTTGTCTCCATAATATTTGTGCCAACCGGTATTGACGACAACGATGTCGCCTTCTCGGATCGTCGGTCGCGCATTTTCCAGATCTTCAGCGGTAATCACTTCCCATTTTTTTTTGGGGATCGAGACGACGACACCGCCGCCGAAGAAATAGGGAAGTGGAATTTCGTCCATGAACGGCGTGCCCGGAACAACGTGTGCCGGAGCGTCAATATGCGTGCCGGAATGCATTACTGTTGTAATCTTCTGGGTAAGGACGCCGGACTTCGACATACCATGGAGACGTTCGATTTTAACGTCTTCGAAGTAAGGCCAACACGGCTGACCGAGTCCCCAGGGATGGCTTAGGTCGAAGAATTCAAGACCCATGCTATTCCTTAGATTGGATTCGGTGAATTTGCAGAGGCCTTCATCTCGCCAATCTCCATTCTCCCAGCCGGTCATTTTTCATCCCTTCGCTTCTCGTGCGATGCCTCATATATACCGCATTGCGATTTATTTGTATTGCATAGCGGTATCATTTACGGCTAACATCGTCAACGCATCTTGTTTTCGGCCAAAAATTTTTTCTCAAGAGCCGGGCTTTTGCGAAAAAGCGCTGCCCTTTCCGACAGTATCGAGTGTATTGTATTGCGGTACGAAGATCCGAACATCACTCTGGGAAAAGCGCCATGGATCAGTCGAAAGCCGGCATAAAACCGACCGCATCGGAACCGCCTCGTTCCGGGATTCAAGTTATCGCCCGCGCCGCCGCAGTCCTCAGAGCTTTGGAAGATGAACCCAACGGCCTTAGCCTCGGAGAAATCGCATCGCGCGTTGATCTCGCGCGCTCGACAGTTCAGCGGATCGTCGCAGCGCTTGCCGACGAACAATTCCTGATCGCCGCAACGCCAAAGTCCCGCGTGAAACTAGGGCCAGCCCTTATTCGATTAGCAAGCGCAACGAAGTTGGAGCTGAATCAGCTCGTTCGTCCGTACATGGAATCACTATCTCGCGAACTCAATGAAACGATCGATCTTTCGGTTATCCAAGGTAAAGCAGCTGTTTTCATTGACCAAATAACGGGAAACCATCGATTACGGGCAGTATCGGCGGTTGGAGAGCGATTCCCTCTCCACAGCACTGCATGCGGAAAGTCTCTACTCGCCACGCTCCCCCCGGAAAAATTAGATCGGTTGATACGCGACAGGTTTGAGCGCTTTACGGAGAACACGATTACAAATGAGGCGATTTTGAGAAAAGAAATCCAGAAGGTGAAAAAGCAATCCGTCGCCTATGATTTAGAGGAGAACACAGAAGGCATATGTGCGATTAGTGTATCATTTACCGACCCGATCGGCCGCGCTTACGCACTGTCAATACCAACGCCGGCCACACGGTTCTCGCGAAACAAGAAGAAGTTTAAGGACGCCCTTTTTCGGTGCCGAGAGGAAATAGTCGAAATGCTCGGGAACAACGAACGATAGTCACGTTACCTAAGATCTTCGCGAGGCAAGAAAGTCAATTTCAGGAAATGATTCTTGTTCAGCTGCGTGCGGATTTTCTCGAAACTCGGCGGCCAAAGAATGCTGAACGCTGAATGCATAAACACTTGACAGGCGTGTGTCGCCCGCAACACGGAGTTGTGTCGTCAACGCCTCAAAGTTTGGCGCCTTGACGATCATATGAATCGGGGCCGCCCTTATACCGTGTCCTATTGAGACCTGAATCAGAACGCCGCACGGCCCGTCTGTTCACACTGACTACGGAACCGTTTTTGCTGGCGGAAACTCGCACCGACCATCTTCGGCAGTCCTTTGCAAACCACGCAGATTCAATCCAGATTGATCCTGGTCCGCGACTGCGTAAATCGTGTTCGGCGCGGTCTGCCAAACATTTATGAATGCACCTTCAATCCGATTCCCGTTTTGATCGTGAACAACTCCGTCAACGGTCGTTTTCTTGGTGCCGTTCGTTTTGTCCATGATTAACGAACCGCTAATTGGAATTTTTAGAGCGCCATCATCTTAAGATGATCCCTCGATACTCGGCGGCGTCGAATCGTCGCCGGCTTTATCGTTTAACTGATCAACGGCGGTTGACAAACCAACAAGGTTCGACGGCAACACATACTATTGCCAGTCTTCACGGCAGGCTTGGTCAACGCTCGTAGGGAATTTGATACCGACTATCCATTCATCGCGGCGGAGTTCCGTCTCCGTTGCAAATGGATGAATGTGGCGAACAGCATCCGCGAGAACAGAGCGAAGTCTTTCATCGCCGACGTTGGCCGAAGTCGAAAGGACATCGGCAAACACGTCGTCTCGTCAATCGGCCAACGTCAGTATGCATCATCGTTCGGGTGGTTTGTCGCCAAGAATAACGCCATTGACTTCGGCATATGCATCCCATTCCCCAACGAGCGTGTCGAGAATCTCAGGATGTACGTCGGCAAGGTCGTTAGCTTCGCCGGGATCAACAGAAAGATCAAAGAGTTGCCATGCATCCGGCCCCCAGGGTTGATGCATATGAACGACCTTCCATTTGCCTTTTCTGTATGCTTTTTTGTTAAACAATTCCCAACCTAAACCGTCATCCTCGCCACGGACGCTGCCGGCTGGATCATTTAGCGCTGCGAGCATTGATAATCCTTGCACAGGATACACCTCTCGCCCCTCATACGTCGTTACGCTCGGCTCGAGCCCGGCAAGGCTTAACAGCGTCGGTGCAATATCCATTACGTGAAGAACACCGTCATGCCTTGCGCCCTGATTTTTAAATCCGCCATAGGTGATGAACGCCGGCACTCGAATGCCGCCGTCGCTCGGCATTCCCTTGAACAGGCGATGAGGCGTCATGCTCACTTGCGCCCAACGTTCTTCGATCATCACATACGAATCCGCCTCACCCATGTTATCAAGGCTATTGTCGAAACGCGGTATCCAATCGGCAAAGATCGGTAAATTTTGCAATGCCGCGCCCTCATTGCCGTTGTCCGACATGAATAGAATGACCGTGTTGTCGTACTGACCTGTTTCTTTTAAAAACGCGATAAGTTCCCCCACTTTCCGGTCGAGGCGGTCGACCATAGCGGCGAATATTTCCATCCTTCTAGCTTCGACCTGTCGTGTGTGATCTGACAACTCCCCCCAGGCTGGATACTTGGTCACAATTTCAGGCGCCGTCGCCTCCATCGAAACGAGCCCGAGCTTTTTCATCCGGTTTAGGCGCGCTTCCTGGATTACCTTCCAACCAGCATCATAGACGCCTTCGTACTTCGCTATGTTTTCCGGCGGCGCCTGAAGCGGCCAATGAGGAGCCGTGTATGTGAGGTAAGCAAAAAATGGCTCATCACTATCTTTGCTCTCATCTAAATATTGGATGAGCTTATCAGTGTAAAAATCTGTCGAATAGCTAAAATCTTCGGGCAAAGATGTCTTGACGCCGTCCTCGCGATAGGGAGCGGGGTGCTGCTTGCCGTTCAATCCGGTATTGTCAAAATGGTTGGCGCCGCCCCTAACCAGGACGAAAGACCGATCAAACCCTCTTGCAGCCGGAGATGAATTTTCCGAGGAGCCGACATGCCATTTTCCGGCCATGTAAGTCCGATATCCCGCATCCTGAAGACGTTCCGACATCGTAACAACGCGCTCGTTCAGATATCCCTCGTATCCCGGCTGGTTTCTCTGATTGGGCGCAATGTGCTCCACCATATTTCCAAGACCGGCTCGATGGTGGTCAACGCCGGTCAACAACATCGCTCGCGTCGGCGCACAGGTTCCGGCAACATAGAAGTTCGTAAACAAAAGACCTTCTTTGGACAATCTGTCGAGGTTCGGCGTATTGATCTCGCCGCCATACGCTCCGAGATCGGAATAACCGAGATCATCTGCGACGATAATCAGAAAATTTGGGCGTTTCGAAACGACAGTTTGGTGAACGTTAGCTGCCTCTTTGACCCCGGGCTTTTCCCCTGCTTCGCCGCAGGACCACAACAGAATGCACATGGCGCAAAGGCCCGCGATGCTTGCGCAGTTTTGAATTGCTTTTGTCACGCCGCAGGGCCTCCGTTTCCGGACCAGCCTTCTAGTCGACCATAAAACTGCACGCCGTCACCAGCCTCGATCCTCGCAATAATTTTGGGGGCGACGATATCCACGAGATCTTGAGGTTGCCAGTCCAAAAGCGCTTTTTTGTAACTCTCCCTAGCCGAGACACATTCGAACCAGCGAGGGAGAAAACGATAATTTTTTAAGGGCCATCCGAAAAGTAAAAATCTATGGACATTGGGCATCCATGCAATATCTGCCAGCGTGAATTTATCGCCCGCAAGGAATTCCCGCCCATCCGATAATACGTTATCAAGTTGTACGAAGTCGTCGTGACACGAATTTACAGAAGCTTCAATTCGATCTCGTTCAAATCCATCCGCAAACTCGCGATGGAACTTTTTTAGCACATCATTTTTATGATTCTTCTGAAAGTTTTCGCTCGCTTCCTTGGACGGAGGCGGCGCTGCGGAGAACAAAAACTCGAAAGTCAGTAATTTCAAATGAGGCTGCGCTTTGTCAGCACGCCGCATAATATCGTACATTTCGAGCGATCGCTGATCGCCTTGCGGACGCAAGGAACCCATCGAAAATCGTCGATCTATTTCTTCTATTATGTCGATGGACTCAATTATCAGATCGCCGTCGATAACGATTGCCGGCACCAGGCCTTTCGGATGAATACGTTGATATTCTGCGGAAGCATTTTCTCCCGCCGACAAGTCGACCAAATGGCTTTGGAAACACTCGCCTTTTTCCGCCAGGGCGACGCGCACTCGTTGAGAGCAACTTGAGAGGTTTGCGTGCCACAGGTGCACGCCTTCTAGTCCGTATAGGGTTTTATCCTCCGGTTCTATGATCGGCACTTATCCCTCCCAAGAGTTTGCACGATGTCGCCGCCTACGTTGGATTTCTACGAAGAATCCATTTCGCAACTGCGAGATAAGCCGGCTGCCGACGACAAACTTGACTATTCCCCGCCTCAATATACTATTCCACCATGCAGCACAATATAACCACAATGCAGTACACATAACCGGTTATCCGGATCCAAAATTTTCCGCGGCGAGGCCAGCTGACGGGAGGGGAAAGGGAGGAACTCATGGCTCACAAAGCGAAGTTCACGCTAAACGTTACAACCGCCGGCTTCTTAGCATCGACGATGCTCAGTGCCGCTCCCGTTTTTGCACAGGACGACGACGCGTCGCGCGCTTCTCTTGATACAATCGTTGTTACGGCGCGAAAGAAAGAGGAAAGCCTCCAAGACGCGCCGGTCGCAGTTTCAGCCTTCTCGGGGGAAGAGCTAAACGTACGCGGCGCCGTCGACATCTCGGACGCTACCGCCGGGGTGCCTAATGTAACTTTTGAATCTTCCGGCGCGACGTCTGGTTTATCAGCGGCGCCGACTGTTTTCATTCGCGGTCTTGGGCAAGCGGATTTTGTGATCAATACCGACCCTGGCGTCGGCACTTACGTCGACGGCGTCTATCTGGGCCGTAGCATCGGCAGCTTGGCGGACCTTCTCGACTTGGAACGCGTTGAGGTTCTACGGGGCCCGCAAGGCACGCTCTTTGGGCGCAACGCAATCGGCGGCGCCGTCAATCTAATCAGCGCAGCGCCATCGACGGACGGCTTTGAGGGGCGGGTGAGCTTTGCCGGCGGGAGCAGAACATATCTGCATGGGACGGCGTCTCTGAATTTGCCGTTGGGCGAGCGAGCCGCTCTGCGCGTCTCCGGTTTTGGCCGGCATCGCGACGGCTTTGTCGACGCCTTGCAGTATGATGATTTTCAGCTAGGGGAAGAAAACGTTTATGGTGCGCGCGCAGCATTGCGTATTTTGCCGACTGATAACTTAACGATCGATATCGCCGGCGATTACTCTATTCGTCGTGATTCGCCCGCGGCAGTCGTTCCGAGATTGATTGGAAACGCGGGCGTCGGCGGGGACGGCATCGACGCCTCCGGTATCCCGATCGCGTCCCGCTTCAACACAGGCGGCCCCCCTCCAAACCCTCCGGTCCCAGCTGGTTTTGGCCGCCCCGCGGGCGCAATTTGCAACACGGCGGCGCTTCGCAATAGCAGTCCTGACTGCTTCGGCAATTTTTATCTCGGGAACGGTTTTCAATCAAACGCGCTGTTTACGGGTATTGACGGCGCGCCCATTGAGCCGGAACAAGAGTTAGACGTATACGGCGTCAGCGGCACGATCACGCTCGACACGCCTTTTGGAACGTTGAAATCAATCACCGCCTATCGCGGTTTTGATTCTATGTTTTTCAACGATGTCGATTTCACGCCATTCATTTTGTTGCATAACCTGAACTTGCCGTTTAACCAGGACCAGTTTTCTCAAGAGTTCCAACTTGTCGGGTCGGGTCTTTTTGGCGGCCGGCTCCAATATGTCGTCGGCCTGTACCATTTTGAAGAAGACGGAATTGAGACTATAAGTCTGTTGAGTCCGTTGGCGCCTCCCGCTGCAGCGCAAACAACCTTGCCGCTGTTTCAAGACACAGATCGTGTAATCGACAACAAATCGCAAGCAGCATACGGGCAGGTCACTTTCGACGTGACCGAACGGCTCCACTTGACAGGCGGCATTCGGTATACTGAAGAAACAAAAGACATATTCTTTGAACAGACAAGAAGCGTCGGGGCCGTCCTCAATACAGCGGAAGGTTCGCTAACCATCGACGACGTCTCGCCAATGGTAAACATCTCTTATGATGTAAGCGACGACATCATGGCGTACTTCACTTTTTCCGAAGGTTTCCGCTCCGGGGGGTTCGCCAGTCGCTTTCCGGACGGTCTCGTGACGCCGCTGCCGTCGTTTGATCCTGAGTTCGTCAACTCGTATGAAATTGGCTTCAAATCGACGCTTTTCAACAATCGCGTCCGGGCAAACTTCGCGGCGTTCCTTACTGACTACAGCGATCTACAGGTAACCGCAGGTTCGCCGGCTATCGGCGGTTCGATCTTGACGCAAAACCTTGCTGACGCCACGCTGAAAGGCGTCGAATTGGAAATCGACGCGGCGGTCACGGATAATTTACGGCTGGATTTCTCGCTTGGTCTCCTCGACGATGAAATCGACAGCGTGTTAGGCGATACGTTGACTGCCGGCAGCACCAACCAGACATTCACAATCTCAGCAGACAGCGAGCTGCCATATACGCCTAGCGTGAACGCGAATCTGGGTTTCACGCACTTTCTGCCAGTTTCATTCGGTGAATTTCGGACGCGGTTTGACTGGTTTTACGTAAGTAGCCAGCAATTAACAATCGAAAATCATCCTCTTACATTGCAGGATGGCTACAATCGGGTGAATGCTAATTTAACATTTACACCTAAGAGTGGCGCCGTCGACTTCACCCTCGGTGCGCGCAACCTCACAGATGCCGAATTTTCGACAGCGGCGGCAATAAACACAAATGCTTCAACAGTCAGCACAAACGTCTCCCGCCCGAGGGAAATATATGGTCAGCTCACTTTCCGTTTTGGCAAATAGCGCAGCGTCTGTAAAAATTGTCTTTTGACTGGCGCATCGAGCATGAAGTGCGATTTATATTTACTGTACGCTGAAATTAGCCTTCAAAAGACAATTTTGAATTTGGAATGATTAGGGAGCTGAGCAAATAAATGCTCATATTTAATTGACTTACGTGTCGCCCCCTCGGCGCATGGAGAAGGGATTCGTGAAAGAATAATTACTATGGTAATTTGCGGCAGGATGAGGACTCTGGCGTGTTAGCCGGATAATGAGAACTCTTTGTGACCTGTTTGCGGCAAATAACGATACTTACGGCTTGTGCGATTATAAGCGGTTGCGACCCACCTCCTAGCAGTCTCAAATCGACGCCCTCGAATAAATGCTTGAAATATAGTTTTTACAAGGATGAAGTGATTATTCCGTCAGGAAATTATCGGATCGGAGACGATCGATTCTATCCTGAAGAAACTCCAATTATCACCGTCGAGCTATCCGCATTTAGCATAGACGTCACGGAGGTCACCAATCGTCAGTTTCAACAGTTTGTCACGGCGACCGGATACGTTACACGCGCTGAACGCGGCCTCCCCGAGAAGCAATTCAATCATTTGCCGGAGACGCTGCGCGCGCCGGGATCAGCGGTGTTTACCCCCCATCTACCCGGCGCTGAATCAACGTTGACCAACTGGTGGAGATTTGTCGAAGGCGCTTCGTGGCGCACGCCTTTCGGACCTGAGTCCTCAATTCACGACAAAGAGCACCACCCAGTCGTCCATGTAGCATTTGAGGACGCCCTCGCCTATGCCGCGTGGCGAGGACGACGTCTACCGACG
>JBCDBM010000058.1:0-15613 GCA_039183665.1 Pseudomonadota bacterium | reverse complement strand
GCGGATCTTTCCAATGCGGAAAGCGAAGCGGTCTCGCACCTTGCGGGCATCATTGACGGGGTAACGCTCGCCACCACAAAAATCCGCACCCATGGCGTTGATCATTGGGCCAAGCGATAGTTTTGGCGCGCCCTTTGCGCAGCGGCGCGAACTAAACCACAATTTTGCTTGTTATGCGCAAGCGATCGATCACCTTAAAAGGCCACCGCACAAGCCTTGCGCTTGAGCCGGAATTTTGGGCGGCGTTAGAGCGCCTAGCGCTCGAGGACGGTCGCTCGCTGCTCGCGCTTGTTAGTGATGTGGATGCAGAACGGTTGCGCACCGCCCCGCCGCCCGGATTAGCGTCAGCGCTGCGGGTGTACGTGTTGAAGCGCGCGGCGCGTTAAGCGCCAGCGGCGCTTGCTGGCGTGCTCGTTAACGTTGGCCGGCCCAAGATGAGCTGTCCATAAAGGCGGGTCACGTCGTCCGCATAGCCACTCATCAGGGGACGCACTTGCTCGAAGCCGTCGACGCCGGCCGCCCGCGCAATCAACGCGCCGAACCTGCGGCGCACAGGCGCGTGGAGCGGATCGTGCCACTGAGACAGAGCGCGCACGGTTTGCAGGCGGCTCCAAAAATTGTGCGCAGCGCTTAACGTATGCGCAGCGTCGCCGCCGATCAGGCTTGAACGCGCCATGGCGTCGAGCGCCTCGGCCACGTCGCCTTCTTGGACGAAAGGATGGGCGCAGGCGTGACGATAAATCAGGGCGCTGACGACCAACTCCACATCGCACAATCCGCCAGCGAACCGCTCCAAGTCCCAATCCGAGCCAGCTTGCTCCCGGCGCATACGCTGGGCGCGCGCACGGTCTAAATCTCGGAACAGAACGTCAGCGCGGCGCCCCGTGGAAACGGCGCTGCGCAGCGCATCGCGCGCTTTGTCAGAGATTTTTGGGGCGCCGGCGATCACCCGGGCCCGGGCCATCATGATCAAGTCATGAGCCACGGCTTCGGTTTGAACATAGTCTTTAAAAGCGCCCGCTTCTTGCGCGAGCGGGCCGGAAACGCCGCCCGCCCGGCGCGATGCATCAGGCGCGATGGCGAAAACGCCCTCGCCCAAGCTGTCGAGCATGCCAAGATAGCGACGGACAAACGCATTGCCGTCTTCGCCTGCAGCCTTGTCGCCAATGAAGCCGATGGCTGTAGACGCGCCAGGCAGATGGCCGTTGACACCGTCATAGATATAGACCGCGATGCGATCGCAAATCCGTCCTTCTTCTTTCGGCGCGGTTTTGCGCGCGAGCTCAAACACATCGGCGAGCGTGCGTGTATGGATAGCCTCCAGCCCGCGCGCCGCCGCGTCAAACGACGCGCCGCCGCTCGCCGCGCTAAGCGCGACGCGCGCAATCGTCTCGCGACGCCAGGCGGCGTAATCCTCGAGCTTGCTTGCTTCATCAATGACGGGCGGCGTATAGCGCAGCACCCACTCAGGCCCGGTATGGGGAGTCTCCATGCCGTTGATGTCCAGGAAAGCTGCGGCGCCTTCTTGTGATTGCGTCAACGGTTCGACCATTTTGCCAAAGCACCCAAGCGCTTCAACTACAGCGCTGCGCTGGGGGGCGCCCTCGCGCACCAAGCCGAAGACAGCGTCATCGTCTTGCGCTCTCGTTAACAAGGTATCGAACAGGCGAATGGCGTCATTAGGATATTGCGTTTCGCCAAACTCCGTGAGCAATCCAGGGGCGTGAGCAGCGAAACGCTTTTCGCCATCGCCCCCCGCGCGCTCAGCCCAACCATCGATGGCGCTGGCGACGCTGGCGCCATTGGAAAATCCTAAGTCTTCAAGTTTATCGGCATCCTGGCGATCGCCCTCTTCCCCTTGATACAAGGCGACTTCCTCATGGGCGCCGCGCATCAACCGCAACAGCGTGTTGCGCGCTTCCATTTGAGACCCGCGCAATACAAGCGCGAGCTCATCATAGGTGGAGAACCCGACAAGACGCGCCAAGGCTTGGCGTTCGTCATCGCGCTCCACATCGATCGATGCAAACCCGCGCAGCATCTGCGCCCGAGAGACGACGATATGCGCCAACTCTTCGCCGGCGATAAGCCGACGAGCGACATCCTCGTTGAGCGCATTAGAGCGCGCTGCAGTTTCAAAAACCTGGCGCGCCGAGGCGGTGCGGAACATCGGCCGCGCGCCGCCAACGGCCAACCGGCACAGATCAGCAATGCGTCGGAAATAGGCGCGCGGATCATCGCTTTCCGCTTCAAACTCTTTGCGCATCTCCTCATTGGCCGCTGGAGACTCTTCCCAAATCGTTTGTTCAAGCTCTTCCAGAAAAGCGCCGCCGGCTGTGCGATCACCCGCAACGACACGCGCGCCCGCCAACCAGCACTTAAGGGCGTGGGATTGCGGACCGGCGATCGCCGCTTTTACACGCGCGATATCCTCAACGATACCCGCGCCGCCAACGCCAGAACCCATCGGCGTTTTCAAGGCGAAGAGCGGGTAATCGCCCGGGCGCCCTTCAAACGCAGCGCGCAACTCTTGACCGATACGGACGAACACGCGCTCGGCGGTGCGCGCCGCTGCCGCGTCAAATGCACTGGGGTTGTAAACGACCATGAGGTCGAGCGGCCCATAGGGGGCGAGATCCTCTTGGGCAAAATCACCGCTGGCGAGCGCAAAGGCGCCGTGCATGAACGCAGCGTCTTCTTCCGCTGGGAGCTCGCCGCGTTTGGCGGCGGCGCGAACGAGCCATTGCAGCGCCACTTCGACGAGACGTTCCGCAAAATCCACCCGCGCCGCCGTGGCGTCCGCAAGCGTCCAAACGCCGCCCAACTCTGCGAGGGCGATCGCCACATCGGCTCGGTTTTTAATGGGCGCTAACGCCGCATGCAGTGCTTCGGGTCCGCCGACGCCGCGATCAAGCGCAGCCAAGTCGCGCGCCGCTTCGGCCAGGATCGGCGACGGACCGTCCAGCAGCGCCGTCGCTGCAGCCGCCGGATGGGTCATGCATAACTCGCTCAACCGTCGGGTCGACCCGAAGGCGCGAAGCATCATTAATTTTCGGTCGGGCTGATCAAGGCTGCCGCCGGGATCTGCGCCCATGGCCTCCGCTACGCGCGCGCGCCAGCGCTGCAGCGCAGCGACCGCGCGAGCCGGATCAATGGTGTTTTGCGTGTCGGTGTCTCCGACCGCACCGCCGGTCGCTGTAGGATCGCCCATGAAGCCTCGCTCGCCTTGCGTGAGAGACAGCGATTTTGCCAAGACGTGATGAATGTCGCGTTAATCATATAGCGACATTTAGACTTCGTAACGAATACTGTTATGAAGAAGATCAGCCTTCGCCTCAGCTCGATTGTCATGACTCGGAACGTTGCGCTTTTGCGGCTTACCCTGCGCAGGGTGGCGCGCTATTTGAGACGGACAAACGTTTTTCGTTTGTGGCTGTTCGCCATCGTCATCGGGGCGGCGGCGGGCTATGGGGTCATTGCGTTTCGGCTCGCGATTGACGCGGTCTCAATGATCGCCTTTGGCGCGCCAGAGCCGGAAGTCGCTAGCGGCGCGCGATCTCTCGATTTTGGCCGCGCCTGGGCGGCGCCGGTTATCGGCGGGTTTTGCGTATCGGGTCTCCTCTTCTTGGCGCAAAAATATGGGTGGCTGAAAGAGGGCAAGAGCGAAGGCGTCGCTGAAGTGATCGAAGCTCGCGCTGTTGGCGATGCGCGGATATCGTCCCGCGCAGGGCTCGCCTCTGCTGTGGTTACAGCGGTGTCCTTAGGCTCAGGCGCCAGCGCCGGCAGAGAGGGTCCGGCTGTGCATTTGGGCGCGACTATTGCCTCGGTCATTGATCGCCATTTCGGGTTCAACGCCCAGCAACGGCGCGCGCTCCTGGGGTGCGGCGCCGCGGCGGCGGTATCGGCAAGCTTTAACGCGCCGATCGCCGGCGTTCTGTTTGCGCTTGAAGTGGTGCTCGGCAATTACGCCCTCTCGCTGTTCGGCCCCATCGCAGCGGCCAGCGTCGTCGCCGCCATCGTCACACGAACGTATTTAGGCGACTTCCCCGCTTTCGCCCCGCCGCCCTATGGCGATGTGTCGAATTTCGATGTGCCGTTGGCGGCGCTCTTAGGCCTGCTATGCGGGTTACTTGCGGCAGGCTTCATGTCTCTCACCAACCGCATGACCAACGGCTCGCGTTTGTTTGCGCAGTCTTTTGGCATTCCGTTTTACCTTCTGCCGCCCATTGGCGGCGTCGCTGTTGGGTTGATTGGCGCCTTCTACCCGGAGGTTTTTGGCGTCGGGTATGAGGCGGTCACCAACGCGTTGTCCGGGGCCTATACGCTCCAGATGCTGATTATTTTGGTGGTGGCCAAATCTGTCGCAACGGCGATTACAGTGTCGTCGCGCTTTGGCGGCGGCGTCTTCGCGCCGGGGCTCGTCATTGGCGTGTTCGCCGGCGCCGCCTTTGGCGTCGCCCTCTCGCAATTGACGGACGCGGCGACGGCAAGCCCCGTCTATTACGCCATGGTTGGGATGGGCGCGGTGGGCGGCGCAATCCTCGGCGCACCCATATCGACGACCCTCATCGTTTTTGAGCTGACGGGCGATTACGGCATTACGATTTCATTAATGGTCGCGGTCGCCCTTGCGACCCTTGTGGTCCAAGCGCTGATCGGAAAATCGTTCTTCCATTGGCAATTGTCGCGCCGGGGCTATGACCTCTCCGAGGGGCCGCAGGGGATCATTCTGCAAACCATCCGTGTGCGCGACGTGATGGAGCCCGCGCCGCCGGGCGCGCCCTTGGAAGAGGGCGAGAAACGACTGAAATCGAGCGACTCCCTTGGCGAAGCCTTAGCAAAACTGCGCGGGAACAACGAACACGGCTTGCCCGTGGTCGATGGAGAAAAACGCGACTCCGTAATCGGTTATCTCTCGCGCGTGAAAGCCCTGGCAGCCTATAATCGCGCGCTGATTGAAGACAATATCGAGCATCATCGATAGTCACTAAGAACTTCGTATACTGCTTAAATTTTTCCTGTCGCCATCGCGGCGAACAGCCGACCGCGCTTCACCAGCGGGAAGGCGGCGCCCTTTCGCGACAGATAGACGGGCGTTAGCGAGAAATGCAGAAGCGTTGGCGAAATCGCCGGCGGCGCTTTGGCCAGAATCTCCCGCGCCTCTTCGTAAATCGCCTTCGCGCGCGCCGCCACGTCGTCGCTCAATTGCGGCGCCAAGCGCCAGACGTCGCGCGCAGCGGCAAGGGCGGATCCGCCGCGACAGGCGGCCGCAGCGATTTCAGCATCCGCCCCTGCAAGGCGCGCCGCGGCGGCGTCTATGCCACCTTCGATTTTGGCGAGCCAAGAAATCAAGTCATCGGCAGACGTAAAGTGCGCCTCGTAAAGCGGACGCGCCGCCGCATCAATCGCTGTATCAATCAGGGTTTCTATGGGCGCAGCCGACAGGTCCGCACGCGCCAACGCTTCGACAACGGGATGCGCCCGCGGCAGTCGCGCATCGCGAATTTCACCAAGGGCGTCGCGCCACCATTGTAAACGGATCTCGCCTAACGCTGGCTCCGACACCGCACGCGGCACGCGACGCAACTCGCCGAGTAAAACGTAAAGCGCCACCAAGCGATGACGCATTGCGTCTTGCGCATAGCGCGACGCCAACCATCGATCTTCATCGCGGGATTTCAAGAACCACTCGCAGTAGTCCGCAGGTTCGGCAGGTTGATCTTTCATCTCAGCAGCATCTGATGGTAAAGCGTCTCCACGGCCTGACCTAAATCTGCTCTGCGCGCGACGCAATCATCGAATGAGGGTTTACCACGATGGCGATTGCTCTTCCTGATCTGCCTTACGCGGCTGACGCGCTGGAGCCGTACATTTCCGCGACGACGTTGAGCTTTCATTATGGCAAGCACCATCGCGCTTATGTGGACAACCTCAACAAAATGATTGACGGCGGCGCCTACGCGTCAGCGAGCCTTGAAGAGATCATCAAAGACACCGCTGACGACGCGTCTAAAACCGGCATCTTTAACAATTCCGCGCAAGTTTGGAACCACACATTTTATTGGCGTTCCATGTCGCCTGATGGCGGCGGCGACCCAACGGGACCCGCTGCGGACGCCATTAACGCGGCGTTTGGCGGTTATGACGGTTTTAAACATGCCTTCGCGCAAGCGGGGGTTACGCAGTTCGGCGCTGGTTGGGCATGGCTCGTCGCGGCGAACGGCGCGCTCGAAGTGCGCAAAACGTCGAACGCGCAAACACCGCTCACAGACCCTGATGCGACGCCCCTGCTCACCATGGATGTTTGGGAACACGCCTATTATCTCGATTTCCAGAATAAGCGGCCTGCGTATGTCGAGGTGTTTATGGCCCACCTCATCAATTGGGATTTCGTGAACGAGAATCTGAAAACCGTTTGAGACCGTTGCAGGTAATTACGCTCGTCAGAAACCGGCGCCGGGCAGCCCAAACTTACCTCTAAAACCCGAGTTCAATCCCCGCATACACGAACCGGCCAATATTATCGTAAATGGACGAGCCGGCGCGTTCGCTGGCGGATACGCCTGTCCCAACGCCCAAAAAGTCTGCAGGCAGAACATTCGTTAAATTATCAACCCCGATTTGCGCGCGGGCGACCTGCTTAATGTCAAACTGTAAGGCGAGGTCGTGATAATACGCCCTGCCCGTCCTGAATGGATACTGCGCGGTGGGGTTTGCAGCGAATGCTTCGTCGTCAACGATAAGTTGGTCGCCCAAAAACCGCAGACCATAGGAAAGGCCAACGCCCCCCCGGCGATAAACGACATCAGCGTTAAAGAGGTTTTTCGGCGTGCCCAACTCGCCGCGGAAGGACTCGGGATCATCCGGCGCCGACGCGAAGGGATACTCCACTTGCTTGAGATAATGGGTGCCGAGGACACGTGTGGTGATCGCGCCCCAATCGCAATCGCTCTCACCGAAAAGCGCTCGCGCCGCATCGTTAAGATCAAGCTGATAGGAGACCTCATAGTCGAGACCCGCCGCTTCAATCGAGGCAAAATTCAAGTCCACTTGGCGGATGTTCGTAATCTCAAAAAACGCCGGATCGCGGGAGATTTGATCACAAAACTGATTATCGACGCCCGTTGCGGATTGGACGCATAAGTCCAAAATTTCTTGCGCCGGCGAGGCGCCGACGCCACCATCCAAATGGATGTTCCAATAATCGAGCGAGAGCGAAAGCCCCTGAACCGCGCGCGGCGAAAACGCCGCCCCGATCGTCCAGGTATGGGCGCGTTCCTCTAGTAGTTCAGGATTGCCGCCAATCTCACCAGCCAGGGCGACGTCATCGGCGAGCGACTCAAAATTATCAGGTCGCCCGAGCGCCGCGCAATTGGTTCGGCGCAGCGCAGCCAACGCCGCGCCCTCGACCGTCCCCGCCATCTCCAGCGCAACGATCTCAGACTCTGAACACGGGTCGGTCGCCACGACAAAGGTCTGCTCGAGCGGCGCAAAAAGTTCATTGATATTGGGCGCGCGAATAGCTCGGGAATACCCGCCGCGAATAGCGAGACCAGCGACCGGTTGATAAAGCGCATCCGCCTTAAACGCGGTGGCGCCCCCAATAGTGCTGTAATCGCCATAGCGGACCGCCGCGCTCACGTCTAAGCGCTCTGCAAATTGCTGGTCACGGAGCACGGGAATGCGTATCTCTGCAAATCCTTCAACGACATCAAAAGACCCGCTCTGCGGTTGGATTTGATTGCCGAATGTCAGCCCTGCTGCGTCCTCCGGCGCGGGCGTCGTGCTGGATTCTTCTTTGCGATATTCAGCGCCGACAACCAAATCCACCGCGCCTGCGGGCACATCGAAAATTGGCCCGCCCGTATGGGCTGACCACACCTTTTGGCGGTTAATGTCGGTGCGCACTGAGTCGATATTAACGAAGGCTTCGCCTTCTTCCGTGATCTGATTAAATCCGACGATGTTGACCGGCACGCAATTGGCGGCGAGTTCCTCAGAAACCAAAGTGGCGCCGTCCGCAAGAAACAAAGGCAAACCATCGCGCAATTGCTGCGTCACCCGGCATTCCGCGCCGCCGCCGGGCGCTGTCACCGCGTCGATCGCGGCAAACCAGTTGAGGTTCAGGCGATTGTTCAGCGCAACGAGCGTCCGCTTTGACCGACCGTAATTGAACGAAGCGTCGTATGTCCACGTTTCACCGAAAAGCGGATTATCATACTCGCCCTCAAACCCGGCGACAAAGCGGCGGGTTCGGGTCTCATTCTCTTCGCCGCGCCGCCCAAGATCCAAGTTAAAGCGCTGGACAAAGATGACCGGCGTTGCCGCATCGAAAAAAAACTGTTGCAGCGAGGGGGTCGCAAAGTGATTGTCGGCGAAGATGGGGAGCGAGGTAAAAAGAAAATCGAAACTGGGTTGGCCTTCTTGAAAAGAATCCGTCTCCACAAATTTTGCATCGAGATAGGCCGTCGCAAATGGCGCAATCTCATAAGTGAAGCGCGCATTGACATTGAAACGCTCAACGCGCGGCTGGATTGGCGTGACGTCGACGAGATCCACAAAATCGCAATCAAAACACTCAAAATCACTCACCAGATTGGACGTGTTTTGGAGAACGACCTCGCCTTGTTGCGTAAAGGTGTAAATGGGGATGTTGGACTGGGTGACGCCGTCATTATCGGGGTCAATCGGCGCCACAAGCCCCGGCCATAAGGGAGACCCAATAGCCGAGAACGTGCCGCCGACGGAAAACCCGCCAAGCCCGGCGCCTGGGCCCACAGCGCATTCGTCAAATCCGGCGGGAACACCGAAGCGCGCTTGCACAGCGGGCGTACACTCAATGGTCCGCCCACGGATCGATGTTGAGTTTTCAGGTTCGCCGCCATCCAAAAACTCGCGAATACTGTGTTCAACACTCAATATCGCGCCGCCGCGATCATCATCGAAGCGCGCGCCGGCAGTAGCGGACATAAAATAGGTGTCAAACGCATCGCCGCCGCCACGACCCCATTGGCCGCGCAGTTTCAACCCTTCAAATTCATCCTTCAAGATGAGATTGACAACGCCGGTTACCGCATCAGCGCCATAGACGGCGGACGCGCCGCCGGTGGTGATTTCAACGCGCTCGATAAGATCCGTAGGGATCGTATTGATATCTACTGCGGCGGCGCCGGGATCTTGGGCCACATGGCGTTTGCCGTCTACGAGAACGAGCGTGCGGTTCTCGCCGAGATCGCGAAGGTCGAGGAAGTTGTAGCCGACCGTGCCCACAAAGCGCGAGGAATGCGCAGTCGAGAAGTTAGACCCCAATGCCGGCAGATCGTTCAACCAGTTCCCGAGGCTTGTGGCCGTTCCAGAAAGCGCGATCGCGTCCGCATCGATTTGAACCACCGGTTGGGATGCTGCATCCGCACTCTGAAGGATCCGCGATCCGGTGACGACGATCTTATCCTCGGCCATTGTCGGCGTTGGGGCGATCGGGCCGACAACAAACGGCGCTAGCGCCAATCCAATAGCTGTTGAGCGCCGCCATGAGCCGCGCAACTTTGCTTTGTTATTTTTTAACACTGGCATCGGTCGACTGTACGGCGAGTCGGCCGCACAAAGAATGGGGGGCTCGTATGATTTGAGCGCAGAGCAATCGATTTTTTTTAGGCCCGCAGGCCTTTCCGCGCCCTTGATTTGGGGTCCCTTTTCGCCCAATTCCTGATCGCAATCGTCAATAGCGAAACGACCACAAAAGGACCGTATGATGCCCATTACCGAGAAAGAACTCGATCAAGCCCGCGTTGCTTGGGGCGATGCACTTGTTGCGATCGCCAAAGCCTACGAAGCGGATGGCATAGACGGCGCGCGCAGTGTCGCCGAGGGCGTGTTGGACGCCGCCTATGGTTACAATCTCGGCCCGGTCTTGTTCAAACCCACCTTAGCAAGCGGCGAAAAGACATTCCGTCCCACGCGCAAAGGCGCGCTGTCTTACTTCGTGGGACACGATCCAGACTTCCCCCTAGACAGCGGATTTGGGATTAAGGGCTGGCGCGAATGCGTATCCGAAACAGCGGCGAGCTTTATCGAAGGCGATGTCGCGATGTGGATGGGCTGGGTGACCATGACCGACAAAGACGGCGGCGTCACGAAAGTTGATAAGAGCTGGGGCTACAAAAAAGACGCAGACGGCGTGCTGCGCATCGTGCATCACCATTCGTCCTTGCCGTATCAGCCGTAAGAAAACGCGACGCGGCGTCGCGCTAGGGGGTCGCTTGGAGCGCGGCTTTGGACCAATCGCGTTTCACCCCTGTTGCGAGCAACACGGGCGATGCGACGAAGATCGACGAATAGGTGCCGATCACGATCCCCCAAACCATGGCGAGGGTGAAGCCGCGCAACACCTCCCCGCCAAGCAACGCCAACGCGAAAAGCGCCAGCAGCGTGGTGCCTGACGTCATGACCGTCCGCGAGAGCGTATCGTTGATGGACAAATTCAGCACTTCCGGCAGGGGACGCTTTTTGAATTTGCGCAAATTCTCTCGAACGCGGTCATAGACGACCACGGTGTCGTTCATGGAGTAGCCGACGATGGTGAGCAGCGCGGCGATGATCTCGAGTTTGAATTCAAGGCCCGTCACCGCGAACATCCCAAGGGTAATCACGACGTCATGGACGAGCGCGGTGATCGCGCCGACAGAGAATTGCCATTCAAACCGGAACCAAATGTAGATGAGCATCATGCCGATCGCGAGCGCCACGGCGATGGCGCCTTTCTGAATGAGCTCGCCGGAAACGGTAGGTCCGATGACGTCGATCTTTCGGAATTCTAAGTCCTGACCCAAAAGCCCGCGCAGCGCTTCTTGAACCGCGAGCGAGGCTTCTTGCTGGGCGAGTTCGTTTCGGCGTTCCGCATCTTCAACCGACGCTGGGTCGTCTAAGTCTTCCGCGGGCGCCGCTTCTTGTTGCTCAATGAACACCATCACCGCTTCGTCGCCGCCGGCAAAATCTTGGATTGTAGTGACCTTCACGTCGCCCAGACCCAGCGCTGAAACCGTGGTGCGCACGTCACCAATATCTATGGGCTCATCGTCAGCGATCTCGATGGTGACCCCGCCGCGAAAATCAACGCCGAAGTTAAGCCCAATCGTGACAAGCGCGACAACCGAGCCCACAAGCATCGCGAGCGACAACGCCAGCGCCGCCATGCGCATGCGGATGAATTGGATATCGGTGTTATCCGGGACGAGTTTCAAATACATCTCGTCGCTCCTAAAGCCGCAATTGCTTGGGCCGTCTGGACAGCAAATACTGTCCGGCCAAGACGCGGGTTAGAACGTAAGCGGTGAAGACCGACGTCACGACGCCTACGGCAAGCGTAATGGCGAAGCCGCGCACTGGCCCCGCGCCAAGTAGGAACATGATCATCGCCGCGAAAAACGTCGTGACATTGGCGTCTAAAATAGCGGACCAGGCTTTTTGATAGCCGATTTCAGCGGCGTTGATGGGTGATTTTCCGTTGGAGAGCTCTTCGCGAATGCGTTCGAAAATAAGCACGTTGGCGTCAACCGCCATGCCGACCGTCAGCACAATCCCGGCGATGCCTGGAAGTGTAAGCGTCGACCCAAATAGCGATAGCGCGCCCGCGATCAGCACCAAATTCGCCACCAAGGCCACGTCCGCATAGACCCCAAACCGACCGTACGAGGCGATCATATAAATGATGACGGCAATGAAACCGATAATGAGCGCGAGCGTGCCGGCGCGCACCGAGTCGGCGCCAAGATCAGGGCCAACGGAGCGCTGCTCTAGGGTCGTCAGCTCCGCCGGCAAGGCGCCAGAGCGAATGAGCAGCGCGGTTTGCGCCGCCTCCGCTGCGGAAAAATCGCCGGTAATGCGCCCCTGTCCTTGCGTGATCGCTCCCTGGATCACGGGCGCGGAGATCACCTCATTGTCCAGAACGATCGCAAAACGCGCCCCGATATTGTTGCGCGTATAATCGCCAAAGCGCATTGCGCCGCGATTATCGAATTCGAAATTGATCTGAAAGCCGCCGCTATCCGGGTTGGCGCTGCTCGACGCGTTCACCACCATGTCGCCGGTGATTTCTGGGTCTTCCACGAGCACGATGGAGATCTCGCCGGAATTCGCAAAATCTGCAAAGGGCGTCAGCATGCGCCCCGGCGGCAACAAACCTGATTGCGCGTCCACGGGGTCTACGGACGGGTCTTCGCGATGGAAGGTCAGCTGACCCGTTCGGTTGATAAGAGCTTTCAGTGCTTCCGGATCATTATCGCCAGGCACCTGGACAACAATGCGCGCTTCGCCTTGAGGTTGGATCGCGACTTCTTTGTTGCCCGTTGGATCAATGCGACGCCGCACGACCTCAATGGAATCGCGCACCGCCTCGCTTGAGAAATCGCGGCGCGCGTCCGCCGTCATCTCAATATCGATGCGCGCGCCGCTAACAGAGACTTGGAAAGTGCGCGTCCCAAGACCCAACGCCGCATTAAACGCCCCCGCGTCAGTGACGTCGCCGACCCTTTCGCGCGCCTCTTCTAACTGCGACGCATCGCGCAAGCGCAGTGAGATGACATTGGTGTTTTCGTTATAGACCAGCGTGTCGATGGCGACCCGGTCGCGACCCGCCGCACGATCGGGCCGCAGTTCGCGGCGGATATCGGCCATGGTGGCGCGCATTCGGTCCTGGATGACCTTATCCGTATCGACGCCGAGCAGCAGATACGAACCGCCGCGCAAATCGAGACCAAGATTAATGGTCGTGCGCGGTAGAAACCCCGGCAGGTTGGCGCGCGATTCTTCGGACAGAAAATTCGGGGCCGCGAACAGCGCCCCGAAGATGACCAGCCCTAAGATGGCGCCGATTTGATATTTCGAAAATTGCAGCATGGCGATCGATGCAACGCCGCGCGCCCGGCAAAGTCAGGCGCGCGCGCTTACTTCTTTTCTGAGTCGTTCGCGGCGGGTTCCGTCTTGTTACGGACATCGCTCAAGGTGGATTTGACGACCTTCACCGCAACATTGTCGGCAATCTCAACCATTACCTCTTCGCCCTCAAGCACTTTGGTAACTTTGCCGACCATGCCGCCAGCCGTGACCACCGTATCCCCGCGGCGCACAGCGGATACCATTTCCATGTGCTTTTTGCGCGCCTGCTGCTGCGGGCGGATCAGCAAAAAGTAGAAAATCACGAAGATGAAGATCATCGGCGCGAAGGTGAGGAACGGATTGGGCGCGGCCGCATCAGCGGCTTGTGCGAAGGCGGGGGAAATCCACATAAAGGTTGTCTCCCTGTGGGGATGGCGGCGATGGCGATGCTCGCGCTTCGCCGGCTTAAGACGCGCGGATATATAACGATCGCCAGCGCCCTTGCAATGCATCTCAGCCCTGTGCGCCGCTTTGCGCTATTGGGCGCATCCGGCTAACCATGGTCCGGGGTCGACAAAAAGCGAAAAAGGGACCGGTTGCCCAGTGTCCGTTAATACGACCGAAACCCAAGCAAGCCGCGACGCGCCCCTCTTTTTCCAGCGCCGTTTTTTGCCCATGTGGACCGGGTTCGTCCTGGGGGCGTTTGCAGACAATGTGCTGCGCCAAGCGCTCATTATTGGGATTGGCTTTGGCGCAATTGGACTTGCCGGCGTTGATTCCGGCGCGGCCGCGCTGCCCTATGTGGGCTCTTTGTTCGCGTTTGCCATGCTGGTTTTTTCGGGCATGGCCGGCCAGATCGCCGACAAATATGAAACCGCGCTTCTCCTGCGCCGCACAAAACTCGTCGAAGTTATCATCATGGCGATGGCGGCCGTCGGGTTTATCCTGGGCGCGGGCTGGTTTTTGGTTCTGACGCTGTTCTTGATGGGCGTTCAGTCGGCGTTCTTCAGCCCGGTGCGCATTGGGGCCATGCCGAAATATTTGCGCGCGGACGAGCTGATCCAAGGCAATGCGATCTGTAATTCCGGGCTTTTTGTGGCGATCTTATCGGGCCTGGCCATTGGCGGCGTGCTTATCGAGGCGCCCAACGGGGCGCTGCTCTTGGGCGCGGTTCTGTTTTTGTCGTCGGCAAGCGGATGGTTGGCGATTCTAAAAGCCCCCAAAGCGGCGCCGAACGCGCCTGATCTGAAGCTGAATTTCAACCCGCTTACGCAGACCGTTCGCGTGCTCCGCTATGCCTTTCAGGCACCGGGCGTCGCGCCGCCGCTGCTGGGGGCGGCGGCGTTCTATTTCGTCTCCACTTTCGTCACCGTCTTAATCCCTGTTTACATCCAACGCGCCTGGGGCGCCGATGGCGGGGCGGCGAATTTCGCGATGGCCCTATTTGCAATCGGCGCCGGGCTCGGAGCGATTTCAGCAAGCGCGCTTTCGCGGGGCAAAACTGGACTGGTGGCGGGCGGTTATGGCGTGGCCGCGGCCGCGGGTTTATCGCTTCTCGTTTATGGCCTTGGCCTTGCCGCGCCTGCGCCGCCAAACGACGCGCCGCTGATGAGCCTCGGCGAGTTTTTAGCAGTGCCGATAACCGGCGCCTTGTGCGTCGCCTTTTGTCTTTCAGCAGCCTCGCTGGGCTTTTTTATGGTGCCGATGCAGGCAGCAGCGCAGCGTCGGGCGCCGACAGAACGCCGGGCGCGGGTCTTGGCCGCCGGCAATATCCTCAACGCCGGGGCCGCGGCGCTCGGGTCGTTAGCCGTGCTGTTTGTGACGCAAGGGTCGATCGCGCCAAATTATGCGTTTTTGCTTGTGGGCGCGCTGTGCGCGGGGGTCGCGGCGGTGATGGCATGGCGTCGCAGCCGCATGGCGCCTGGATTGCACGACTAAGAAATCTTGATAGAAAAGTTCGAGCGCGATCCCTTGCGCCCATCGGCGGTAATATGACGATTTTGGTGACCGGCGCAGCCGGTTTTATCGGCTCACACGTATCTCAAAAGTTGTTGGCCCGAGGCGAAACCGTTCTCGGCGTCGACAGTCTAAACGACTATTACACGCCGACCCTGAAACACGCTCGCCTCGCGCCGCTGCGCGAGCAGTCGGGATTTCAGTTTACCCAGCTAGACATCGCCGACCACGAGGCGTTGGTCGGGGCGACACGCGATGCGGATATCAAAGCGATAGTGCATTTGGCCGCCCAAGCCGGGGTTCGGTATTCCATCGACAACCCGTTCGCTTATGGCCGCGCCAATCTGGACGGGCATTTGAGCATGCTTGAATTGGCGCGTCGCTATGCGGTGAGCCATTTGGTCTACGCGTCGTCTTCATCGATTTACGGCGCCAACACAAAACTTCCCTATGCGGAAGGCGATATGACCGACGCGCCGGTGTCGCTCTACGGCGCTACCAAAAAAGCCAACGAGCTGATGTCAGAGTCATACGCACGGCTCTACAGCATCCCCCTCACCGGCTTGCGGTTTTTTACCGTTTACGGGCCGTGGGGCCGGCCCGACATGGCCTATTGGATCTTCACTGTCAATATAGGTGAAATCGCGTCCCATATCGCCGTGGCCAAAGACGTCAATGGGTTCGCCTTTCAGCATTTTGTCGGTGAAGATACAATAGGCCATATCGGGCCGGCCCCACGGCCCGTAAACGGTAAAAAACCGCAAGCCGGTGAGGGGGATGCTGT
>JBCDBM010000057.1:0-15700 GCA_039183665.1 Pseudomonadota bacterium | reverse complement strand
GACAAGAGCGCTCCCAATTACGGTACCTAAAGCACACCGACGAAGCCCAAGCGAATGCAATCGCGCGGGTGCTAGAGGATATGGGGTGCAATGTCGGCGCGCCCGTGGACCTCACAGCGCGGTACGATGCGGATGCGCGGGTCCGCAACCGAACCTATGAGATTTGGTTCGGCAGCAACGCCGCTGATGAATGCTTGAAGGGATTTTGACGGGAGCTTTGCTCTGTTAGAGCCGCTTGCCGACACCCAACGATATCGAGGCGAGGACCCATGCCAGCACCGCGCGCCCGCCGAAATAGACGAGGGCCGGCAAGCCGGACGCCCATTCCATCAGATTAGCAGGCAGATAAGCGAACGCCCAAGACACAAGACCGTTCAAAAACGGCATATGCTCAGCGACCATGTCGCCCATGGAGACCCATGGATCGGCCCAGCCTCCTTGATGGATAACCCATGCAGAATAGCCGAACAGGCCGAGATTGCCTGCAGCGCCGACCGCCAAAACAAAGCCAATAAATAGGAGAAGTTTTCTCATTTAACGCCCCAATTACACCCCGCATCCATGTTAGGGGCGAAACGATCGAAGCGAAAGGGGCATTCGATGCTGCTACTGCGAAAGCGCAGCCCTTGCCATCGGCCGCTGGATCGCCCATAAGCCGCGGCTTGAAAGACAGACCGCGCTGGACGGCGTCCCGGCGCGGCCTTTCATATCTGGGACGCCGCGGAGAAGACCTATGTCGATTACTACCGGCCGCAAGGCTGAGCTCATCAAGCAATTTGCGCAGAAGGACGGCGATACCGGTTCACCGGAGGTGCAGGTCGCAATTCTGACTGAGCGTATTTCGAACCTCACCGAACACTTCAAAGGCCACAAGAAGGATAATCACTCGCGCCGCGGACTGTTGAAAATGGTCTCGCAGCGTCGTCGCCTTCTGGATTATGTCAAAGCCCGCGATGAAGCCCGGTATCAAAAGCTCATCGGCGAACTGGGTCTGCGCCGCTAGCCGGAGACCAACGTCACGACCTCGCCGCGCGCCTTTGACTTTGCGGCGACTGATCCATCAAGCAAAAACCGCTTGAATTCGTAAACAGATTATTTTGCGCTCGGCGATCCGCGTCGCGCGCTTGCACGCAAGAGAAAAGAGAGATCATGTTCAATATAACTAAAAAATCGATTGAGTGGGGCGGCCGTCCGTTGACGCTCGAAACGGGACGCGTCGCGCGGCAAGCTGACGGCGCCGTTTTGGCGACATATGGCGAGACAACAGTGCTCGCAGCCGTGACCGCCGCCAAAGCGGCCAACCCTGCCTTCGATTTCTTCCCGCTTACGGTTCACTATCAAGAAAAATACTATGCGGCGGGCCGCGTGCCCGGCGGCTACTTTAAACGCGAAGGTCGCCCGACCGAAAAAGAAACGCTTACATCCCGCCTCATCGACCGACCGATCCGCCCGCTTTTCGCCAAGGGTTTCAAAAACGAAGTCTTGGTCGTTGCGCAGGTGCTCTCCCACGACATGGAAAACGACCCGGATGTGGTTGCTATGATCGCAGCGTCGGCGGCGCTGACCATCTCTGGCGTGCCGTTTTTGGGGCCGATCGCGGCATCCCGCGTCGGCTATATTGATGGCCAATACGTGTTGAACCCGGACATCGATTCCATGGACGATACGGCGCTTGATCTCGTCGTCGCCGGAACGTCGGACGCCGTGATGATGGTTGAGTCCGAAGCCAGTGAACTCAGCGAAGACGTCATGCTCGGCGCAGTCAGCTTCGGCCATAACGCTGCTAAAGAAGTCATTAATCACATCATCGATTTTGCTGAAGATTGCGCAAAAGAGCCGTGGGCGTTTACGCCGCCGGATAACTCCGAGCATGAAGGAAAAATCCGCGACCTCGTCGCTGATGATTTCCGCGCCGCCTACGCCATTGCAGACAAGCAAGAACGTCAGGACGCAGCGGGCGCCGCGCGCGACAAAGCGATTGAAGCCTTCTGCGGTGAAGATGATGAAAACGCCCTTTCGAAAGGCGTTGCAGGCGGAATTTTGAAGTCGATCGAGGCCGACATCGTCCGCAATTCAATTCTCGATACTGGCCAGCGGATCGATGGTCGCGATACGAAAACTGTTCGCCCCATCGTTGCTGAAGCAGGCGTCTTGCCGAGAACCCATGGCAGCGCGTTATTCACCCGCGGTGAAACGCAAGCTTTGGTCGTTGCGACGCTCGGCACGGGCGACGATGAGCAGTTCATCGACGCGCTGCAAGGAACGTATAAAGAGAATTTCTTGCTGCATTACAATTTCCCGCCTTATTCGGTCGGCGAAGTTGGGCGCATGGGTTTCACCGGACGACGGGAAATCGGTCACGGCAAGCTTGCGTGGCGCGCTATGAAAGCGGTTATTCCGAGCCAAGAAGAATTCCCATATGTCATTCGCCTCGTATCGGAAATCACTGAGTCCAACGGGTCATCATCAATGGCTACCGTTTGCGGCTCGTCGTTGGCGCTGATGGACGCCGGCGCGCCGGTCAAACGTCCCGTCGCGGGCATCGCCATGGGTCTCATTCTCGAAGGCGAGCGCTTCGCCGTTCTCTCCGATATTTTGGGCGACGAGGACCATTTGGGCGACATGGACTTCAAAGTCGCGGGCACAAGCGAAGGCGTCACCTCGCTCCAGATGGACATCAAAATCGCCGGCGTTACGGAAGAAATCATGCAGATTGCGCTTGAGCAAGCCAAAGGCGGCCGCATGCACATTCTGGATGAGATGGCCAAAGCGCTCGATACGGCGCGCGAGGATCTGGGCGATTATGCGCCGCGGATCGAAACCATGCAGATCTCCAAAGACAAGATTCGTGACGTGATCGGCTCTGGCGGCAAGGTTATCCGGCAGATCGTTGAGGAGACGGGCGCGAAGGTCGACATCAACGACGAGGGCCTGATCAAAATTGCCTCTAGCAACAAAGAGGAAATCGACGCCGCTTATAAGTGGATCAACTCCATCGTGGCAGAACCCGAAGTTGGCGAAATCTATAAGGGCAAAGTCGTTAAGGTCATGGATTTCGGGGCTTTTGTGAACTTTTTCGGCCCCAGAGACGGCCTTGTGCACATTTCTCAGCTGGCTGCGGACCGTCGGCCCAAAACAGTTGATGAGGTGGTCAAAGAAGGCGACGAAGTCTTCGTCAAGCTGTTGGGCTTTGAGGCGAAGGGGAAGGTGCGCTTGTCCATGAAAGTTGTGGACCAGGAGACGGGCGAGGAAATCCCTGAGGAACCAAAAGAGCCTAAAGAAGACTGATCGCGCAAGGCACCCAGTTTTCACTTATGCGCTCGCCTTGACATTGATCAGGGCGAGCGTTGCAGATACGCCTCGGCTCCAGAATTTCATTGCGCTTAGGGGTCGGCTTTCGCCGCAATGGCGCTAAAATGCCCCAGCTTGCACCTTTTGATTGCAAATTGGGGGACGGGTATGCGTCGACACTTTCTCGGTCTGGCTCTGAGCGCCGCGGCGCTGAGCTTGGCGGCATGCGGCGAGACTGCCGCACCCGTTCAATCAACCGCAGTTGAAGAGAATAGCGGCCCTGCTGATGTCGCGGCGTCGGCAGAGGATACGCTTTACGCCCTCGTTGAGGGACATGCCGCGCACGTCATGCGGTTCTCGCCAGAATTTGCGACTTTCTTGGGCGTTAGCGAGGACGTGGGCGGCGCTGGGTACAATGGCCGGCTAGGGCGCTACGGCTTTGAGGGCAATCTCGCCGCCCAGGAGATGAACCTTTCGTTCCTTCAAGATATTCGGGGGATCGAACGCAGCGATTTGTCAGGCGATGCGCTCGTTACCTTCGACATTATACGCGGCGCCTATGAAACCGCCACGCGGCGCAATCAATTCGATTTTGGGGGCGCGCCAGTTTTTGGATCGTCCTCGCCTTACGTGGTGTCTCAATTGTCGGGGCCGCATCTGTTCTTGCCCCGGCTTCTGCAGACCCAAAACCCCATGGCCACCCGCGAGGACGCTCAAGCCTATTTGGACCGGCTTTCAGAGTTCGGCAGAGTCTTTGATGAGGTTGCTGAATCTCTCGGCAGTGATGCGGCGCTAGGGATCACGCCGCCCCATTTTGCGATAGAGGGCGCGGTCGCCTCAATGGCGCAGTTCACGAATCCGGCGCCCGAAGACAATCCTCTGGTGCGAACCTTTACTGATAAAGCGTCTCAAGTTGCTGCGCTGTCGCCTGATGAAGTGGCGCAGATGAGCAAGAGCGCCGCAGAGCTCGTCGACAACGTGGTCTATCCGGCCTTCGCTCGGCTTTCTGTCGCGCTTGAAAATTTGGCGCCGCAGGCGGGTTCGGACGCCGGCGTGTGGCGACTTGGCGAGGAAGGGGAGGCTTATTATCAGCATGCGCTCGATTACTATGGCGCTGGCGGCAAAACTGGCGATGAAATCCATGCCTTGGGTCTTGTCGAAGTCGAACGCATCACCGGCGAGATGGACGCCATTCTTCGCGCTGAAGGGCTGACGGAAGGGTCTGTCGCTGACCGTTTTGACGCTTTGGGGCGCCGCCCTGATTTGATCTATCCCGATACGGATGAGGGCCGTGCAGCTTTGCTAGATGATATTCGCGTGTTTGTATCGGAAGTTATGGAGGCGTCGCCGCAATATTTCGCGACCATGCCGACCCAAGCACTCGAGGTGCGCCGCATGCCTGTTTATGAGCAGGACAGCTCATCAAGCGCCTACTATACAGGCCCGTCGCTGGACGGAACCATGCCCGGTATCTATTGGATCAATCTCAAAGACATTTCGATTTGGCCAAAGCACACGCTTAAGACACTGACTTATCACGAGGCTGCGCCAGGACATCATTTTCAGATCTCTCTATCACGCGGCGCTGATCTACCGCTGCTGCGCAACATGTTGGGCTATTCTGAATATACCGAAGGCTGGGCCCTTTATGCCGAGGCCTTCGCGGTGGAGATGGGCCTCTACGATGACGACCCGTTAGGCAATCTCGGTCGCTTGCAGGCGGAGATCTTTCGCGCCGCGCGCTTGGTCGTGGACACAGGCTTGAACGCGAAACAATGGACCCGGGAAGAAGCGATCGATTATCTCGTTTCCGTGACGGGCAAATCGCCGTCAGTGGCCAAACGAGAAATTGAGCGTTATGCCGTGCGCCCAGCGCAAGCGGTTTCCTATAAACTTGGTATGCTGAAGATCCAAGAATTACGATCTCTGGCCGAAGACGAGCTTGGCGAAGCTTTTGACATCCGGGCCTTTCATGACGCGATTTTGATGCAGGGCTCCATGCCCCTCACCGTGCTCGACGCTAAGATCAAGCGCTGGATTGAAGCCCAAAAAAACAATGAAGGGAATTTGGGCGCGAACCAGTGAAGTCTTTAGGTCTGACCCTTATTTTTGGCGAATAAGGCTTTTCTCAATCGCCGGGTGACCACCCGTCGGGCGCGAGCGTAAATCCCGAAACCTCAAATCCTGGGGACACGGTGCAGCCGACAAGGCTCCAGGCGCCGCTTGTTTCGGCTGATTGCCACGCATTAGCGGGCACGATCTCTTGCGGCGTTTGCCCGGCGTCAAGTGCTGGGCCCAAAGTGGCGCGACGCACCGCGCCGTGATCTTCGGCGATTGAGAGCGTCAACGGCGCGCCTGCATAAAAATGCCAGATCTCGGCCGCATCCACCCGATGCCAATGAGATCGCTGGCCGTCTTCCAATAAAAAGTAGATCGCCGTGCCGGCGGCGCGCCTGCCCGCATCAGTCTCGGCCCGCCAGGTTTCTCGAAACCATCCGCCTTCGGGGTGCGGCTTCAGCTGGAGGCGCTGGATGATTGAAGCCGCGTCGATCGCCATTGCCGTTCGGCTACTCCTTTAGCGCCATCTCATCGGGCATGCCGACAATGTGGAAGCCCGCATCAACGTGGTGTGTTTCACCCGTACAGGAGACGCCAAGGTCTGAGAGGAGATATAGCGCCGCGCCCGCGACGCCCTTCGGATCCGTGTTGTCGCGCAATGGGCTCGCCGCACGATTAAACGAAAACATGTGGCGTCCAGATGAAATGCCAGCCGCTGCGAGCGTTTTGATAGGCCCTGCGGAAATGGCGTTCACGCGGATACCGCGCGGCCCCAAATCGCGCGCTACATAGCGCATGGAGGCCTCAAGCGCGGCTTTAGCGACGCCCATCACATTGTAATTAGGGATCACGCGCTCAGACCCCAAATAGGTGAGCGTCACCATCGTTCCGCCTTCGCTCATTAGGTCTGCGCTGCGACGCGCAGCATCCACGAATGAAAACGCCGAAACATCCATCGTGTCTTTGAAATTCTGACGCGTCGTTTTCTCTACGAACGAGCCGTCCAATTCGTCTTTGTCTGTGAACGCGATGGAGTGCACCAAGAAATCGAGCGCGCCCCACTCTTTTTTGACCGTGGCGAAAGCGGAGTCCATCGACGCGTCGGAGAGAACATCGCACTCAATGACCAAGCTTGCGTCTAGGCTCTCCGCTAAGGGGCGGACGCGGCGCTCCAGCGCCTCATTGGCATACGTAAAAGCGAGCTCGGCGCCCTGGGCTTTCATCTGCTGCGCGATACTCCAAGCAATGGAGTTCTTGTTCGCCACGCCCATAATCAGCCCGCGCTTGCCTTTCATTAAGTCGCCATAGGGAAACGGAATCTCGCTCATCGTGTTTTCCTTCGCGTTGAGGCCTTCTTTGAGGGACGGCTATTGAGGTTGTCCTGCAACAATGATCAGGGTGAGAATGAAATAAGCGAGCCAAACCAGGAGATAAAGGCCCGTCTTTGTCGCGTTGGGAAGCGTTTTGACGACCGGCAACATTAACCGCATCCACCAGAGACCGAAGGTCGCGATGGCTGCGGCGACAGCGATGGCCGCAAGGGCGCTCGGCGCCAGCGTCAATTAGTCCTCGACGCGCTGAATGACGAGGCATCCATTGGTGCCCCCAAAACCAAAGCTGTTGGTCATAAAGCAGTCGATTTTTGCGTCGTCCACGCGCTCGCGCACGATCGGCAATCCCTCGAATTCGGGATCTAACTCCTCGATATGCGCGGACGCGGTCAAGAAACGGTCGCGCATCATGATCAAACCAAAAATCGTTTCTTGGACGCCCACCGCCCCGAGTGAATGACCGGTCAGCGATTTCGTAGACGAAAATGGCGGGATTGACGGGCCGAAAACCTCGCGCAGCGCGGCGGTCTCTTTTGAGTCACCGACGGGCGTTGAGGTGCCATGGGTGTTCACATAGTCGATGTCGCATTTTACGGTTTCCATCGCGCCGGACATGCACCGAACGGCGCCTTCGCCAGACAGCTGAACCATGTCGTCTCCATCCGAGTTCGCGAAATAGCCGACGATCTCGCCATATATCGGGGCGCCGCGCGCTTTCGCGCGTTCATATTCTTCCAAGACCACGATGCCGGCGCCGCCTGCAATTACGAACCCGTCGCGGTCCTTGTCATAAGCGCGGCTCGCCGAGTGCGGTGTTTCGTTGTACCGCGTCGCCATGGCCCCCATCGCGTCAAATAAGTTGGCCATCGTCCATTCGCACTCTTCACCGCCGCCGGCGAACATCACGTCTTGCTTGCCGAGCATAATTTGTTCGGCTGCGGCGCCGATGCAGTGAACGGACGTCGCACATGCGGAGGAGATGGAATAATTGACGCCATGAATTTTGAACGGGACAGCGATATTCGCCGAATTGGTGGACGACATGGCTTTCGGAACAATTGTCGGGCCGATTTTCTTCGTGCTTTTCGACGACACAGTTTTGTTTGCCGCCTCTACGATCGCACGCGTCGAGGGGCCGCCTGAGCCGATAATCAACCCAATGCGCGGGTCCGAGATTTCTGCTCTGTCCAAGCGCGCATCCGCTAGCGCTTCTTCCATGGCCATATAATTCCAGGCCGCGCCTTCGCCCATAAAGCGACGGGTGCGCCGGTCGAGCACCTCTTCCACGTCAATTTTGGGGCGCGCCCATACTTGAGACCGAAAACCCAGCTCGGCGAAATCTTCTGAGAACGTAATGCCGGATGCGCCCTCGCGTAGGGATTTTGTCGCTTCAGCGACATTTGAGCCAATCGAGGAAACCAGGCCCATGCCGGTGACAACCACTCGACGCATATGCTTGCTCGCCCTCTCTTCTAGACGTTAGGCGCCGACAGAACCGTCGCCCTGCAGCTGCTCTTCCGAAAACAGACCGACGCGTAAATCCGTCGCCTCGTAGATTTTGCGCCCGTCAACAAACATGGCGCCGTCGCCAATGCCCAGCTTCAGACTTCTGTTCATCACCCGGCGCATATCGATTTCATATCGAACAAGCTTCGCCTCAGGCATCACCATGCCAGAGAATTTAACTTCCTTGGCGCCCAAGGCCCGACCTTTGCCGGGCAAGCCAGACCAAGTGAGAAAGAACCCGACAAGCTGCCATAAGGCGTCGAGACCCAAACACCCAGGCATAACCGGATCTCCCGGAAAATGGCACTCAAAGAACCAAAGGTCTGGATGCACATCGAGTTCCGCTTCCACGCGACCGCGATTATGGGCCCCGCCGTCGCTGCTGATATGCGTCACGCGGTCAAACATCAGCATCGGCGGAACGGGCAATTGCGCGCTTCCGGGGCCGCGAAGGCCATTGCGACCGCACTCGAGGAGTTCTTCGCGGTCAAAACTACTTTTGGCTTCGCTCATGGCCTCTATTTTCGTTAGCTCGTCGCGTTTCGTAACGGGGGTGCGCCTTAGGGTCAATTCTGCGCTGCAATATGCGTCGATTGTAGTCGCCCACCCCACAGGCCGTCGCGAAGGGCCCAACCACTCGCGTCGCCCGCGTCGATCCTCGCCCATTCGCCTTCCCAGCCCTTGATCTCGGCCAACAGGCCCGCGCCTAGGCGCGCCCGCACCGCCGCCGTATCAGACGGGCGCGCGTACACTTCCAACCCCTCGACCAAAACGATCGCGGTCTGCGCCCCAGATAATTTGGTATGGTGGACCCAACATGCGTCTCCATCGACGTCGCGCACCTTTCGCCAATGGTCCCTTGTCTCCGCAATGACCAGGACGGGCAGGCCTTTTCGCATGAAGGTGAGTTTTATGGGATGATCAAAACTTGGACCGCCGCGACAATAGGTTTGTGTCGATTTGGTCGATACAAAGCGGGGAACGGGGAGCCCCGAGGGGGTGTCAAAGCGCAATGAGACGGTATCGGGCGCATTCGCGCTTGCGTCGGCCGCCGCCACTTGCGTAGGAAAGGCGTGCCCAGCCATAGTAATAGCCGCCGCAAGACCGCAAAGGGCGGCGCGGGGGCGGGGTAAAAAGCGCATCTCGGAACTCAACGACTGAAGCGAGAATGAATAAAAGATTATCAAAGCTCAGAGCCGTTAATCAGTCGTTAACCGTCAGCGTTCCGGTTCGCGTCACGAGATTGGCCGCGCGGCGAGGTGCGCAACGATGAGCGCCCGGACGTTAAAAGTCGGCGTGACACGACGCCTGCCGGACTCGGTAGAGCAACGCCTCAGCGATTTGTTTGATACGACGCTCAATAGCGATGACGAACCGATGTCGCGCGATGCGCTCATTGCGCGGGCGAATGAAAGTGATGTCTTAGCCCCGACGCTTGGCGACCGGCTCGACAGCGCGTTTTTCGAGGCAATCGGCGATCGGTTGAAATTGATCGCCAATTTCGGCGCTGGTGTTGACCACATTGACGTCGCCGCGGCGAATGATCGAGGCGTCATTGTCACCAATACGCCCTCAGTGCTCACCGAAGACGCGGCTGATATGGCCATGGCGCTGATTGTGGCCGTGCCGCGTCGGCTTGTGGAAGGCGTGTACGCACTTGAACGCGGCGAGTTTGAAGGTTGGGCGCCGACCTGGATGTTGGGCCATCGCGTGCGCGGCAAGAAGCTCGGTATTATCGGTCTCGGGCGCGTCGGGGAGGCGATCGCAAAACGGGCGCGCGCCTTTGGTTTATCCGTACACTATCATAATCGAGCACCGATCAACCCCCATATAGAAGACGCCTTGGAGGCGACATATTGGGAAAGCCTTGATCAGATGCTTGCGCACGTGGATATCATTTCGGTCAATTGTCCGCATACCCCAGCGACGTTCCACCTCTTATCGGCGCGGCGTCTCGCATTGTTGCAGCCCCATGCCTATGTGGTGAACATCTCGCGCGGTGAAATCATCGATCAGGATGCGCTCGCCGATCTTATCGAGCAAGGAAAGATCGCCGGCGCGGGACTTGACGTTTACGAACGCGGCGGGCCCAACAAAAAACTGCGCGCGGCGCCCAATGTGGTTCTGTTGCCGCATATGGCGTCTTCGACCGTGGAAAGCCGGGTGGAAATGGGCGAGCGAGTAATCATCAACATCAAAATGTTCGCGGACGGCCATAAACCGCCGGACCGCATTATATTGGGGTTAGATGACGATCGCGCGCCCCGCGCCTAAAAAGGCGCGCGCCTGAGGCTTTGACGGATCGGTCCTTGAGCGCCGGTTGGTGAGGGTTGGTTAATAAAGGTTTTCGTCAGATGAGCGAAATCGTTGCCCCTCGGTCACACCTCATCCCATGTCTGTGATCACAGCGTTTTTTTGTTGAATCGCCTTTAACCAGCCACTTTTATAGCCACCATAAAACGAGTAGAGACCGACGCGCCGTTAAGGAACGGTCGCGTGCAAGGGATTGGAAAAATCGATGCGTTTGGCATTAGCGACGCTACTGGCAGTATTAGGCGCAACGGCGGCGTCGGGCGCGCTCAATCAAGAAGACCTTGAGAGCTACTCGGATCCGTCGGCGGTCATCGCGGCCATCAATGCGAATTTCGAAACCAAGCCTGGGCAGATGGTCCGTGTGACGGTCTATGAAAATGAGGAAGATTTTCTAGAGGTCGCGGCGATGAAGCATCAAGGCGTCATGGATGAAAGCGGCGTCGCGTTGATCCGGCTGCTTGGGCTCGAGCCCGGCGATTATTCGTTTGCAGCTTATCTTGATGAAAATGGCGACAAAAAACTCAATCGCGGGCCACTCGGCACGCCAGCTGAACCCCTAGCATTTTCAAATGGCATTCGGCCCAGACTTCGACGCCCGCGCTTTAGCGAAACAAAAGTCGACGTTGCCCCTGGCAGCGTGGTCCTTATCACACTGGAAGACTAAGCTCTTCGCCTTGTGTCTCTCATACTTTGAAACGCGAATTCAGGGCCGGGACGGCGCCTCCCAATCTGATACGGGATCAACGCATGACGCAAACCATGAAAGCGGCTGTAATCCACGAGCCTGGCGGTCCTGACGTTCTCAAGATCGAAAAACGACCCGTTCCCGTTCCGAAACCGGGCGACGTTTTAATCCGCGTTAAAGCATTTGGCTTGAACCGTTCCGAGCTTTTTACGAGGCAGGGACATTCACCGAACGTGTCGTTCCCTCGCATTCTCGGCATTGAAGCGACGGGTATTGTCGCGGCCGCGCCAGGGGGCGAGTTCTCAAAAGGCGCAACCGTTGTTACCGCGATGGGCGGACTTGGCCGCACTTTCGACGGTGGGTATGCGGAGTTTACCTGTGTTCCAGCGTCTCAAATTCAAGCGATTGAGACAGAGCTTCCATGGACGGAGTTGGCCGCTGCGCCCGAAATGCTACAGACTGCTTGGGGCTCTTTGTTCACGGCGCTTAGGCTTAACGCAGGCGAAAGCCTGCTTATTCGCGGCGGCACCACGTCGGTCGGCCTCGCCGCTGCATCGATTGCGAAATCCAGTGGGGCCGTCGTTGCGGCAACAAGTCGACGCCCCGATCGAAGCCAGCTCCTGCGAGAGCATGGCGCTGAACATGTTTTCATCGATACGGGCCATATTGCGGTCGACGTGAAGAGCGTCTTTCCTCAAGGGGTCGACCGGGTATTGGAGCTTGTAGGGACGACAACCCTGCTCGATTCCATCCAATGTGCGGCGCCGGGCGGATCTGTGTGCATGACGGGCATGGTCGGCGACAGCTGGGCCTTAGAAAATTTCAGTCCGATGGACGCAATCCCCACCGCCGTGAATTTGACCACGTATGCCGGCGGAACAGAAGATTTTATGCGAACACCGTTGCAGGATCTCGTCGCACAGATTGAAGCGAAGACACTGCGTATTAAAGTTGGGCGGGTATTTACGCTCGATGATATCGCCGCGGCCCATCGCTGCATGGAAGAGAACCAAGCTGGCGGAAAAATAGTCGTGACGACGTAACAGCTTTTCGTTCTTCGCGTTGAAATACAAAGGCTTCTTTTGGATGCGACTAGATCGAGGACGCTTTCAATCAGTCTTGACGCGAAAACGCCGGCGCAACGGCTAGACCTCCAACAACGCGGCCATCTTGTCGATGGCTTGGGCCCATCCGCCTGCGCCGCCCGAGTCTGCGGGCACGCCGATATGCGTGAGTTTCATGACGGTCTTGCCGCCGCGCTCGGTTAGTTCAACGATGACTTCTGTCGTTTCGGGGTGGCCTTCCGGCATCCCCATACTTTGCGGCGAAAGGATGTTTCCGTCTTGGTCGCACATGCTTTCCGTGTAGATTAGCCGATGCGTCGGCTTCACTTCCTTATATTCTCCCGTGAACCACATCGTCATGGTCTTATCTGGCGTTTCCATCTGCATACAGATTTTACGCGCGCCGCCTTCAACGACGTCCATCTCGGCGAATGGTATTGTCATGCCGTTGGGCCCGTACCACTTTTGAAATAATTCAGCCTGTGTCCACATGGCCCACACCGTTTCGATCGGCGCATTAAAAGTGCGTTCAATCCGCACCCAATCTATTTCATTTCTCATTGTCGCTCTCCGTCAATTCCTCGAGATATGCGTCCATCTGATCAAATCGCGACTCCCAAATGGGTCGATATTGCGCCGCCCATGAAGCGACCTCTTTAAGCGGCTCCGGATTCAGGGCGCATGGTCGAAATTGCGCCTTTTGTCCTTGGGTGATGAGGCCAGCGCGTTCCAAGACTTTGATGTGTTTGGAGATGGCGGGCAGGCTCATGTCGAAGGGCTCCGCAAGCTCATTCACAGTCGCATCGCCCTTGGCCAGGCGCGCGAGCATGGCGCGCCGAGCAGGGTGCGCCAGCGCAGAAAAGGTATCATCAAGCTGTGTAGAGCTCGGCATATCATCATATTAAACCAATCAATTAATTAACTCAAGGGTTAAATATGGAGCCGCTCCAGCAGCGCCGCGCCTGACCAAAATTGCTCCGCGCATTGGCGATTACTCGTGAGTATGAGATGGATCAGGCCGTCGATGCGTCTAGGTCGGAGCAATCCGTGCAGGCTTGATCCGCTTTGAGAGCAACATTTCGCCAACGACCACTCAAACCGTCGAACAACATGATGCGCCCGGCAAGGCTGTCGCCAAGGCCCAGCAGCTCCTTGAGCGCCTCCATGGCGACTGCGGCCCCAACGACGCCAGCCACCGCGCCGAGCACGCCTTCTTCGGCGCAATTCACCTGCGATTCGCGTGGCGGCTCTTGGGGAACGAAACACCGATAACAGGGCAGGCGGCCAGGAGCGGCGAACGGTTTATAAAGCGAAATCTGTCCCTCAAATCGACCGATGGCCGCCGACAGGAAGGGGACTCTGGCGGCGATGCAGGCGGTGTTGAGCGCGTATCGGCTTTCAAAATTATCGACCCCTTCGATGACGAGATCATAGCCGTCAATTGTCGCTGCGGCGTTCTCCGCATCAATTCGGCAGGCTAACGCATTTACCCTGACGTCCGAATTGAGCCGAGCAATGAAGTCAGCCGCCGCTTCGACCTTAGGCCGGCCGACATCATCTGTTCCATACAGAACCTGACGCTGGAGGTTTGAAAGCGACACAACGTCATCATCTGCGATGCCGAGTTCGCCAACGCCTGCCGCCGCCAAGTACTGAATAATCGGCGCGCCAAGCCCGCCTGCGCCGACAATCAAGACTTTGGCGTTCAGCAGCTTTTGTTGTCCTTGCCCGCCCACCTCGCGCAACAGGAGGTGGCGCGCATAGCGCTCTCGTTGAGACTCATTCATCGGCGCTGTTTTAGGTGATTTTTCGTCAGGCCGGAAATTGGTCAAACACCCGTCGACCCGAAACCGCCTTCGCCGCGTTCCGTATCGTCCAGCGTGTCGACAACCGTAAACTGCGCTTGAAAGACTGGCGCAATCACCATTTGCGCAACGCGTTCGCCGCGATTCACGACAAAGTCTTCCGACCCATGATTAATCAGGATCACTTTAATCTCGCCGCGATAATCCGCGTCGATCGTTCCGGGGGCATTGACCAGCGCCACGCCGTGTTTGGCGGCAAGGCCTGAGCGCGGCCGCATCTGTGCTTCCCATCCCGGCGGCAGGGCAATGGCGAGCCCTGTCGGGATCATGGCGCGTGCGCCGGGCTGAAGCGTTACCGGTTCGCTGACGGCGGCGCGGATATCGCAGCCCGCCGCCAATGCGGTCTCATAGCGCGGGAGTTCAAGCCCGGCGCCATGCTCCAGAACCTTCACATTGATGATGGGCGCCGTGCGCGCGCCTTTATCCGTCGTCGTCATCGCCCCATCCGGCATGCCCGCATTCTCCTCGATTGATTTCGCAAAATTTTGCGCGATTCGAGACCAGTCGCGGCCAAGGATTTTTCCAAAATTGTTTCCACAAGCCCGGCGTCGGCCGCGTGGGTTTATTCGGCGGCTTCTGCGACCACTGGCCCGATGAGCGCATCGGCGATGCGCTGGGCCAGCTGGCGCGCAACCTCGCCTTTGGCCATTTCCGGCCAAACTTCCTCGCCATCGCCGGTGAGCAAAATGACCGCATTCTTGTCGCCGCCCATGACCGGGTGCCCGCATGGGGACACGTCATTAGCGACAATCCAGTCGCAGCCTTTCCGCTTCATCTTAGACGCGGCATTCATAAGCACGTCGTCGGTTTCCGCCGCAAAGCCAACCACAAGATCCGGCCGGCCTTCCGTCATATGCGCCACGGTTTTGAGGATGTCAGGGTTTTCCGCCACCGGTATCGCGGTGAGACCGCCACGCTCTTTTTTGATTTTATGGTCGGTCTCAATCGCCGGTCGATAATCAGATACAGCCGCGCACATCACCGCGCAGTCAACCGGCAACGCCGCCTGGGTTGCCGCCAACATTTCGCGCGCCGTCTCCACGCGCGAGAGCGTTACGCCCGCCGGGGGGCGCTCGCTCGACGGGCCGGTCACTAATGCGACATCGGCGCCCAAGTCGCGCAGCGCAGCAGCGATTGCGTATCCTTGTTTGCCCGATGACCGATTAGCGATGTAGCGAACCGGGTCGAGCGGCTCGACAGTGGGGCCGGCCGTCACCAAAACGCGCTTCCCTGTGAGTGGGGCGTCGCCGTGGCGCGAGAAGAACGCCTCGATCGCATCCGCAATGTCGTCCGGCTCGCTCATGCGTCCAGGGCCATACTCGCCGCAGGCCATGTCGCCTTCTTCAGGGCCTACGAAGAGTGCGCCGTCGGATTTTAGAGTTTTGAAATTGCGCTGCGTGGCGGCATGCGTCCACATGCGCACATTCATCGCCGGCGCATACATTACCGGTTTGTCCGTCGCTAAGATTGCGGTGGAAGCCAGATCATTGGCATGGCCGTTCGCGGCTTTAGCCATTAAGTCAGCTGTCGCGGGGGCAACGACGATCAGGTCGGCAGAGCGTGACAATTCAATATGGCCCATTTCCG
>JBCDBM010000056.1:0-15877 GCA_039183665.1 Pseudomonadota bacterium | reverse complement strand
GAACTTGAAGATAAGTTCGAGAATATGGGCGCTCAGATGGTGCGCGAAGTCGCTTCGAAAACGAATGACGAAGCTGGCGATGGCACAACCACCGCAACTGTACTCGCCCAAGCGATTGTCAAAGAAGGCGCAAAATCGGTCGCTGCCGGCATGAACCCGATGGACCTTAAGCGCGGCGTTGATATCGCCGTCGCCAAAGTCATCGAAGACATCCGGTCGCGCGCAACCAAGATCGCGTCTTCCGATGAGATCGCTCAAGTGGGCACAATCTCTTCAAACGGCGAACGCGAAATCGGTGAAATGATTGCGCAAGCCATGGACAAAGTCGGCAATGAAGGCGTCATCACGGTTGAAGAAGCCAAGTCGCTGGAAACTGAGCTTGACGTCGTCGAAGGTATGCAGTTCGACCGCGGGTATCTCTCGCCTTACTTCATCACCAATGCAGACAAAATGATCGCGGAACTCGAAGATCCGTTCATTCTTCTGCACGAGAAAAAGCTCTCCAACCTTCAGTCTATGTTGCCGCTTCTCGAAGCGGTTGTGCAGTCGGGCAAGCCGCTGCTTATCATTGCTGAAGATGTTGAAGGCGAAGCGCTCGCGACGTTGGTTGTGAACAAGCTGCGCGGCGGCCTTAAAATTGCTGCGGTGAAAGCGCCTGGCTTTGGCGATCGCCGCAAAGCGATGCTTGAAGACATTGCCGTGCTCACCGGTGGTCAGGTTATCTCTGAAGATCTCGGCATCAAGCTGGAAAGCGTTACGCTCGACATGCTTGGCACGGCCAAGAAAGTTGTCATCAACAAAGACGATACAACGATCGTCGACGGCGCGGGCGAGAAAGCGGACATTGAAGGCCGCACATCGCAAATCCGTCGTCAAATCGAAGAGACGTCGTCGGACTATGATCGCGAAAAACTTCAAGAACGTTTGGCGAAACTCGCAGGTGGCGTTGCTGTCATTAAAGTTGGCGGCGCAACGGAAATTGAAGTGAAAGAGCGCAAAGACCGTGTTGATGATGCGTTGAACGCAACCCGAGCTGCGGTTGAAGAAGGCATCGTGCCTGGCGGTGGTTCGGCTCTGCTTTACGCGTCGAAGTCACTTGAAGGCCTCTCCGGCGACAATGCAGACCAAGATGCGGGCATCAAGATTGTTACCCGCGCTTTGCAAGCGCCAATCCGTCAAATTACGGAAAATGCTGGTGTTGAAGGCTCTATCGTTGTGGGCAAACTGCTCGAGCAAGACGACTTTAAATTCGGATTCAATGCGCAGTCCGAAGAGTATGTCGATCTCATAGCTTCGGGCATCGTCGACCCAGCGAAGGTGGTTCGCACCGCGCTTCAAGATGCAGCGTCGGTTTCCGGCCTGCTGATCACAACCGAAGCGATGGTCGCAGAAGCGCCGAAGAAAGACGGCGGCGGCGGCGCCCCTGCAATGCCTGACATGGGCGGCATGGGCGGCATGGGCGGCATGATGTAATCGCGTTTTTGCGATTACATCAGATTGCCGCCAACGCAACAAACCCGACGGATCGGCGTTGCCGATCCACAGGGGGCGGCATGATGTAATCGCGTTTTTGCGATTACGCATTCGGTCCTATCCGGACGAGAATTGAGCGGGCGGTCCTTTTCAGGGCCGCCCGTTTTCCGTTGAGCTCGCAAGAAACCGTGCGTTTACCAGCGCTGGTATAGTGTTTTCGGGCTTGTGACGCGGGGCGAACCTCGCTGTTGCGCCCCTTTATGATGAGGAACCCATGGCGGTCGTCGATGAGATGACATCCCTTTTTGCCCGGCGCGACAGCAGGCGCATCATCGCGTTCGCGCTGCTTCCCCTCATCGCGCTCGTTTTCTTGTTTTGGGATGCGCTTGGCAATCTGTGGTTTCGCTGGGGCGCGCAAGAAGAGCTTAGCCACTCCTATTTCATTCCGCTTCTGTCCGCCTGGCTCGCTTGGAGCAATCGCGATGTGCTGCGTAAAAGTGCTGGCGGCCCCTCGTTGACGGGGTTGGCCATCATCGGTGTCGGCGGTTTGCTGCTGCTCCTGGGGCAAGTCACCCACATCTTCGTCATTCAACATTTTGGTTTGGTGCTCGCAATTGCAGGCCTCGTTGCCGCGCTCGGCGGCGTATCGTTGATGATCGCCTCCGCCGCACCGCTCGCGTTTCTTTTGTTCGCTGTGCCGCCGCCGCGCTGGGTGATCATCGTTCTCTCTTGGAATTTCCAGTTCATGTCATCCGAACTTGGCGTACGGATGATTGAGCTGGCTGGCGTGCCGGCTTATCTGTCCGGCAATGTCATTGATATCGGCGACTACAAATTGGAAGTCGCTGAGGCTTGCAGCGGGCTGCGCTATCTCTTTCCGTTTTTAAGCCTTGGGGTCATCACGGCGTTTTTATATCGCGGTCCTTATTGGGCGAGGGTGGCAATCATCGTCGCCACAGTGCCCATCACGATCTTCATGAACAGCGTACGCGTCGCGGCGACTGGCGTTTTGGTAGACGCTTATGGACCAGCGCATGCAGAAGGCGCGCTGCACTTTTTCGAAGGCTGGGTCGTCTTCTTGCTTTGCCTCGTTGCGCTATTCGGCTTCGTTTTGGGGCTCAACGCAATCCGCGGTGTTAAACCGAAAACGCTGGCGGGCCTTGATGCCGGTTCGCTCAAATCCACTGCGCCATCGATCGGGTCGCTCACTTTGCCAAAGGCGACGGCTTTGGCGGCGGTGATTTTCATGCTGACCGCGGGGCTTTCAAGTTTCATCAAGACGGACTCGCTCATCATCCCTGAGCGCAAACTCTTCGTTGAAGCGCCGTATGAGCTTACCGGCTGGCGCTTTACAACGCGGGCGCTATCAACGCCGGTCGCGTTGTCCGTTGGCGCTGATGACACGCTGGTGGCGGATTTTGTGACGCCTGAAGAAAAACAGATTAATCTGTATCTTGCGTATCTTGAGGCCCAGCGTGACGGAAGATCATGGCATTCCCCGCGCGAGTGCATCCCGGGGGGCGGATGGAAAATCACCGACCATGACGTGCTGAATAAGAACACCGCTGGGGGCGAGACGCTTACCTATAACCGCCTCATTATCGAATATCGCGGCGATCGTCGGCTTGTCTATTATTGGTATCAACAGCGCGGCCGGCGCATTGCCAATGAGTTTGTGATGAAGTTCTGGCTCATTTATGACGCCGTCTTTAAGCGACGGACGGATGGCGCGTTGGTGCGATTAATGACGCCGCTTACGGCCGAAAACGGCGCCGAAGACGCTGATGCGCTGCTGTTGGATATGGTGGGTCGCGTCGAGACATTTCTGCCGGCCTACGTTCCCAACTAAAAAAGACGCCGCCGTGACAGGCAAAAGGCTCGCGCGCTTGCCTTAGAAAGTGCTATCAAGCAGCGCCTTTGTGGCGCTGAAGGCGTCACCGTCCGGGCTAGCGCCATAGCGAAGTGTTCCGGCGCTCAAAGAGGCGCCCCCGCCGTCTCCGGCGCACACGAACTGAGCAATGCTCTGAGCGTCATCTTTGCCATCTCCGCGGCACATGGCCTCCAGAGCGCTTAGCGCGCCGTCACAGGCGTCTGAGATGCTCAAACCATCCGGCCACGTATCAAGAGAAGACCAATCTATGCGCGCGCGCAGATTGTTGCCGCAAACATGCGCTGTGTACTGCGCTTGGTCCTGTATCGCCTGCGTTTCCTCTGCGCGCGCCCGCGATTCTTTTAACGATTGCGCTGAAGAAGTATTAACCATAGCTTCAGCAGTCATGAGCGCCGCCACTGCGCACAAAACTGTTTGAGTTGATGCTTCTCGCCCCATCCATGGACAGTGCCAAAAAAATTGGGCATTTTTAAGGTCTGTTTCGTTGGGCGGCGCTTAAAGGGTTTCTTCCAGAAACCGCGCCACCATGGCTGAGGAGGGACGCCCGTCAATATCGTCCGACGGGGCGTAATGAATTTCAAGAACGCCATCATTGAGCGCCACGCCAATTTCTTCTTTCCGCTCAAATTTCACGCGCTTGGCTTGGGCCGCAATCGCACGCGCCCCTGTTGAATCGCGCGCCACTTTCGCGACGCCCTCGGCCGCGCGCACGACCGCGTCTGCAAGCACCGCGACATTCTCATCTTCCACGCGCGGCGGCGGGCCGATATCAAAAACGATGGGCGCGCCCGTTTCTGCGCTGATAAGGGCTGTCGCCAGGTTGGCGCGCCGTGAGGCGACGGCGTAATTGGCGAACGGCAGTCGCAGGGCGTTATCGTCGCCGAACGATTTTGACGCTGCATTGCCGCGCGCGTCTCCTGGCCAGAAGACGGTCGCGCCGCCATAGGTTGCAATGCGCATCAAGGTCTCGCCCTCGGTGCTCTTATAAATGACATCGCCGCGTGGCGCGCGGGTCGGCGTCACGCGAAAGATCTCCGCGGCGGGCAACATGGTATCGATTGTACACCCAAGGCGAGTGTCGCTTTGACCGCATAGAAACGTAATACGCGCGTCGCCCGCGCGATCTTGCACCAAAACGGTGCGATCATCAGTGGCAAGAATATACCGAGCTGTATCGGCGCCGCGCAGTGTATTCGCCTGAAATCGGTCGTTGTCCCGGTTCACAAGCGCCTTAAACGGATTGTTGGCGTCGTCAGTGTGTGACTGCGTAAGCGGCGCGCTTTGCGCGCAGGAGATCGATCCGGCGTTTGCGGCGCCGGCGGATATCAGTGCGACAAAGCCCAAAACCGCGCGCATCACGTTCGTCCTACAGCCTATCCTAGACTTATCACATAGCCCGGTATTTTGGTGAAAAAAGGGCTAATGCGAGGCCTTGCGGACACGAAAACGCGCGCCGTAACGACCACGACGCGCGTTTCTTTGTGGTTGTGAGAACAGCAAAATGCAGGCGCTAGGCGGCGATGTATTGGCCGCCATTGGCCGTCACAACAGCGCCGGTAATAAAGCCCGCATCGTCATTGCATAAGAACGCGACGCAATCGCCGATTTCTTCGGGCTTGCCAAGCCTGCCCACGGGGATCTGCGATACGATGCTGTCGAGAACTTTATCGTCCATCGCTGCGACCATATCCGTGCCGATATAGCCCGGCGCAACGGCGTTCACCGTTACGCCCTTGCGCGCGCCTTCTTGGGCAAGGGCTCGCGTGAACCCGATCATGCCGGCCTTCGCAGCTGAATAGTTGACCTGACCCATCTGCCCTTTCTGCCCGTTGATTGAGCTGATGTTCACGATCCGACCGAAGCCGCGATCGCGCATGCCGGGGAAGACGTTGCGGGTCATGTTGAAGACCGAGTCGAGATCGGCGCGTATGACATCGCCCCATTGTTCGCTCGACATTTTGTGGAAGAACCCGTCACGGGTAATGCCAGCGTTATTGACCAAGATATCTGTTGGCCCTTGTGCGCCTTCAACTTCTTCGATGCCGGCTTTGCACGCGTTAAAGTCTCCAACATCCCATTTAAAAACGTTGATGCCGGTTTCTTCGCGAAACTTGGCCGCCGCCTCGTCATTGCCCGCATAGGTGGCGGCGACTGTGGCGCCTTTTTCTTTTAGCGCGAGCGCAATCGATTTACCGATTCCGCGGGTGCCGCCCGTGACAATAGCCGTTCTTCCCATTTGGTCGTCTCCCTAAAGGTTTGGGCCGGCCTCGCCGCCGGCATTCTCTTGATTACGCAGATACTCCCAACTTACCGCTCGACGCACATGGCGATGCCCATGCCGCCGCCAATGCACAATGTCGCCAGACCTTTGGATTTTCCAGACCTTTTGAGCTCGTAGAGCAAAGTCGTCAAAATGCGCGTGCCGGAAGCGCCGATTGGGTGCCCAATCGCGATTGCGCCGCCATTCACATTGACCTTTTCCGGGTCCAAACCAAGCTCTTTGCTAACCGCGAGGGCTTGGGCCGCAAAGGCTTCGTTCGCTTCGATAAGGTCGACATCCTCTAGGGACCAACCCGCCTTTTCGAGCGCCAGGCGCGAGGCCGGGGCGGGGCCGATACCCATGATCGACGGGTCAACGCCGCAATGGGCCCAAGATGCAATGCGCGCCAGGGGTTCAATGCCGCGCTTCTCAGCTTCTTCTTCCGACATCACGATCGTCGCCGCGGCGCCGTCATTAATGCCTGACGCGTTCGCCGCCGTCACCGTTCCGCCATCGCGCACAAAGGCCGGCCGCAATCCGGAGATTGTATCGATCGTCACGCCTTCACGGATATACTCGTCTTGATCGAAGACCGTTTCGCCTTTGCGGGTCTTGATCGTCACCGGGGTGATTTCGTCTTTGAACTTTCCAGCGCCCTTTGCCGCTTCCGCTTTATTCTGGCTTGCGGTCGCAAAGGCATCCTGCTCTTCCCGGCTGATTTGATATTTTTCCGCCAGGTTTTCGGCCGTCTGGCCCATATGATAATTGTTGAAGGCATCCCAAAGGCCGTCGACGATCATCGTGTCGGCGAAACTGGCCGGTCCCATTTTTGTGCCGGAACGCATATTGGCGGCGTGGGGGGATAACGACATGTTTTCATGACCGCCCGCCGCGACGATTTTTGAACCGAGCTCTACATTTTGCGCCGCTAAGGCCACTGCGCGCAAACCGGAGCCGCATACTTGGTTGATGGTCATCGCGGGCCGTTCATTCGGAATGCCCGCATTAATCGACGCCTGACGGGCCGTATTCTGCCCTTGGTCGGCTTGCAGCACATGGCCCATGATCGTCTCTTCGACATCGCCGGCTTCGATCCCGGCTTGTGCAATGGCCGCGCTAAGTACGGTTTCTCCGAGTTTTGCCGCCGGTACAGAGCTCAATCCGCCGCTAAACGATCCGACCCCCGTGCGTTTCGCAGCTGCGATTACCACACCACCCATATTGGTTTCTCCTCCAATTGTTGCGCCGCAACACTAAGCTCAGCCGACATTACGCCCGCGAGCCAAGCGAAGGGCAAGAAAACTCAGATACTTAAAGACTTTTGACCTTCATTAGACTGATAGGCTTTTCTTCATTTCATGCTATACCAAGATTAGCAAGCGCACAAAAATGGTGCGGCGCCATCGCCAACGCGACCGATGCCGCCAAGCGCAATTCAAGACCGAGGACTCTGAAAGGCAAGAAAAATGACGACTGAGACTCCAAAACCATCGGCTCAGAAGACGGGGAAGAATGGCGCGGCGGGCGGCGCGACGGTCATCAAAAAGTATGCGAACCGCCGCTTATACAATACGGCGACCAGCTCCTATGTGACGCTCGACTATCTGGCCGAGATGGTTCGCAATGGCGAAGACTTTGTGGTGTTTGATGCGAAATCAAGTGACGACATCACACATTCGGTGCTGACGCAGATCATCTTCGAAGAAGAGAGCAAGGGCCAAAATCTGCTGCCGATCCAATTTCTGCGGCAGTTGATTAAGTTCTACGGCGACAGTCTGCAAAATTTTGTGCCGTCCTATCTCGAACTATCCATGGACGCCTTCTCTCGCAATCAAGGCGAAATGCGCGAGCGTATGCGCGAGGCCTTTGGCGGCGCGCCGGGCTTCGCCATGTTCGAAGAAACCGTGCGTAAGAACATGGAGCTTTATGGACAGGCCATGAAAATGTTCTCGCCGATGAACGCTATTTACCCCCAAGGGGCGGAAGGCGCGGAAGGCGAAGAGGACGGCAACATCAATGATCTGCGCGCGCAGGTCGCCGCGCTTCAGAAGAAGCTCGATAATCTCGAAAACAAAGAGTGATTAAAGCTCGCCCGAGAAATTCGGATCCACATCTGTAGTCAGCTTGACTGCTTTGAGCGTTTTGTACGCGCCAAGGCGGCCAAGCGCGACGATTGATGGGCCGTCGCAGGTGGTTGCATAAAGCCGCAAGGCTTGTGCGGCGCCGGGCTCAACGCTCAGGATTTGGCCGACTTCCATTCGGGACAAGTCGCCAACCGATTTTTCAAACTGATCGAGGACCACGTCGATGTCGATCGGCGCTTGGCGCACATTGTCATTGAGTTTTTGCGACCAAAACGGATCTTTCGCGACTGTCTTGCCCGTTGCGCGCTTGGTCATGAAACCGGCGCGCTCGGCATAGCTCACCGGAAAGCACATTGTGAGCGCGCCCTTCATCGACAAGTCATCCATCGTCAGGTCGACGCGAATTTCGATGATGGACATCGTCTCGATCTCGCCTAAGGCCAGTTCCGGATTGTTTGCGTTGCGGGTTCTTCGCAATATGAGATCGTCAACGGGTCCGGTCTTCTTTTGGAGTTCCTGGTTCAGCGGCGCGATAAGAGCGTCCACGAATTTATTCGCAATCTGAATATTTAGCGGCGTGAGGGAGACGTCGCCGTCAACTGCAGCGAGCGGGCCGCCAAGCATGCGCTGCGTCAATACTGAAACGAAAACAGGATCGAGATAAATCAAGGCGCCATCGCAGTCCATGCCGCAGCTCAGCCACGTATACGCGCTGAACTCTGGCGCGTTCGACAGGGCGCTGCGAATTTGATTGATGTGCAAAGATCCGACGCCGCCTAACCCAGACGCGCCGAGCGTGGCGCTGCCGCATTCGCCAACCGCCTTCGCGACCGCTGAACCCAGATTTGTGAGCTCAGGAAAGCCGTCTGTGCTCACCGTCGAGCTTTTGACTTTTTGAGCGAGTACGGATTGATCGGTATTAGCCATTCTTCGCGGGCCGTATCAATTTGAACATCTTGTGAAAGTTTTCACCGCGATAAGTTGAGATATCGCTAATCGTCCCGCTGTCGAATGCCCGCGATTCCGTTAAATGCAAATTTACGCCCTTAACCTAGATCATACGGTTTGAGCACGGCGTATGGCGGGATTAGTGCGGTGGCTGACACGCACAATATAATCATTAAGAAAGTCAAAAAGAGCGGCGGCGACGGTCATCATGGCGGCGCGTGGAAAGTCGCTTACGCTGACTTTGTGACCGCGATGATGGCGTTCTTTCTTCTTATGTGGCTTCTCGGGGCGACAACGGAAGACCAGCGCACGGGCATCGCCGACTATTTCAATCCAACGATTCCGCTGAGCCAAGTTTCCGGCGGCGGCAAGGACTTGCTGAATGGGAGTTCCGTTTTCGCCGAGGAAACGTATTCCCGTATGGGCTCTGGCGGCGATCGAACGCCTCCCGACCAGCAGCCGCTCAATCAAGACACGCGCGGCGCATTAGATGTCGAGACCCCAGGCGAGGGACAAGGTTCCGGTGCAGCCGACGACGGCGGCGATGCTTTGAACGCGCTTCAAGAAGATATTCTGCAAAAGGCGCTGCAAGACGAGTCGGAGGGCCTGCTCTCCCACATCCAAACGCGGATCACCGACGAAGGCCTCGTCATTGAGCTTGTTGAAGTTGACGGCAGTCCGTTATTTGAGCTGGGCTCGACGCGACCTTCGCGGACCATGGAACAACTGTTGAACGTGGTCGCTTCCACGATCTCGCTCGTCAACAACAAGGTCGCTATTGTTGGGCATACAGATAGTCGCGGGTTTCGAAATCGCGTTGATTATACGAACTGGGAGCTATCGTCTGACCGCGCCAATGTTGCGCGCCGCTTAATGGTCAAGTCAGGTCTTGAGTCGACGCAGATCAGCGCTGTTTCAGGAAAAGCGGACTCCGAGCCCTTAACAGCGGACCCTCTTGCGCCCCAAAATCGACGTATCTCCATCACATTGCTTCGAGACTAACGTGTCGGATTTCTGGACAACGTCCGTTAACCGACGACTTATTAGAATTTTAATCAAATAAGCTGATAATTGCAGAAGCTAAAACTCCATTAAGGCTAGTAAAGGTGAGTTAATCATATGGGTCTCGGTTCGTCTCTCAACGCTGGCGTGATGGGTCTTGCTGTCAATGCGACCAAGCTCAACACGATTTCCGATAACATCGCGAACTCAGAAACCGTGGGCTACAAGCGCGCCGAAGCTGAGTTTACGAGTATGGTTCTAGAATCTAGCGGCGGCGCCTATCAGGCGGGCGGCGTGCGGTCTGCAACCTATAAAGATGTAACCGCGCAAGGCGCGCTGTTGTCTACGAATAACAGCACCGATCTTTCGGTCGCTGGCGGCGGCCTTATCCCCGTGACGACCATTCAAGGCGTCAATAGCACAACGGGCGACCGACCTTTGCAGTTGACCGCGACCGGTTCATTCACGCCGGATAAGAACGGATTGCTCCGTACCTTGAGCGGTCTTTATCTTATGGGCTGGCCGGCCAATCCCGATGGGACTGTGACTGTGCCTGGGCGCGATAGCGCATCGGGTCTGGAGCCCGTCGATATCAACAGAAACCAGTTTGCCTCTGCGCCGACGTCGTACGTTCAGTTGGGCGTGAATGTGCCGGCCTCGGCGACGGACGCTGGCGAGTCGGGCGATTCGTTTGATTTGCCGGTTGAGTATTTTGATAACCTTGGTCGCTCGCAGGCGATTAATTTCGCCTTTACACCGCAAATTCCGGCCACGGGTTCTTCTAACACCTGGACTGTCGAAGTGTTTGATCAGGCGGGCGATCCGACAGTCGCCGTGGCGACATTTGAGGTCGAGTTTGACGACAGTACAGTTGCTGGCGGTTCAATTCTCAACGTGACCCCGGGGGCAGGGTCTACCTATGATGCGACGACCGGCGAAGTTGGGATCAACGTGTTGTCTGGTCCGATCAATGTTGACATTGGCACGCCGGGTTCCGGCGGACCGTTGACGCAGCTGTCAGCGACGTTCTCGCCCGTCGGCATTGAGAAAGACGGTGCGCCGATCGGCAGCTTCAACCGCGTTGAAATTGATGACAATGGCTTCTTGCAAGCTATTTTTGACAATGGGTTCCGCCGCACGATCTATCAAATTCCGCTTGCGGATGTTCCCAACGAGAATGGCTTGACGCCGCTTGACAATCAAAGCTTTGCAATCTCTCAAGCAAGCGGCGATTTGTTCTTTTGGGATGCAGGCAATGGACCGGTTGGCACAACTGTTGGCTTCTCACTCGCCGAATCCACGACTGATGTCGCCGAGGAATTGACCGAGCTGATCCAAACGCAACGGGCATATTCTTCTAACGCAAAGATTGTTCAAACTGTCGATGAGATGCTGCAAGAGACAACCAATCTCAAGCGGTAGCAATATCGGCGCTTAACTGACGGAATAGATCGATGGGCTCGATATCCGCCGCGCTAAACAATGCGACTTCGGGGCTGGCTGCCGCGTCGCGGCGCGCCGATATTGTGTCAAACAATATCGCCAATGCGCTGACCCCGGGCTATTCGCGACGCGAAATTTCCGTCAGTGAACAAATCGTTGCGGGAACGGGCGCCGGTATTACGATCGACGGGGTTAAAAGGGCAAACGACCCCGCCATCACGGCCGAGCGTCGGGGCGCTGACGGTATTGCTGCGCGCGATCAGATTATCGCCACCACCTATAGCGACTTTAACAATGCGCTTGGCGAACCCGACGACCTCTATAGCTTTTTTTCGAAGTTCGATAATCTAGAATCGTCCCTGCGGGATCTGGCCGAAACGCCAGAGTCCGCGCCGCTTCAAAACCAAGTGTTAGCCTCCGCCAAGTCGCTCGTCGCTTCGTTCAATCAACTTTCGCAAGTGACGCAAGATACGCGTGCGCGCGCGGATCAAGACATTGCGCGCCAAGTTGATTTTGTGAATGCGACGGTGGCGGAGATTGAAGATCTGAATACGCAGATCGCGGCGTTGCAGGCCGGCAATCGCGATTCGTCGGGTCTCGAAGATCAACGCAAAGTGCTGATCGATCAAGTTTCTGAAATCATCCCGGTCCGTGAAATCCGACGCGATTTTGGCGAAGTTGATCTCATGACGAATGAGGGCGTCTTCCTCATCGCGGGTGCGCAGCGAGAGCTTGAGTTCACGCCAACATCTTTTATGACGGCGGAACTCTCTTACGCCAATGGCAATCTTTCGGGCTTGTCGATCGATGGCGTTGAAGTCACGCCAGGCCAAAGCCAACAAGGCATGACGGCGGGCACGCTTGCCGGTTACTTCGCCGTGCGCGACGACGTTGCGCCGACGTTCCAGGGTCAGCTGGATTCACTGGCGCGGGATGTCATGGAGCGCTTTGAAGGCATTGATGCGACATTGCCTGCGGGTTCTCCCGGTTTGTTTACAGATGCGGGCGCCGCGTTTGACGCAGCAAATGAGGTTGGCCTTGCGGGGCGTATTGAAATCAACGCGGCGGTTGACCCCGCCGTCGGCGGCGAAGTCTGGCGCTTGCGGGATGGCCTTGGCGCTGCGGCGGAGGGGCCGTCCGGTTCCGCGACGTTTATTCGCCAGATGTTGGATTCGCTCACCGAGCTGCGCAACGCGCCTGCAGGCGCGCAAATCAGCGGAGAGTATTCCGCCGCAGGGGCCGCTGCTGCGGTGACGTCGGTCATCGGCGCGCACCGCGTCGTCGCGGAGACGGCGCTGGCCTCGTCGGCCGCGCGCGCTCAAGGTCTTGAAGACGCGGAGCTGTCGGCGATCGCTGTCGATACGGATGTTGAGCTCGCAAAACTCATCGAGATAGAGCAGGCGTTTGCTGCAAACGCGCGGGTCATTCAAACCGCTGAGCAAATGCTCGCGCTACTGATGGAGATATAGGTCATGGATTCTGGACTGCCTGATCTCCTCTCAAATTCGCGGCTCACGCGCGTTGTTACAGATGTGAAAAACCGGCTCAATGTCGCGAGTACGGAAACTGTAACGGGCGTGTACCAAGACATCACCAAAGCGGTAAATGGCGATGTCGGCAGCGTGCACCTTTTGCAGAAGTCGCTCGACGACTCCAAAGACTATGTGCGTAATCTAACGCTGGCCGAAGCGCGCGCAGACCGCACGCAAGCGGTCTTGGGCACGCTTGGCTCAGAAGCAAGCCGTATCGGCGCGAGCGTCTTGTCGTCTATCGGTCTTGAGGACCAAACCGCGTTGCGCACGTTAAGTGACGACGCCTACTCGACACTTGTGGGCATGTTCAGTTCCTTGAGTTCTTCTTTGGGCGGGCGATCACTCTTTGGCGGCGATGAAACCAACCGCCCGCCATTGGAAGACGTTAGTCAGGTGCTGAACGACGTCGGCGCGATTGTCATTGCCGGGCCTGATGAGGCGACAATTGAAGCGGCGCTGGACACCTATTTCAATGATCCGGCGGGCGGCTTTGCGACGACAGTTTATCGCGGCGGCGAGAACGACGCGCCAGGCGTTGAGATCTCGCCAGGTATTCGCGTGAACCCTTATGTAAAAGCAGACGCGCAGCCCATCAAAGACATGATCCGCTCTTTTGCCGTGCTGGCAAACGCGCAATCGATATCGACAACAAGCGATGCCGATCGCGAAGCCGTTCTTGAAAACGCCGCCAAAGGCGCCGTCAATGCCGAGCTTCAAGTAATTGAATTGCGGGCGACATTGGGCGTTAGTCAGTCGCGTATCGCGGCCTCGAAGAGCGAGTATGAGGCGGAAGAACTCGTGCTCTCAAACTTGCTGTCTTCGAAAATCTCGCGCGACCCGTATGAGGCCGCTGCTGAATTGCAGGCATTAGAGACGCAACTTGAGTCCGCTTATCTCGTCACCGCGCGCGTCGGTCGATTGTCACTGGCGAACTATCTGTAGGCGCATGACACACATGATCCGCATCGTTATCCTCGCTCTTTGCACGCTGTTCGCGGCTTTCCCCGCGAGCGCAAAAGTTCGTCTCAAAGATCTGGTGGAGATCGAGGGCGTGCGCGGCAACGATCTCGTCGGTTACGGCCTTGTTGTCGGTTTGAACGGCACAGGCGACGGCCTTCGCAATTCGCCGTACACCGAAGAAGCGCTTTCGAGCTTGCTTGAGCGCCTGGGCGTTAACGTACAAGGCGAGGATTTTCGTCCCAACAATGTTGCAGCCGTCCTTGTAACGGCGACGCTTCCACCTTTCGCGCGCACAGGCATGCGCGTCGATATCGGCGTCTCGGCGATCGGCGACGCCACAAGTCTTCAAGGCGGTACGCTTATCATGACCCCGCTTAATGCAGCGGACGGACAGATTTACGCAGTGGCCCAGGGGCCAATCATTGTGAGCGGCTTTTCGGCCGAGGGCGAGGGCGCGTCGGTCACAGAAGGGGTGCCCACCTCTGGCATCATCCCTAATGGCGGCCGCGTCGAACGCGAATTGCCATTTGATTTCTCTGAACTGTCCAGCGTCCGCCTCGCGTTGCGCGCGCCTGATTTCACCACAGCCGCGCGTATCGAGTCTGCGATTAATTTGGCGGCGGAAAAGAACATCGCGACGATGTTGGACTCAGCCGCCGTGGAGCTGATGCTGGATGCTCAATATAAATCCCCCGCCCATATGATGAGTAAAATCGAAAACATAGAGGTGGAGCCGGCGCAAAAAGCGCGGGTCGTTGTTGATCAGCGTTCTGGCACAATCGTGCTTGGCGCGGATGTGCGCGTATCCAGCGTCGCGGTGGCTCAGGGCAATCTGTCCATTCGTATCTATGAGACGCCGCAGGCCTCGCAACCAAACCCGTTCTCCCGCCGCGGCGAGACTGTCGTGTTGCCCAGAACCGATATCGAAGTAGATGAGGGCGCTGATCGAAACATCGCCATTCTGGAAGAGAATGTCACGCTCGCGGATTTGGTTTCCGGCCTTAATGCTCTAGGCGTCAACCCGCGCGAGATGATCGATATTCTCAAATCGATCAAATCCGCCGGCGCGCTGCATGCGGATCTGATCGTCCAATAGACACGGCCTGAAATTACCCCAAAGATCCGCCGCAATAGCTGTGTTTGCGCGTGTCTCGCTTGACCTAGATCCTGCTTTTGGTGTTTGGACAAAAGCGCTAAGCGGTTAGGGTCTTGCACCCCCTTTTGCATTCGCGGCCGCACAGGGTGTCGACCGCTCATGGCGCTTCGGCTTAGACATAAAGGCCTAGCCGCAACTCTTTAGGAGCGACGCAATGTCGGCTTTTCTAACAGTGTTCATCGCCATTTTTCTCGCAGAGCTCGGCGATAAAACGCAGCTTGCAACGGTTTTGTTTGCAGCGGATGAGACACGAGATCGTTGGGTCGTATTTTTCTCGGCCGCGAGCGCTCTGATCGCTTCCACAAGCTTGGCGATCGGATTGGGCGTTGCGGCAGAACGCTGGCTTGCCACGCTGCCCTTACAGCTCATCGCCGGTCTTGGGTTCCTCGCGATTGGCGTGTCGATGATCGTCGGGCATTTTCAATCCGCATGAGATTGAGCTCCGACTAGAGGTAATCTTCTTCCTCTTCTTCCTCACCGCCCTCGGTTTTGATCTCATTGAGTTCGATCTCGCCGGCTGCTTCAAGCCGCCGTACGGCGAGCATAATTTGCCCTTGCGCCGCTTCCGCTTCTTTAACGGTGACCTTATTCAGTTTCTCAAGCTGCTCTTCATATTGTTGCGCCATCCGCTTGGAGATGTTGGCGAAGATGAACTCCACTGACGCTGGCGCGTTCTGGCGGCCAAATTTTACCGCTTTCAAGAACACAGCAACATCCACTTCGCGAATAACTGCCGCAACGCCCTTGGCAGGGACGCGTTCGGCAAAATCTTGAAACGTCAACATCGCGCGCTTCATTTCGTCTGCGATGTCCGGCGCGTTTTCAGTCATGAATTCAAGAAGGGATTCGCGCTTTTCGGTTGGTAGATTATTCAGCATACCGCCGATCATCTGCCCCGGATTTCGCTTGTTCTTGCCTTTTTTCGACGCAGCAAAAAACTCGCGCTCGATTGTATCGGACAAAACGCGAAGCGCCGATGCGCTGACATTCATAGGCTGAGAGAGCCGTAACAACAGATCCTGCGCAAACGCGTCTTCAAATAAGGCTAGAATATTCGACGCCTTGTCCGGGCTCAACTTTGTCATCACGACCGCGACGGCTTGCGGGTGTTGTTTTGCGAGATAACCG
>JBCDBM010000055.1:0-15918 GCA_039183665.1 Pseudomonadota bacterium | reverse complement strand
CCCGTCCCGGGTGGGTCTACATCATTTCCGACTGTTCATCCGCCGCCAGGAATCATGCATCAGAGCAGCACACTTTGGTGCGGGCACACGGTAAGAGCGGCGAGCCGGCTCGTAATCGCCGCCATCAGTCCCACCGCCTCTAGACTCGAATGAACCCGCAACGTGATAAGGCGACAAGGGAATTCGAAAGTAAGCCCCGCCGCTTCTGCCAATTTTTGCTCCAAGACGAAGGTGGTTCCCTCCGCTTCGCGAAACCGCATCAAATACTCGAACCCAACCGCTTCGCCTTTGTTGTCTGTGGCGGCAAAAACGAAATGCCGGTCATCCAAGTGGGGCTCCATGGCGCCCAATAGGGTTCGCAGATCCTTTTCACCGCTCATGCTTATTCTCCAGTCCAACGCGGAATCATAATATCCGCCCCCGCTTCGTCTGAAGGTGCAACGGAAAGGAAGCGAAACATCTAATCGGACAAGCGCCATTTAAGCTAATCAGCGCACTGAGGCGCGTTGCTAGCGCGATTCCGAGCCCGCTGCCGACGCCGTCCAGGGATGATCACGCAAATTCCCCTGATACAACCCGCGTTTCAACAGTCTCGGTCCTAGGAATTTATAAAAATACCAGTCTTTGAGCCGGTTCGGAGTCAAATTATACAAGAGCCGTTCCAACAAATTCCAGCGGACGGATTTACGCGATTTGCGGCGACGGCTTGGAAAGCAAATGTGCCCGCCGTCATAAATGCAATCAGAAATACGCACGACGCGATGGAACATCTCATGATCAAGCAAGACGAATGGCCATCGATCATAGGATGCGCCCCCGGCTTCACGAAGGATCTCTGTTCGGAACGCGTGGCCAAACCCGCCCGCATGGCATTGCTTGCGCAGCATCCGCGCTGCAAAACGTCGAACGGCTGAACCCCAATAATCACTAAGATCAGCAGCCCTGGCAAACGCAATGACGCCGCCAGCATTGTCGCCGTTCTCATCGAATAGATCCTGCGCCCTTTTCAGATAGTCGCGCGGGAAAATCGTGTCCGCATCACAAAGAGCCACGAACTCGGTCTCAACGACAGCCAGCCCGGTTTCTAAGGCGCGTGATTTGCCAGGCGCCGGCTCGCTTAGAAAAATAACGGCGCCAGCGTCCTCTCCGACTTCGGCGCGAGCGACCTGCTCGGAACCATCTGTTGACGCATTGTCGACAAGAATGAGCTGCAGCGAAACACTCTCTTGAAGGAGGATAGAACGGATGGTTGGCGCGATGAAATCGCGCTCATTGTAATAGGGTAAAACCACGCTCCATCGCGGGCTTGATTGTGTAGGCTCTGTCGCTGCAGCCAAAGTGATTTCCAATTCGTGGCGCGGCAGGGACCTATCACCCAGGCCGCGGCCCTTTTGTGTCTAAGACTCGTCTGACTCACATATCGTGGGTCTCAGCCGGCTGCAACCAACCAGGCACAGGGCTCAGTGACGATTCAATCCGGCAGATCATCCAACACGCCGCCTTTGCCAGCCGGCGCGGCCAGGAACTTATTCCCAGCTTCCGCCAAGCGCGAGGTTGAGCGTGACGCGCTGATCGAGCAGAAGGCGTTGCACCGAGGCGAGACTGCTCTCGGTGCTGAATACACGCTGCTGAATTGAGAGAACATCGATGAGATCCGTTTCGCCTTCGTCATAACGAAGGCGCGCGACGCGGTAGGCCTCTCGCGCCTCCTTAGCCGCCTCGCCTAAAGCGCTAATGCGGTTTGTCAGCACGACGCCTTGGTCGAGCCCCGCCTCTACTTCGCTAAAAGCTTCCAGCGCCGCTTGACCATATTCAGCGATCGCTTGCTCTTGTTCGGCCGTTGAGACCTCAACCTGCGCTTGCCGCTGACCGCCGTCAAAAATGGGCGCGGAGAGATTGCCAATAATGTTCCAAGCCACGTTTTTCGGATCGAAAATCTCTGACAGATCCGTGGAGGAACCGCCGACAGTGCTGGTGAGCGCGAAACTCGGTAATTTCGCAGCTTTCGCCTGATCAAGACTGTTGAATGCAGCAGCAACATTGCGCTCAGCCGCAATCAAGTCCGGGCGGCGCTCTAAAAGCTCAGATGGAACGCCCGCATTGGGGGCCGGCGGCACGGCCGGCAACGCGGTGCGAACCTCAAGATCTGCGGACGGATATCGCCCAAGAAGAACTTCAAGCGCTCTTAAAGCGTCGCGTTTGGAGCCTTCTGCTTCGACAACCGTATCTTTGGCTGACGCAAGATCGCTATTGGTAAGCGCTAGATCTTGAGCATTGGCCATGCCGTTGTCTAATTGAACTTTGACGATGCGCGCCGTCTCTTGCAGGGACTCCATCGTCCCGCGCGCGATGCTCTCTTGAATGCCCCCTTCGATCGCCACGAAATACGCTTGAGCGACGCTGGATGCGATGGAGTATTGCGTGAAGATGTAATCAGCTTCTGCGGACTCGGCGCTCGCCGCCGCTGATTGTTCGCCTGACCGAATGCGCCCCCAAACGTCGAGCTCCCAGTCAATTTGCAGTCCCGCGCTAAAAGACGAATCCCCGGCCCTGCCGTCGACCCCGCCGCCTTCTGAGCCGCTTGCAAATCCTGTTACGGAGGGACTGAGCGCAGCGCCTGCTTGCCTGGCGAGCGCACGCGCCCGATCCACATTGGCGGCCGCCGCTTGCAGGTTTTTATTGTTGGCCTGAGCCTCCTCGACAAGCGCCGTGAGGGTCGGGTCTTTAAACGCCGCTATCCAGCCAACCTCCACATCACCGACATTCTCTTGCGCCATCGCCCAGGCTTCGGGCGTCTGGGGAAGCTGCGCCTTGGCCGCTGCGCCCGCCTCCTCACGGCTCGTGATGCTCGCGCACGCCGAGAGCGCCGCAGCCGATATCGACAACAATAAGACAGTGCGAGACAGTGACATAAAACCCCTCCGTACCCCAATCTATCGATTAAGTCGTCGTGACTTCCGACGACTTGATATTGAACAGTATAGCATAAAGCACCGGCGCTACGATAAGCGTCAGCAAAGTGGCAAAACTCAATCCAAATATCAAAACAACCGCCATCGATCGGAAGAAAGCGTCTGTTATCAGGGGCATAACCCCAAGAACCGTGGTCAGCGATCCCATAAGGACCGGTCGCACCCTGCTTGCCGCAGAATCCACCACCGCATCGAAACGCGGTTTGCCTTCTTTAATCTCCAAATCCATTTGGTCGACCAGCACGATCGCGTTTTTGATAAGCAGGCCCGACAGCGATAAGACGCCGAGAATTCCCATAAATTCAAGCGGCGTTTGCGTGCTGACAAGCCCAATCACGACGCCCACGATTGAGAACGGCACCAGGAGCCAGATCACCAATGGTTGGCGCAGCGCGTTGAAAAGGAGAACAACCGTCAACACCATTGCGCCGAACGCGTAAGGAAGGGTCGAGAATAAATTGCTGTTCGCTTCTTCGGAACTCCCGACTTCGCCGTCCCACTCCAACTTATATCCATCAGGCAATTCTATGGCCTCAATCGCCGGGCGCACGCGCGCCAGCAATTCCGAAGCGAGTTCATCCGGACGCGGATCGGCCTGCGCCTTGATCGTCCATACCTGATCAACTCGGATCATTTGCGCATTGCGCCAATCCGTCTCGATGCGCTGCGCCACTTGGCCGATCGGTATGGTCGCGCCGGTGCTGCTGTTTAGAATTTCAATTTCCCTTATGCTCTCAAGGCCCCGACGTTCATTGGCGGGCGCGCGCGACACAATGGGAATGAGATCGTCGCCTTCGCGATAAACGCCAACAGTTTCGCCCGAGAAATTGAGCCGCAACGCGTCCGCAAAATCCTCACGCGAAACGCCGAGCCTGCGGCCTGCATTTTCTGAGTAGACCGGTTGGATCACGCTGACGCGTTGGCGCCAATCATCTTTGACGGAAATCGCTCGTCCGTCAGCAACAATAATCGCTTTGGCCTGGTCAGCCAGATCGCGCAGAACGACCGGATCGGGCCCGGAGAACATGGCTTCGATTTTGGAGCCACCGCCTGGCCCCGTTATGAAGCGCCAGACTTTACCCTGACCATTGGGGAACTGCGCGTCAACGTAATCTTGGATTTGAGGAATGAGCCCAGGAATATTTTCGAAGCTCGACGTTCGAATGAGGAGCTGGCCGTAAGACGCGTTTTGCGACTCAAAAGAGTAGATGAGCATATAGCGCAACGCGCCGCCGCCAACGAGCGCTTGAACGTGCTCAACACCCTCTAAATTTGCAACATAGTCTTCGATTTGGCGGACATCCGCATCGGTCGTTGTAATGTCCACATCCTCAGGCAGCCAGTAATCGACAACGATCTGCGGCGTTGTGGAGGCGGGAAAGAAACCGCCCTTCACAAAAGCGAAACCCCACATGGCCAACGCGAAGCAGCCGATCGCGCCGACAACGACGAGCCACCGCACACCCAGCGCGCCGCGCATAAATGCCTTATATCGCAACGTCCAAGGACCATCTTTTTGGTCAGCAACATCGTCAGGTGAGATTTCTTTAAAGAGCAGATCGCAGAAAAACGGCGTAAGCGTTAAGGCGAATATCCAGCTGAACATCAGCGAAATCATGATCACCCAGAACAGATGGCCCGTATATTCAGCCGTCGAACCCGGCGCAAAACCCACCGGCGCGAATGCGAATATGCCGACCAGCGTGCCCCCAAGCAGCGTCCAGGTTGATTTCGAGACAACTTCTTTCGCGATATCGAGTTTGCGCCGCCCCTGCTGCGTCCCAACGAGGATTCCTTCCGTCACCACGATCGCATTGTCGACGAGCATGCCGAGCGCAATGATTAAGGCGCCAAGCGAAATCCGGTGCATTGGAATATTTGCGATTTGCATCACCGCCAAGGTCGCGGCGATCGTCAACACCAGGACGACGCCGATCACGATCCCAGAGCGCAGCCCCATGAATATCAACAAGGTGACAAGGACAATGGCGACGGCGGTGGCGACGTTAACGAAAAAGTCGACGATAGACGCGTTCACGACCTTACCCTGATGGTAATATTCGTGAAGTTCCATGCCCAAAGGCCGCTGGCTTAAAGTCTCAGCAATCTTCGCATCGATCGCGTCGCCCATTTTAACGACATTCGCGCCGGTGATATTGGATATGCCGATAGCAAGCGCGGGCTCGCCGTCATACCGGATCATTTGCGACGGCGGATCCTCATAGCCGCGATACACGTCGGCGATATCGCTGAGATAGGTGACGCGGCCGTCCGTTGATGTTGATACGAGAAGACCTTTGATGGCTTCCAGGGAATCGATACTGCCTGTTGGCGAAATCTCAACGCGCCGTTCGCCCAATCGGATATCGCCCGCAGAAACAACAGCATTTTGGGTCGCAAGCGCGCTGTAAACGTTATTGAGGGAGAGCCCCAATGCGGCCGCGCGCTCGCGGGAAATCTCGACGAAAATATTTTCTTGCTGCTCGCCCGCGAACGAGACTTTGCCGACGCCGTCGACCGTCAAAAGATCCTTACGCAGCGCTTCCGCATATTCCACGAGTTCTTTGGCCGAGTATCCCTCACCCGTGAGCAAATAATAAACGCCGTAAACGTCGCCAAAATCGTCAAAGACAAAGGGCCGCGAGGCGCCAGGGGGCAGTTCCGCCCCCGCATCGTCAACTTTGTTGCGCAACTTGGTCCAGACGCCCTGCAGTTCTTCTTTGGACGGCGAAAACTCATATTTGATGTCGACTTCAATCTCCGAAAACCCAGCCCGCGACGTGGACCGGATTTCGTCGACTTCTTGCAGTTCTTTGAGCGCGGTCTCTAGGGGATCGCCCACCTCCTCAGCGACTTCTTCCGCTGTTGCGCCGGGATACTGCGTGAGAATTTGCGCCGTGCGGATCGTGAATTCAGGATCCTCGAACCGAGGCATTGTTTGATATGCGTTCCAGCCGCCAAATAGCGAGAACAGGATCACAAGCGATGTGATCAGGCGATTCTTTATGGAGAATTCTGCGAGGTTCATCAAAGTCAGCCGTTTTTTGGTTATCGGTCTGCGCCATCCCAAGCGCGCACGCGCATGCCGTCGACGAGGTAGGAAGCCCCTGCCCCAGCAATAACGTCGCCATCTTCCAATCCCGCCACGATAGCGATTTTTTCGTCAAGTCGTTCTTCCGCCAAGGTGACCTGTCGCTTGGAAACGATCATCGATGATTCATCCACAATCCATACATACTGATTTTCTCCGTCGCTCAGCACCGCGCCCGGGGGCACCGAAACGCCAAAATCAATACCATCCCCTTGATAAATGAATCGGCTGTCGAGCCGACCCGTCATGCCTGGCAACACCAGGAGATTTTCCGGCGGCGTAAAGGTGAAGCGCACGCGATAGGTTTGTGTTGTAGGATCTGATTGGCCGGATGCCTCCTTAAACTCAGCTGCGATCGCCACATCCGGCGCAGCGTCAAGCGTCATCGTCGTATCGATCGTCTCAGTTTCAGGGACATAAGCGATAATACGCGCGGGCACATCGATAACCGCCTCCAACTCGCCCCCGCTTTGCAACGTTACGATCGCTTGTTGAGCCGCAACGTTCTGAAAATTCTCAATATAGATTTCGGCGACGCCGCCATCAAAAGGGGCTCTCAACTCCGTGTCTTCATATGCTTTTTGTGCGCTATCGAGGGACGCCTGCGCGATATCCCGTTGGGATTTGCGCTGATCCAATACGCTTTTTGCGATCGCATCTTGTTCCGCGAGGCGAACCGCCCGCTGATATTCTGTCTCGGCGTTGTCATATTCCGCCCGAGCAGAATTCAAATTGTTTAAAAAGTCCCGCTGATCAAGTTTGCCGATCAACGCACCGCGCTCGAGCTGCTGGCCTTCTACGACGGGCAGCTCCTGCAACAGCCCGCCCACCTGAAATGTCAGGACAGACGACTGCGAAGCCTCAACAATGGCAGGGAAACTGATGGGGATTTCATTGCCCGTCTCCTCCACCACAAGCAGCTTGATGGGCCGCGGCGCAGGCTCTGCAACCTCTTCAGTCTGCGGACCGCACGCGCTTAAAAGTAACAATGCGAAGACGCCGACGGCTTTTGGGGCAGTCGCGAAAAATGGGACACCGCGGTTGACGTTTCTTGTCGTGGCGAATTTGTTGTCTGTCATCACTTAGTTCCACAATGATTGGTTGAGAAGTTCAACTCTGTTTCGACGGATGCGGAGATCTGGCGGAAAGTTATTGCACGGAGGACATCCATGTTATTTCAAATGTTAGTTGGCGTGGCGATCATTAGTACAACAGCATATATTCATGCTTGGGCCCTTGCTATCGCCATTCAAAAATTCGAGCCCCTTACGCGTTGGGTGCGCGCCTCGCCTACGCATTTGCGCGTTTCCACGGCGCTTGGCGCATCAATTGTATGGATAATGGGCGCCCACTTGGCTGAGGTTGGTCTTTGGGCGGTTGCGTTCGTAGCGTTGCGGATCTTCGATGATCTTCAAACTGCTTACTACTTCTCATTGGTCGCGTATACCACCCTCGGGTTTGGCGATATCATTTTGCCGGAGAAATGGCGCATTTTGTCTGGACTTGTCGCCGCCAATGGTTTTTTGATTTTTGGATGGAGCACAGCCTTTCAGGTCGACTTTCTCAAAGACTTGAGAGCTTCACGTTTGCGTGATGAAGCCACGGAAAGTTCCTGAATGGACGGCTCGTGAACCCGGAACAGGTCGTCATAAAACCGCCAACCTCACAAAGATAATCACGCGGATGGCGCGCTCACGGATACCTTGCCAAGCCCCGCGCATCCGCCTTACGGTTTGCTTTTCGAGGCGCCGACGCTTCCGTACAAATTGATATTTTGAGTTCCACTCGCCGCGGCGACGCGTGAGGGATCATCGCGAGGTTTGAAAATTATGGCGACACCGAAACGCGCTAAACGGATCGTCATCGTCGGCGGCGGCATTGCAGGGCTCATGCTCGCCTCTCAGCTTGGACGTCGATATCGGCGCACGGGTGACGCAGAAGTTTGTTTGGTCGACAAAGCGCCGGTTCACGTATGGAAGCCAATGCTTCATACCTTCGCTGCGGGAACGGCGAACGCTCATGAGGACGGCGTGCCGATGTTGGCGCAGGCTAAGCGCGCTGGTTTCACGTATATACCTGGCGAGTTCTACGGGCTTGATACGGCGCGAAAAGAGATCGCGCTGCGCATTGGCGATCTCGCCAACCGCCCCGAGCTTGATCACCGCTTCGCCTACGATATTGCAGTTATCGCCATTGGCAGCCGGGCCAATGATTTCGGAACGCCGGGCGTTGCAGAGCACTGTTACTTTATCGATACGCTTTGGCAGGCCGAAGCGCTCAATCAAGCAATCCGTGAAGAGATTGTTTATCGAAGCATCGTCGGCGGCGCGATCAACATAGCGATTGTCGGCGGCGGCGCGACCGGCGTAGAGTTTGCGGCGGAAACCATGCGATTGCTCGACGCGGGTTCCGCTTATGCGCACATTGATCTCAAAAGCAAACTCAACATTACACTGATCGATTCGGGCGATCGGCTGCTAAATGCCTTCCCGGAAGAGGTCAGCCAAAGCGTTGCACTCAAACTAACGGAGTTAGGCGTCGCCATTCGCTACAATGCGCGCGTGTCTGGGGCAACCGCAGAAGGGTTTTCATTAGATGATGGCGAACAGATCGACGCGACGATTAAGGTTTGGGCGGCAGGCGTGAAAGCTGCGGCGCCCCTTAATGAACTTGACTCAATCGAGCGAGCGCGCACCGGACAGATTTTAATTCGCGAGACGTTGCAAACGGCAGCAGATCCGGATGTTTTCGCCATTGGAGACTGCGCCAGCCTTGTGCCACACGGCGAAGAACGCGCGCTTCCGCCAACGGCGCAAGTGGCGCGACAGCAAGCCGATCACCTTGCCCAATCAATCCCAGATTACATGTCCGGCAGCGATCCGAAACCCTTTGCGTTCACAGACATGGGATCGCTCGTTTCACTCAGCCAATATGGCGGCTACGGACAAGTAGGCGGTGACGGGCCCGCACCAAAGATCGCGTTGAAGGGTATCGTCGCCAAGATGGCCCACAGCTTTTTCTATCGGATGCATCAGGCCGGCTTATACGGACCGGTTCGTACGCCGGTGATTGTTGCGCGCGATGGCCTGAACGCTTTGGTGAAACCGCCCATAAGACTTGATTAGACCACTGACGATTTATCGTGATCTTTCTCGACGTCGATAAAACCCTGATGCGCCGGTCTCGGAATAAGCCAATTTGGTTAACGGGTTTGGCGATATGATTGCGGCACAAACAAATTGCTGCACCGCAACTCTTCTCAATCCATAAAACCGGCCACCAGACGGACACGCCCATGCCGTTTCGTTGACATGGAAAGTGAAGAGTGTGACCGTTACAAACTATCAAAAATGAGGCGTCCGATCAGGTTACGCGGCATTCTGAGTAAGTTCATTTGCCGCCAATACCCGTCCGAGAACCGCCTTGGGAGGGAACCAAAATGAAGTCTACTCTACTCTTAAGCACATCCGTGCTGATGGTGCTCGGCGCGAGCTCTATTGCTGCAGCGCAAGATTCCGACATTATCACCGTTACGTCGCAGAAGCGCGCGCAGAACCTTCAAGAAGTACCCCTGTCGGTTCTGGTACAAGACGGCGAAGATTTGCAGAAGGGCGTCGTCACAACGCTTGAGGACATGACCGATGGCGTGCCGACTGTAACGGTTGCGCGCACGCCTCTTGCGAATTCACTTTATATTCGCGGCGTTGGCTCAGGCTCGAGCCCAGGCTTCCAGCAATCGGTCGGCACGTTCGTAGACGGTGTCTATCGGGGTCGGGGGCAAGCCGCGTCGACAGCGTTTTTCGACCTTGAGCGGATTGAAATCCTGCGTGGCCCGCAGCCCGTTTACTTCGGGAACAGCACGGTCGGCGGCGCGTTCAACATCGTAACGAGGGGTGCAACCGACGAGTTCGAAGCTAGCCTTATCACCAGCTACGAGTTCGACGCAGACGAATCAGTCACTGAGGTCGCCGTTAGCGGCCCGATTAACGACTCTCTCGGGTTTAGAGTGGCGTATAACCATACAGAGAGCGAAGGCTGGCTGTTCGATACGATCCAAAACGAACGAACGCCGAAGGTCAATAATGACGCTGTTCGGGCGACACTTGAATATGATATTGCGGATAATCTCGACACGACGCTGAAAGTCGAGTTTTCAGACCAGCTGGAATCAGGCGGCTATCTGCAGGTCGTCGACTGTAACGCAACCATTTTTGCTGCATACGAGGCTGCATATCTCGCGCAGTTCCCCGGAGGCGTCTTGCCCCCAGGTGCACCGCCAGCCGCCGCGACGTCACCTAACTGTAACCCAAGCATCTTTAACGTTCCCGGATTCGAAGATAATTTTGACAGAAATCTGTCGCGGGGCGGCGTTCTGCCTAATGGCCGACCTCAAGACGACTTTAATGATCTACGCATTTGGAACGGCGCGCTCAGCACAAACTATGAACTCGGCGACGGACACACCGTATCGTTTGTCACTGGCTACGTTGACTATGTGAACTTCCGTTTGACTGATGTTGACTCTGGACCAGGAGCATTCGCCCTCTCTGAGCGGGGGGAGGATTTCTGGCAATGGAGCCAAGAAGTGAGACTGCAGTCGCCAGATGATCAGCGTTTGACCTATATGCTCGGCGCTTATTATGAGCGAAGCGATTTGTTCTACTTTAACCGAGCCAATAACGGCAGATTGGGCCCTCCGACAGGACCTTTGTTCAACGGAGTCCAGTCCTGGAACCGGTTCTTCCAAAATCAGCGCAACTTTGCGATTTTTGGCTCAGCCACATACGAAGTCATTGAGGACGTAAATCTCAAATTTGGCGCTCGATGGACTGACGTGGAAACATCCGTGCTTAAAACTCAGCGAACATTGACGCTTGACGGGGACCCGGGCTCACCTGCGCTCATCGCTGCGGCGGCCGCACCAGGTCCGAACCCCAGAGACCAACACGAATTCGACGAAACTCGTTCGGATACTGACTTCACGCCTTCAGTTGAATTGCAATGGTTCGCCACTGATGACGTGATGTTCTATGCTTCATACAAACAAGCGTTTAAATCGGGTGGATTTGACCCCAACGTTCAACTTGAGAGCTTGACCAATCCGACCCCGACGGACCCCAATGGGGGATTCGAATTCGATGATGAACAAGCGACCTCCTGGGAACTTGGCGCCAAAACACAGTTCTTTGATAATGCTCTGACGCTCAACATCGACTTGTTCAGAACGTCATTTAAGGACCTTCAGGTCAACAACTTCGACAGCGCGTCCGGTACTTTTGTCACGGGCAACGCTGGTGAAGCACGGTCGCAAGGCGTCGAGGTAGAGGCGCTGTGGCGAGTCATGGAGGGCCTGAGCTTAAACTTCTCAGGCACGTTACTCGATGCCGAGTTTACTGACTTTGCGCAAGCGCAGTGCAACAATGCTCAGCAAACTGCGTTCAACCTTTCGGGCGCGATGGGGCAGTGCTTTCAACAGCTTGCTGGGACTGAAACGCCGTTCTCGCCGGATTATTCTGGTTCAGTCGGATTCGACTTCACCACCCCAATCATGGAGAATCTAGAATTCGTCTTCAACGGGAACATGACGTTTACTGATGACTTCCAATGGGGCCAAAATCCAGACCCTGAAGAAATTCAGAGCGGTCATGTCAAAGTGAACTTACGCGCAGGCGTAGCCGGCAACGACGGGCAGTGGGAGCTCGCCTTTGTTGGCAGGAACCTCACCGACGAACTGACCTTCCGGTTCTCGGGTGAGCTGCCCGGTGCTGTAGGACGCTTTGCGTTCGCGGACCGCGGACGTGAAATGGGTATTCAAGCCCTATTCCGGTTCTAAACACTACTTTGCCCGCCCCGCAGTAGCGGGGCGGCTGCAAAGTCCAAAAAGACTAAAGTGAAAAAGCCCAGCTGGCGGAAAATCCGGCTGGGCTTTTTTCACGCCGCCCTTGCTGGGATAAGCGCGTAGAGTTTGCGTGAATGAAAGCCGGGGTTAGCTCGCCCTCGGTTCGCGAGCATCAATTTCATCCATCAGCTTACGAACCGTCTTCATCAAGCCTTTCCGCTCGTTCTGCGATAAAGCGCCGAAAAGCGATCCCATGTGCTTCCGAAGCATTGGACCGGTCACTTCCGCCTCTTTTTTCCCAAGCGGCGAGAGAGATATGATCGTGGAGCGACGATCCGTCGGGTGCGCGGAACGCTCAACCTTCCCTTCTCGCTCAAGCGCATCAACCAAACTTGTCACCGAGCGCGGCGCTATTGAAAGCGCGTTGGCCAATGACTGCATCGGCGCAGGGCCACACTGAAGCAACTCGCACAGAAGATTAACCCGCGCCGGCGTTGTCCCCAAGGCGTCCAGGCCGGCTTGCTCATACCGCTGCGCTTGCAGGCCAAACTTCCGAAACAACACGATCAAATCCAGAAGGTCGCCCGAAAGGTTCGACTGACGATCCATTGACATATACTGATAAGCCTCATAATGCTGGTACTCATGAATCAATGGCTGCGTCCGTAGAACTCTTAAGATGGGCGTTACGCGTATGATCCGTTATCGACCTATAGTATCGCTGGCGTCGTCTTGCGAAGTCCAGGGCCAAAGTTTAATTGGGTGAGTTATGACGTCGATTTTGTTAAAAGTCTCAGCCCTATTATGGCTCTTCTGGGGCTTTATTCACTTGATGGCGGGCGTCGTTATTATTCCCAGCGACACAACCTCAGGCATTCAAGGCATAGCCGCTGCCGTTGAACCTGAATTGCTGGAGATGGATTACCATCCCGCGGTGGGCGCCATCCTTAACCAGCACGCCTGGAATTTGGCCTGGTCTGGCGTCGTAACCATGGTCTGCGCATTTTATATTTGGGCCGGCAATAAGTATGGCATCTTCCTCGCGGCTCTAGTCGGCGGGTTAGTGGATGTGGGCTATTTCGCCTTTATCGATTTGGGCGGGTATGGCAATTTCTTCCCGGGACGGTCGATGACGTATGTTTCCGGATCGGCCATCGTCCTGAGCTTCATCGCCTATTTTCGAGGAATGCGAGCGTAACCCACTGGGATTCAGACGAACCCGGATGAATAAAAGCTTTGTAGAATACGGCTATCCGTACTGCGCTTTTGTCGTTAAATCGCCGCTGGCCCGGTGACGCATTAATATTCCGAGCATCGCCGCTCACGCATAGACTAAACGGTAAAATTCGGCCCTGTTTTGAAGCCTCGCCAGGTCAAAACCGGGAACCGTTAATGGTGATCCCGTCTTGCTCGTTGATAGCGCGCAGAACGGCGATCGATGCGCTTAACACTGAGGGCCAAAGCCACCCGCCGAAGGGCGCGACAATCCCAATATTCATTTTACCCTTTCACTTATTGAATTTATACACTAGGTGTATATCCATTAATTCATGCGCGAAAAAAATAAGCGCGTTTAGGGAGGGAAAACGGTGCGAAAGTCTAATTTATTCAATCAAACTGCAATGGTCTGCGCCTTCGCAATGGCGGCGCAAGGCGCAGCCCACGCGCAACAAGCGCGGGCTTTGGATAATGTCGTTGTGACCGCGCAGAAAAAGGAAGAATCCAGTCAAGATGTCCCAATTGCGCTGACTGTTTTCTCTGAAGACGCAATCGACAAACAAAACATCGTCGCCGTAGAAGACCTGACACGCTTTACGCCGGGTTTGTTTGTTGGCCAATCGGACCAGTCTCGCACGCGTATCGTGATGCGCGGCGTCGGCAGCCAAAAATTTGACGTGGGCGCAGATCCATCCGTAGGCGTCTTTGTGGACGAGGTTTATCTATCTCGTTTCTCTGGGCAAGAATTTAATCTGCTCGATGTTGGGCGCATTGAAGTCTTGAAAGGCCCTCAAGGCACGCTCTTTGGGCGTAACACCCCAGGCGGCGCGATCAGTATTGTTTCTAAGGATCCGTCAGCGGACGGCGTTGAGGGCTTCGTGGAAGGCGGATTGTCGGACCGCGATGGCTATATCGTTCGCGGCAACGCTTCGGGCCCGCTTACTGAAAACCTCCGCGGCAGCGTTAGCTTTGGCCGACAGTTTGAGGGCGGTTACGCCACAAACAGCGCAACAGGGACGAGCGACGACTCTACGTCTGTCGCTGCGCGCGGTAAGTTGGTGTACGACGTCACGGACACGCTAATCGCAACGGCAAGTATACAAATTACAGATCTCGAAGCGGAGTCGATAAACGCGAGCAGTGCGCCCACCTTGCCAGGCGATCTCACGATCCCGCTATTTGGTTTCCCGCCAGGCGCGCCGACGGCCGCAGATACGGATCCCTATAACCATGCGTTAAGCGAAGACGGCTTTGTAGATTTAGAAGCGATTTTAGGCATCTTACGGGTCGAGAAGGACCTCGGCGACTATACCGTGACGTCACTCACATCGTTTCGGGACGGCGAAGCCAGTCAGCTTGGCGACTTTGATCGAACCGGTCTCGACATTGCGTTGACGACATTTGATGAGAATTCAGAAACGTTCTCTCAGGAGCTGCGCGTTTCCAATTCCGACTTCTTTGGCGGAAGTCTTGTCGCTGGTGTTTTCTACTATCGCGACGACGCCTTTCGTGATGACGGATTTTTGTGGCTCGGCGATTCTCTACCGCTCAACGTCGCTCAAACAAATCCGATGATCATGTACCCAGGCTCATCGATCCAAGACAATACAATAGTTGATGTACTGACCGAAAGCTTCGCCATTTTTGGACAGGTCGAAGTTAGCCTAACGGACGGTTTGCGGTTGACGGCGGGTGGTCGGTATACAAATGAGACAAAAGACTTCACGATGACCGGCCAGACGCAAGTCCCTATGCTTCCTGCGGTCGTGGAAAACTATGTCTTTTCGGATGAACTCGACTTCGAGTCTTTCGATCCAAAATTCGTTCTTGAATATGATCTCAATGACGACGTTTTGCTTTATGCAAGCTATTCCCAAGGCTTTAAGAGCGGCGGCGTTCAGTTCAATGCGAGCTCGCTCGCATTAGCGCAGCTCACCTTTGAGCCGGAAGAAATCACGGCTTATGAAGCCGGCGTGAAGTCTGACTTGCTCGACGGCACCTTGCGCGTCAACGCGTCGGGATTCTACTACGATTACACGGACTTGCAGCAGCAAAGCGTGGAAGTTACCGCAACCGGCCCCGCGGCGGTAACGCGAAACGCGGCCGAGGCTGAAATCTTTGGCGGCGAGATTGACGTTACCTACGCCGCGACCGAAGAGCTGCTGCTTCGCGTCGCTTACAACTATCTGGATGCGACATATCTGGATTTTGTAACGCAGTTGGGTGATTTCAGCGGAAACACCATGCAGAACGCGCCAAAACACACTGTTTCAACGACCGTCGATTACCTTAAGAGATTGGATAATGACTGGTCGATTGGGATTGGAACGGATTGGTTTTATACCGGTTCTTATTTCTTTGACTTTTCCAACAACGATCCGGTTACACAACAAGACTCTTATCTGCTGGGACAGGCGCGTCTTATCTTAGCGGCACCAGACGATCGGTTTGTTCTAACTGTCTATAGCGAGAATATCACCGATAAAGAGTACCTCAACGCCGTTTTCAGAAGAGACACAGAAGTACTGCAAAACTGGGCTGACGGACGACGCTATGGTGGCCGTCTCCGCTTCAATTTCTAGATACTGACGGTGGTCCGGTCTCTTGAGTCCTCCCGCGACTGGACCACTCAGCCCTTTTTTATCCGGCTTAGTCCGCAAGGCGAACTTTCGACGAAAAATGCTGAAGAATGCGAGTAAGCCGCCGGAAACAGGTTTAGTGTTTCCCAGACGTTTTAAGAGCGACCAGCTGGTCGCTCTTAAAACGTCTGGGAAACACTAAACCTGTTTCCGGCGGCT
>JBCDBM010000054.1:0-15937 GCA_039183665.1 Pseudomonadota bacterium | reverse complement strand
CCGCAGGCGTTCCTAATCGCCGCGACCAGCCTCGCCAGTGCTCAACTGTCCGCTCCAGCCAATCATGCGCGATAACCGCAATGTTATCTGATAATGACTCGTCAGGCCCCAGAATGAAACTAATCGGGCTGTCTAAGACGAAGGCGCGTCCGTCCAGAACATAGGACATGGGCGCGTCTGTGGTGATGCGGAAACCCGCTTCGGGATCCTTATATCGAATGTGGGAGACGCCGCGCTCGCTTGGCATGGTCTCGCTGCCGCGCGCGCGCTGCGGGTTGAGATCGATTTTGATGGTCGGCATGCCGCCCACCGGTTCGATACGGCGGACGATCGAGGCTGGCCGGAACAAGCGGCCCCGATCAAAAAAGCGCGGCGCGAAGTCTGTCACCTTTACCGCGGACCCGTCTTCCGATCTCAAGATCGTTTCGAGGACGCCGGTGTTGCGAATATAATTTTGATGGCTTTCTGCATAGCCGTTCAGCTCAACGCTGAATCGCCCCTCGCCGCCCACGAGCTCATTAAAAACGGGCTCCCCGTCAAGGCGCGGCAAACACAACCACGATACGGTTGCGGCCTCGTCGATCAGCGCCGCAATCGCGCAATTGCCTATAACGCCAAGCTCTAGCGAGGCCTGCTCTAACGAAGCGTGTGCTCGCGCGCTGTCTCCAACCATGTCCAGACATCCTCAACCGACGGTAAGCGCCATTGTGCCACGCTTACGCCTTCTCCAACCTTAACGCCGAACCCCCCGAGGGCCGCCGCCGCCGAAAACGCATCCTCATCCGTCACATCATCGCCAACCATGATCGGCCTGCGGCCGGCAAAGGGGGCTCTCACCATCATCGCCTCCAGCGCGGCGCCTTTATCGGCGGCTCTGGGTTTGACTTCAATCACCATTTTGCCGGCTTGCACTTTATAGTCTTTATACGATGCAACAATATCGCTCAGCTCAGCGATGAGCGCCTCGCCATGGCGGGGCGCGGCGCGATAGTGAACCGCCATGATAGGCCCTTTGAACTCGATACGCACGCCAGGCTTTTCTGCTGTTGCGCTTTCGACCGCCTGCCGAAGGGCCGCAAGCGGCGCTTTAGACTGTAACGCCGGCGGCGCTGAGGGCGCGCACACATCAAGACCGTGGCCGCCTATCCTCCAAAGACTATGGGGCGTGCGTTTAGACAAGTCGCGAACGTCGCGGCCGCTAATAATAGCGAGCGCGCCACCTAATTGCGCAGCGAGATCTTGCAAGCTTTTTGCGCGCGCCTCGGCGATAAACACCGTGTCCGGATTGGGTTGGAGCGGCGCCAACGTGCCGTCAAAATCCAGAAACAACGCATCGCGCGGCCCCAATGGCGCGGTTACGGACTGGCGTCGCCCGTCTGTCATCGGCTGGTCGGTATTCACGTTCGCGCCCTTACCCGCCCGCGAGGTCACGCATAAAGTTTTCGCGCCACCAGTCGATATCTTCCGTCTCAACAATCTCGCGGAGCTGGTTCCAACGAGAGCGCCGCTCTTCCAAGGGCATCGCCAAAGCGTGGTGAATGGCTTCTGCGAACTTATACGTATTGTGCGGGTTGACGATAATCGCCGATTTTAATTTCTCCGCAGCGCCCGCGAATTCGCTCAAGATCAGCACGCCCGGATCTTCTGGTTCTTGCGCCATGATGAAGTCTTTGCAGACGAGGTTCATGCCGTCGCGCAAGGGCGTCACCAGCCCGACTTTCGCTAGGCGGAAAAGCCCGGCCAATTCATCGCGCCAATAGGGCCGCGCGAGATACCGCAGCGGCAACCAATCTAAATCGCCATAATCACCGTTGATGCGCCCGGCGAGCGCATCAAGCGTACGGCGCAACTCTTGATATTCTTCGACCTTGCTGCGCGAGGGCGGCGCGATTTGGGTGACGGCGACCGTGCCGTGAACATCGGGGAAGGAGTCAAACAATTGGCCGACCGCTTCAAACCGTTGCGGCAGACCTTTGGAATAGTCCATCCGGTCAACGCCGATGACCAGCGACCGATTACCCAAAAACGGACTGATGCGGGAAATCGCCTCTTCGGCTTTCTCGCTTTTGCTGGACTCGGCGACGCTTTGGGCGTCAATGCCGATAGGATAGACGCGGACGATCGGCGATGCGTTAAATGCGTCAACGCGCCCGTCATCGCGTTCCACCCCTTCACAATCTTCAACGAGATAGCGGACGAAATTCGCGCGGTCCTGCTCGCTCTGAAAACCGATCACGTCGTAAGCGCACATGGCGCGCGAGATCCATTGATGCTCGGGCAGGGCGCGAAAGATCTCTGGCGCCGGAAATGGAATGTGTAAGAAGAAGCCGACGCGACCGCGCCAGCCTTCGCGGCGCAAGTAATCGCCGAACAGCATCAAGTGATAATCATGCACCCATACGAGATCATCGTCGCGCAAGCGCGAGGCGGTAAGCGCGGCGATGCGCTGATTGACCTGCGCATAGACGCCAAACGAGGTTTCATCGAAGGAGCTGAGATCGATTCGGTAATGAAAAATCGGCCACAAAACGCGATTGGCGTAAGCGACGTAATAGCCGTCATGTTCGTCTTGGGTGAGATCCGTGAGATTGAACTCGACGCCGTCATCTTCGACGACATTGAACCCGCGCGGCGGCGTTTCGACGATATCCCCGCTCCAACCGACCCATACGCCCCCTGAGGCCTTGAGCGCGTCCCAGACAGCGACCGCAAGCCCCCCAGCGCGCGAACCGGAGTCAGCGGCCGTTCGGTTCGAAATCGCGATCAATCGGCCCATAGCGCCCGCCCAAATACTCGCCCGGAATAGGGCGACTCAAGAGATAGGCGAAAATGGCGCAAAGGCGAAGCGCTTTCGCATCCAGGCGGTCAATTCATGCAACGCATCGATAATGAGCGCCTAAGCGCCTCATTCAGCGGGCCACGCGCTTAGGGGGTCGACCCGCAATACAAGGATCGGCTCCAAAGGCACTTCTTCATCAAACGGCCCGCCGGCGCCTGTTTCGACCGCGCCCATGGCGTCCACCACATCCATGCCGTCGATCACGTGTCCGAAAACGGTATAGCCGGGGAACTTGCCCAGATCATTCTCGCGATAGTTCAACTTCGAATTATCGCGCAAATTGAAATACCATTGGGCTTGCGCGCTATCGGGATGCGTATCGCGCGCCATGGCGATCGCGCCGCGCACATTCGGCAACCCGTTTGCGCTCTCATTAGGCACTGGATCACGCAAGGGCCGTTCGTTGAAATATTCGGAATAGCCCCCGCCCTGGACGACGAAGCCCTCCACCACGCGATGGATGATGGTCCGATCGTAGGACCCACTGCGCGCATATTCCACGAAGTTAGCAACAGTCAGGGGCGATTGTTCAGAATAGAGCTCGACAATGACATCGCCCATGCTGGTTTGAAAGCGCGCATGGGTCGCCTCCTCCGCGCGCACCGGCATTAACGCCAAACTCGTCACCGTAACGGCTAAGACGATCATGCGGAAAATCATACCGCCCGCTCCCGAACTTTATTCACCCGTTCAATAAGGCCATTGGTTGACGCGTCATGACCATCCGTAGGCGGCTTAGTTTCACCATTAACGGATAATTCGGGCAGAACATTTTTGGCGAGCGTTTTGCCCAGCTCAACGCCCCATTGGTCAAAAGAGTTGATCCCCCAAATGACCCCTTGGCAGAAAATTTTGTGCTCATAAAGCGCGATCAGCGCACCCAACGTTTCGGGGGTGAGTTTTTCCATCATGATAGAATTAGAAGGGCGATCGCCCGGGAACACCTTGTGGGGCGCAAGGCGCTCGACTGTCTCTGCACTATTGCCTTGGGCCGTCAGTTCATCGCGCGCTTCCTCCAGCGTGCGCCCGCGCATGAGCGCTTCTGTTTGCGCAATAAAGTTGGAGAGAAGTTTCGCATGATGATCGCCGCGCTCTGACTGACTAACCGCGGCTGCGATAAAGTCTGCAGAGACGATATCCGTGCCCTGATGCAAGAGTTGATAAAACGCATGCTGACCATTGGTGCCTGGCTCGCCGAAGATGATGGGGCCCGTTTCGGTGTCAATCGGTTCGCCATTGAGGCGCACGCTTTTGCCGTTCGATTCCATATCCGCTTGCTGGAGATAAGCCGCAAGACGATGCAAATGCTGATCGTAAGGCAATACGGCGTGCGCCTTCACGCCAAGAGCGTTGCGATTCCAAATACCCGCAAGCGCCAACATAACGGGCATATTCTCTGCTAAAGGCGCCTGTTCAAAATGGCGATCCATCTGCGCGGCGCCCGCGAGCATTTTTTCGAAATTAGCGTAGCCCACTTGCAAGGCGATCGACATGCCGATGGCCGACCACATGGAATACCGGCCGCCAACCCAATCCCAAAAAACGAACATATTTTCAGGGCGAATACCGAACTCAGTGACCGCCTCGGCGTTGGTTGAAAGCGCAATAAAATGACTAGCGATGGCGCTTTCGGGCGCCCCGCTCGCCAAGAACCAATCCCGCGCGCTATGGGCGTTGGTCAACGTCTCTTGGGTCGTGAAGGTTTTCGAGGCGACCACGAAAAACGTTTTTTCCGGGTCTAACCCGTCCAATGTGTCAACGAGATGCTGACCATCCACATTGGAGACAAAATGCGCACGGCGCCCCTCAAGCCAATAGGGCCGCAAAGCCTCAACCGCCATGAGCGGACCCAAATCGGATCCGCCGATGCCGATATTCACCACATGCTCTAACGTCTTGCCAGTGTGCCCAGTCAGCGCGCCCGAATGCACCTGGTCGCAGAAGGTTTTTATTTTTTCCCGTTCCGCTGCAATAACGCCAGAGACATTGTCGCCATCGACCATATAGGCGCGATCCGTAAAATCGCGTAGCGCCACGTGCAAAACAGCGCGCCCCTCGGTTTCGTTAATCGCTTGGCCGGCGAACATCGCTTCGCGCGCCTGAGACAGCCCAACGGCATTCGCGAGCGCCAACAGCTTCTCGACCGCATCGTCCGTGATTTTGTTTTTCGAATAGTCGAGGAAGAGGCCGGCAGCCTCAAGCGAATAGCGTTCAAACCGACCTGGGTCGGTCTCGAAAAGAGCGCGCAAGCGGGTTGCGCCCATCGCGTCGCCGGCCTCTTGCAATTCCCGCCATGCGGTTTTCAAGGCATCGTTCGGCATTTACGCCCTCCACTTCTCGTTCGCCGGCCAAGTGCTTGGTATTTTACGCACTGCGCTCAACGCGCTTTAAGGACTCTTCCCTTATCGTTGTCTCATGACAAATGCAGCGGCGCCATCGCAAATTTTCCGACGGCTCATCGCCTCGCTTATAGCGATTGGGGCGGTCTCCGTCATTTTCGGCGCGAAAGCGCTGGAGTTGGAAAACCGCGCTGCGGCCGCGACGCTCGACATCACCGCGCCAGAGTTGCGTCCGTAATCGGCGCCAATCACGTCAAAACAAGGTCAGATGCGCCCCTGCTGCAAGGCTGTCAGTATCGCTGCGCGTGTTAACGGCAAGGGTAAGATCTGCGCCGCGCCGTCAGCGCCATAATAAACATAAAGCGGCACGCCATTGGCGCCATGAGCTTCTAGCGCAGCGGTAATGTTGGGATCGCGCACCGTCCAATCTGCAACCATCAAGAGCGTATTCGTTTGAGTGAAAGCCGCGACAACGGATTGGCTTTTCAAAATGGTCGCTTTGTTGAACTGGCACGTGACGCACCAAGCGGCTGTGAAGTCCACGAAGACGGCGCGCCCTGCGGCGCGCGTTTGTGCGAGCGTCGTCTCGTCATAGGACACGGTTTCGATGGAGTCGTATGTCTCGCTTTCCGCTGTAGAGACAGGGTCGATCTGAAACAAAGGCGCGATAGCGGCGACAATCGCAAGGCCGGCAAGCGCGCGCGTCACAAGCGCTGACGTCGCCGCGCTTCGGCTCCGCTCAAACGCCCATGCGGCAAAACTCAACAAAACAGCCCCGCTAAGTACAATAGCCAGCCCGGCGCCGCCCGTTTGTTGAGCAGCGACCCATGCAAAATAAGCGGCCGCAGCAAAAACGGGGAATGACAGCGTCTGCTTAAAAACGTTCATCCACGGGCCCGGTCGCGGTAAGATTTTTCCCAGCCCCGGCGCAAAGGAGAACGCCAGATAGGGCGCGGCGAGCCCCAACGCCATAACGACAAACACCATCATCGCGGCCGGCGCCGGCAAGACCAGCGTTGCGCCAATAGGCGCGCTCAAAAGCGGACCGACGCAGGGCGCAGCGACGACAACCGTAAGCGCGCCCGTAAAAAAAGCGCCGCCCAAACCACCGCGACGCGTTAAGCCATCGCCTGCCCCGGCAATGCTTTCGCCAATCGAAAATACGCCCGCGAGATTAAGCCCCACAAGAAACAAGACGTATGCGGAAAGGATGACAACAATGGGCGATTGCAGATGGAAGCCCCAGCCTAGGGCTTCGCCGCCGGCGCGTAAGCCCAACATCAGCCCGCCGATAAGCGCGAATGTGGCGACAACGCCTAACGCGAAGGCGAGTCCATGCCTGCGGGTTGTTGCGCGGTCCGCCTGCGCGCTGTGGAGAAGAGAGGCGGCTTTAATAAAGACAATCGGAAACACGCACGGCATGGCGTTCAAGATCAGCCCGCCGAAAAACGCCAGCGCGAGCATCATGCCGAGAGAGGCGGATTGCGGTATTTGCGGCGTCGCCATCGCTGGGCGCGGTTTGCCAATGACGCCATCGCCAAGCGCGGTCAACGAAAAGCCGCCAGCCGCCGGGTTTGTCGCGTCCAGTCCCAACACGCCATCGACGCGGTTACCGTCGACTTCGCCAACCCAACCGGGCTGAAAGTCGAGCGAGAGGACGCCGCCCTCGAGTGTAAGGGCTTGGGGCGCGGCGGGCTCGATGATCCCGTCGAGAACAGGATAAAAGTATGGATTTGTCGCCGCCGGTCCAGACCAGTCATTGATACGCAACTGGAAACCGCCCGCAATCGCAGAAAAGGTTGCGCTGGCCTCAAGCGGTTTCGGCAACGCCGCGCGCGCGATTTCAAATAGTTCCTCCGTTTGGGGATTAACTGCCGGGTCTTCCAGCACTGGCAAAGAGAAAGAAAACGCTGCGTCTTCGGGTACGCAAATTTCCTCGCAAACCTGCCAGCTCGCCGCGATGTCCAACGTTACGGTGTCGCCGGGCGTCAGGCTTTCCGGCGCTGTTACCGGAATAAGGAATGTTACTTCATCCTCATGCGCAAAATTTGCAAACGGCCCCACCGGGATATGTTCGGGCACGGGGAACAGTGTCTCGCCGACCTCAAACCCATCAGGCGCCGACCACCGCGTTTCAAGAGGGAGCCCGGCGTCTCCTGGGTTCTTCCAGAACACATGCCACTTTTCTTCGACATTTTGTTGGAGGGCGAACCAAAGGGTTTGCCCAGGCGCGAACCCTCTATGCTCAGGAATGAGCGTACTCGACACATACTCGGTTTCCGCGGTCGCCACAGCGCCCGCTTCTTGCGCGGGCGCGCCATGCACAGGCGCAATGAGGCCGATCAGAACGCTAAGCGCGACAAGCAATAGTCGAATCATGGGCGTTCGGTACCAAACGCCTAGGCCCAAGCCAATGCTCGAGGGCGCACGTGCGCAAAGTCTCGCTCGATTGTGAGGCGAACGTCAGGCCGCGCGGCGATCATCATCGCCGCGCCGATGCAGAACCAGCGTCGACCTAATTGAGAACGCGGTCGGTGATTTGCGCTTCGGTGAGCGAGAATCGGCGGGCGCGGCGCTCAAGAAGCAGGCGCCAATTGCCCATGGAAATCACCATCGCGTAAATGATCGCCAGCATGCCGGAGCGACGCAGTTCTAAAAACTTATCGTCGGGCAATTCGTTGAGCTTTTTCTCATCGATGCCGAAATATTGCGCGAAGGTGGTTGGCTCGGTGGCCCCCTGCGGCGTGAACTGCGCGTTTTGTCCCGTAATCAGCTCATAAGGCGCAAGCTGTTTGACAAATTCATCTGTAAGCTGACGATCGCGCTCAAAGTTCTTGCAAAACTCTATCGCTGATTGGGTCATCTGCGTCGGCGCGCCATTGTCGAATAGCGGCGCCTCGCCGCCTTTGCGCAGACCGTCAAAGCCCGCATCGATCACAATGGCGATGCGCTCGCCTCCGCTCTCACTTGCAACGCCAAACGGATAGCGACGGATGTAGCCCGGAATGTAGCGGTTGGCTTCCCATTCCCCGTCATCGCCGACAAACAAATTGACATCATCGATGAGGCCGACAACCGCGAGCGGCGCAGGTTGCTCGGCTGACATAAAGATCACCGGATAGTCTTTCATCGCGGCGGGGATTTCCGAGATCGTCACCGGGATTGCGCGAACGGCGGAGCAAAAGCCAAACCGCTTTTCCGGCTTGCCAACGCCCAACTGGCCGTGTTGCTCCACCGACATCAATTCCGGGCGATCAAAAAGAAACATCTTGCCCGTTACTTGGGGGGCTTCCGGCGTCTCACTCATGGCGAACCTTTCTATGGAAAACTCTGCTGCCGCGGCCTTTGGCGCGGAATAAACGCGTGTTGCGGGCACGCTTAGCAAAAAGGGCGCCCAGCTCCAAGGGCCTCATGGCGGCGACGAGAGCGGCGCTATCGAAAAGCGCCAATGAGACGAAAAATCTCGCGCATATGCAGAGCGTCATCGCCGGCCCGATGGGTATGGGGGGCGACGTCTTGGGCGGTGCGGATCAACCCCTCAATATCGCGACGCGCGATCCCAGTGAAAAACCCGCCGAAATCTTCCACCTCGAATTGCTGGCGGACGCCGCCAGCCTCAAACAAGCGGTAGAGCCAGAACCCGTCCCAGTCCGGCGCATCCGAGTAGACGCGCGCGTTCTGAAGCACCGCATTTAATCGCTTGCACACGCTTTCCAGCGACTCGCCGCGCTGCTGCAGATCCTCGATGGTGATTTTGTGGAGGGCTTGGGCGTTTTGATCCCACGACCCCATAGACCACTGGGGTGCCGGCCGTAAGAGATGTGTCTCGGGCTCGCCGTCTAAAAAGCACCAGCCAACCTCAATGGGCCATGACCACGCCCCAAGGCCGGACGCTTCAAGATCTAAAAACGCAATGGGTTCCAAATCGCGCCCCGTTTGCTCGGCGTATTACGATGCCGATCTCAGCTCGGCCCAGAGCGACTTGTGTATCGCGCTTCGGCGGCGCCAGACAAATCGCACGGAAATGTTGCGGCGCGACAGCTGAGGCCGCTATCGTCAAGCGTCGCAACAATGAGACATCCGGTGCCCCAAACACTCTATGTCGATACGCCCGGCAGAGGGTTTACCGATATCACCGCGCGCATTCAGCAAGCAGTGCGCGAGGCAAGCGATGCGCGTGCGGGCGCAGCGAAAACGGGCATAAGCGAGACCAACGGTTTTCACGGCGTGGCGCATGTTTTTATTCAGCACACGTCGGCCTCGTTAACGATCCAAGAAAACGCCGATCCTGATGTGCTGTCGGACCTGGAAGACGCGCTCGACCGTCTCGCGCCGGAGGGCTTCCCATACCGCCATAGCGCTGAAGGACCCGACGACATGCCGGCGCACATCAAAGCGGCGTTAACGGCGACGAGCCTCGCCATTCCCGTTAGCGAGAACGCGCTGATGCTGGGCACATGGCAGGGCGTTTATGTGGTTGAACATCGACGAGCGCCCCAGCGGCGGCGGATCATCGTGACCCTCAACGCGGAATTCTAGGACCCGGATTCGGGACCCATAAAGCGGCGCGATGGCAACGTCGCGGTTGTCACGATTTGGGTTTGAAGATCCCGCTTTCCGGATCTTTTTCATACTCAATCGTTTGGGCGTCGCCTTTTGAGGACCGGCGCGCTTCGTCGATGAAATCACGCATCCCGCGGGCGCGTTTTTTTGCGTAGCGAACCAAACCCACCGCGCCAATCGTTGCGGCGACCGTCAAAGCAAGCGTTGCAACAGTACTCATGAGATCCGAGCTCCCGATGTTAGCGCTGCGATCAAGGTCATTATAACCCAAAACGGGCCCAAAGGGCACGCTGCTCAACCGCGCCGAGCAAAGATTCTGGGTCAAGAAGCGGCGGCGACCCGTCGACGGCTTCCTCCCCGCCGGCGAATAGTCGCTGGGCCAGTGAATTGCCGCGCGGGGCGCAGCGCTTAATCCGCACATTCTCGCCAAACCGCGCCCGCAGCGCCGCATCGAGCTGGGCGAAATCGTCAATCAACCCGCGCTCTTGGGCCCCTGGCGCGGTCCAAAAGGCGCCCGTGAAGATATCTTCCTGCACGCCCAGTTTTTCGCCGCGGCGAGATTTCACGAGGTCAATGAACTGCTCGTGGAGGGTCGTTAAAATTGCTTGCAACCGCGCCACGTCTTCCGGTTTTTCGGCTTCGAAAGGATCAAGCATGGACTTGCTTTTCCCGGCGGTATGAACGCGGCGATCAACACCAAGCCGGCTCGCCGCCTCCTGGAACCCAAAACCAGCTGCAATGACGCCGATCGAGCCCACGACCGAGCTTTCATCGGCAAAGATTTCGTCTCCAGAAATCGCCAGAATATAGCCGCCAGAGGCGCCAACATCCTCGATGAACGCCAAGACGGGCGTCTTTTTCTCCGCTGCCAGACGCCTAATGGAATTGTGGATCATGCGCGATTGCACGGCGGAACCGCCGGGCGAGTTTATGGATAAGGCGACCGCCGCTAGATTTGATGGTTTGAAGGCGGCTTCGATCGTTTTTTCCAATCGACGATGGGAGAGCGTGCGCCGACCAGGCCCAGCGGCGCCGATCGCGCCATGGAGTTCAATCACGGTTACGAGAGGCGGCGCTTCCTTGGTGAAGGGCAAAGCGCGCCAAGCGGCCCGGAACGGGCTTAACAATCCTGACATCGCCTTGAATTAGGCGCCTGCAGACCTATCCGCAATGTCCCAGCGAACTTTTCCCAGGTGAATCAAGCGCCAAAAGGCCGCTCCCCATTGCGCGCGCGCGTGCTTGACCCTAGGTCGGGCAAAGCCCAATCTTAGTGACGGGCCGGAATTTCGCGGAAGACTTTGACGTCAAGCATAGGCGCAGCCGTAAAAACGCCGACTGCATCTGAGGAAAGCGCATCGAGCTTTCACGACGCCGTCGCCGCTTTGCGCACCCTTACTGCAGACGATTTGACACGCGTAAACGAGGCGATCCTCGGGCGCATGAAGTCTCCTGTCTCATTAATCCCCGAACTTGCCGGCCACTTGATCAATGCGGGCGGCAAACGCGTTCGGCCCATGCTCACCCTCGCGGCGGCAAACCTGCTGGACTATCGCGGCGACAATCACGTGAAGCTGGCCGCCGCTGTTGAACTTATCCACGGGGCGACGCTTCTCCATGATGATGTTGTAGACGCCTCAATGCTCCGACGCGGCGTTGAGACCGCGAACACCATATGGGGCAATAAAGAAAGCGTCCTAGTTGGCGATTTTGTATTCTCGCGGTCATTCGAACTGATGGTCGATGCGGGGGATTTGCGGGTTTTGCAAGTCCTGTCACGGGCGTCTTGCGTCATCGCGGAAGGCGAAGTGCTGCAGCTTTCGACCCAGAACAATACGTCGACCACCTATGAGATGTATTTAGCCGTCGTCGAGGCGAAGACCGCGGCGCTTTTTGCGGCCGCGGCGCAATCTGGGGCGTTAATCGCGGGCGCGAATGAAACGGTTGAGAACGCATTGCGCAACTATGGACGCAACCTCGGCGTTGCCTATCAATTGGTTGACGACGCTCTCGATTATGCAGGCTTTGAGTCAATGCTCGGCAAAACCGTAGGCGATGACTTTCGCGAAGGCAAAATGACGTTGCCGGTCGTGTACGCCATCGAACGGGCGCAATCAGACGAAACCGCGTTTTGGGATCGCGTCATGACGCCAGGCCGTCAGCAGCCGGAAGATTTTGAACGCGCACGCGAATTAATGATCCGCGACGACGCCATCGTCGACACCATTGCTTGCGCAAAGCAGTTTGCCCAAGCGGCGGTGGATGATTTGAGCCTTACGCCGGACAACGAGTACGCAACCGCGCTTGTTGATCTGGTGGAAAGCTCGGTGGCGCGCGTTTTCTAAGCAGTGAGCTTTGCTTGTCGACCGGTCTGCTGCGATTGAGCTTGGCTCGAATGCGCTGCAGCTATGGCGTCTTCGTCCTCATCACCGTCATCAAAAAACCCAAGCGCTTCAGCCTTGAGATGCGTGCGCATCGCAATAAGCATAAAGACCGCGGCAAGCAGAACCGGCGCCACCCATTGATAAGCCGGTGGCAACGCGAGCATGAATATCGCCGCTGCAGCTGATAGCGCCGTCAACGACATATAAATCACCGCAACGGCCGTATGCGAATGACCAGTTCTGAGCAGGAGTTGATAGAGATGCTCGCGATGGGCGACGAGGATGTTGCGCCCACGGGCGGTGCGATGGACGAGAGTCCATAACACATCAAATAAAAACGGCATGAAGATCATCGGCATGATGAGCGCGCTGACGCGGCCGTCAGAGCTATTGGCCCCAATCACCGCCAAGGCGGCGATGATAAAGCCCACCGCTTGACTGCCGCTATCGCCCATAAAAAGCCGCCCTCGCGCGAGGTTCGACGGCAAAAAGCCGAAACATGTCGTTGCGAGCAAAAGGGACGTCGCCGCCGCAAAGGGCGCGTCACAATACGCGCCGATAATGGCGAACGCGGTGAGTCCGATACAAGCCGCGCCCGCTGCAATGCCGTTCGCCCCATCCATGAAGTTGAAGGCGTTCATAAATGCGACGATCCAAAAGATGGTGAGACCCGCGCCTAAAATGGGGTCGAGCGACACCTCGCCGGCAAAGGGCGCCGGCGCCAAACTCAATCCGCCAAAAAAGACAACGAAGCCAACCGCAACCACCACCTGGCCCCCAAGCTTCAGCAGCGCAGGCATGCGCCAGCGATCGTCGGCAAAGCCCACAAGACACGCAAAAGCGCTGAGGCCTGCGAGAGCGGCGAACTCCGCGAGCGTCCCCGGCCAATTTGAGAACACGCCCAAAATGGTGAGACTGAGAAGCCATCCTGTCATGATCGCAAGCCCGCCCGCGCGCGACGTGCGGCGATCGTGACTGGACCGATGGTTAGGATCGTCTGGCAGGAACTCGGACTCTGCCGCCAATCGCGCGCCCGCATAGCTCGCGGCAAACGCAATCCAAACGGCGATTAAAATAATCAGGGGTTCATCAACGAGCGGCATCATCAAACATCGCCTCGCTCAAGAGCGCTGGCCGAAGCCCACCAGTCTTGCGCCCGCGCCCGACGCGCCGCGCGCTCGGCCGCTTCTTGGGAACTGTAAAGACCAAATGCAGTGGCGCCGCTGCCCGACATGCGCGCGGCGACAGCGCCAGGTTGGGCCGCGAGCAAAGACACCACAGATCCGATTATCGGCGCGCGTGAAACTGCGATCGGCTCCAGATCATTACGTGAGGACGCCATCAGTTTCGCAACGCCTGCAACGCTTGGATCTTCCAAGCGCGGCGTTGACGGCGCTTCGGGTCTTGGGTTCCGCGCATCAAAGGCGCTGAAGACGCGCCCCGTCGGCATGGCGATTCCAGGATTGGCCAGCACCACCCATAATCGCGGCGCGCGCGGGCCTTTTTCGATGACTTCCCCAGCGCCGGAAACATAAATCGGCGCCGCATCCAAACAGGCCGGCACATCCGCCCCCAAGCGAAAGGCAATGGTGCGCAGCGTGTTGCGCGAGGCGTCGATTTCCCACAGCGCATTTAACGCGCGCAGGGCCGCCGCGGCGTCCGCCGATCCCCCGCCAACACCCGCCGCAACGGGCAAGTTTTTCTCCAGCGTGATTTTCGCCCCAAGATTAGGCGCGCCCAAAGCGCGAAGCGCGCGCGCCGCCTTAAAAACGATGTTGTCTTGCGGCGCCAACCCCTCAAGCGCTGATGCGAAGGGGCCGACGACCTCTAAAGACAGATCGGCGGCCGGCTCCACGCGAATGCGATCGCCCGCGCGTGCAAAGGCGAACAGGCTCGTTAAAGCGTGCAGTCCATCGGCGCGCGTTGGCCCGATATGCAGGTATAAGTTGATTTTCGCCGGGGCGGTTTCGATCATCGCTTTTGCGTTTGGTCGCCCGCGCGCGAATCAGTCGTCAATTGCGGGCAATCCGTCCTTTAATTTCTTATGGACCGATTCTGCGAGCTCTTCGCTGGGGTCAAGCTCCAATACGTGCCGCCACTGATATTGGGCTTCTATCTTACGGTCCAGCCGCCAATAAACGTCGCCCAGATGATCGGTAATGGTGGGATCGGCCGGCTCCAAGGCGGCGGCTTCTTCGAGGCGCAGGACCGCTTCTTCATATTGGCCCAACTGGAAATACGCCCAGCCTAAGCTGTCGATGATGGCGCCGGAGTCGGGCCGTAGCGCGATCGCCTTTTCTAAGAGCGCAAAGGCTTCCTCGAGATTGATCCCGCGTTCCGCCCAAGAATAGCCAAGATAATTCAGCGTTGTGGGTTCTTCTGGCGCCAGCTCTACCGCGCGCTCTAAATCAGCTTCCGCTTGTGGCCAATCGTCAAGCGCAAGACGCGCTTCGGCCCGCGCAATGTGATAGCGCCAAGCCGCGGCCGAAAAATCCTCCGGAAACGAATTAATCGCTTCGGTTAGGACATCGGCCGCCTCAAGCGGACGGTCCTCATTGGCCAACAGGTTGGCTAGCGCGAACCGCGCGCTAAACCCGGCGCCGAGCTTTTCACTCGTCCGCTGCAAAATAGCGATTGCTCGGTCCGGCCGGCCGCGGGCTCTTTCGGCGCCGGCGATTTCGATTTGCGCGCGCTCATAATAGGGCGAGGCGGTTGATACTTTCGATAAGACGTTGATCGCTTTTTCTTGGTCGCCATAGAGCGCAAAAATATCGCCGACGGTGGTGCGCGCCGGATCGAGCGCCGGATCTAAATAAAGCGCGAGCTGCATCATCGCGAGCGGTAAGTTGTAGCTCACGCGGCTGACATTAGCGCCGGCGCGCGCAGCCGCGTTGACCCGCTCAACCATATTGTCGAGGGCGCCGTAGCCATACGCATAAAGAGCAAGCGCGGCGCCTTGCGCGGGTGTGGGATCCGCATAAAAATCGCTCGCCTCACCCGCCTCCAGTCGCGCCACGCCGCGGCGCGCGCCTTCGCGTTCCGGGCCCGGCTCGCCGCTTAGCACATCATAGAGTTTTCGCGCTTCATCAGCGTCGCCCTGTCGCTCCAAAAACGCTCCGTAAGCGGCGCGCACGGGCGGAATGTTCAACGCCGCGAGCGAAAGCTGATAGGCGGCGCGCGCTTCTTCCAGACGGCCCGCTTTTTCAGACAACAGCGCGCGATGAATGATCGTAAAGGCGCGTATCTGATCCGAGGACGCAGCCGCCGCATCAAGCGCCGAGATAGCCGCCTCAGCCCCCGCGCGCCCGTCAATCGCCCAGGCTTCGAAACTGCGGCCGATCGCCTTCTGGCCTCGCGATTGGGGATGCGCTTTGAGGACATCCTGCACGCCCGCATAATCGCCTTTAGCCATCAGCCGTGTTGCAACGACAAGGCCCGCGAGCCCGCCATCGCTATGACCGTCGACCTCAGTAATGATCTTTTGCGCCAACTGAGCCGCCGCCTCGACGTCGCCCGCAGCCAAGTTGAAATAGAAGGCTTCGGTGAGAATTTCCGGGTCTTGGGGCGCCGCGAGATGGGCTTGCTCAAATGCATCGGCCGCCGTCGGCACGGCGCGAACCTTGGCCGCAAGGCGCCCCGAAAGATAATCGCCCACGGCCGTTGAGGCCGGCTCTTGGGTCGCACAACTGGCGGCCAAGATCGTTGTCGCCAGCATAAACGCTCGGCGCAACGGCGCTCCAACAATCTCGCGCAACAGGCTACCCTTACATATTCGGATAATTCGGACCACCGCCGCCCTCGGGCGTCGTCCAAAT
>JBCDBM010000053.1:0-16069 GCA_039183665.1 Pseudomonadota bacterium | reverse complement strand
CAACACCCCCCCGCTCGAACCCCAACTTCGGCTTCTGTTTTCCCTCCTCCCGCAACCACCGGGCGGCGCGCCCCGCCGCCTCTATTTCGGACAGATGGACATACGCGCCCTCAATGCGCGCGAGGATCGGATCTTCCGTATCGACCGGCGGCCGCAGGGTCGCCGCGTCAACGCTCTCAAACCCCGGGGCGGCGCGCAGCTCATCGACGATCCAAAGCCCGGCGACGATAAGCGTGAGACCCGAAAACGCGCTATAGGCGCGCCCAACGCGCGTGGGCAGCCATAGAACGAGACTGCGAAAAGCGGCGACCGCCAACCGCGCCACATACAATGAGGCGCGCGACAGGCGGCGCAAAACGAGCTTCATCGCCCGATAGAGCGCCGAATCAAGGGCGGCGGCCAACCGCCAGGTTGTGATGAGGACCTTCCAAAACCCGCGCGCGAACATGAGCCCCGCAGCGGCAAAGGCGCGCGCAGCGTCGCGCACCGGCCCGGGGCCGTCCACTTTCACAAATTCCTGACCATCAGGGGTTTTCATGGTCGCCTATCTCTGTCCGCTGTCGCGCCTTCGTTGACAGTGCCTAGGGGGCTCACTATCTGTGCGACGGCCCTTTGGGCAGTTGTCAACGCCTGCGCGCTCGCGCCCAAAGCGGCGCGGAAATCCGCATTCCATATCAAAGGCCTGCCGCACATGGCGCTCTTCGGTCTCGTAAAAAAAATCATCGGTTCTTCGAACGACCGCCGCCTTAAGCCTTTATGGCGCCGCGTCGAGGCGATCAATGCGCTCGAAGAGGAGATCTCCCAACTCTCTGATGATGACCTCATCAACCAAACCGAAACGTTAAAAAGCCGCCTTAAAGAGGGTGAAACTTTAGACGGATTGATGGAAGAGGCCTTCGCCCTAGTCCGCGAGGCCGCAAAACGGGCGCTCGGACAGCGCCACTATGACGTTCAGCTGCTCGGCGGCATGGTGCTCCACCATGGCGACATTGCCGAGATGAAGACTGGCGAGGGCAAGACCTTGGTCGCGACCCTGCCGGTTTACCTCAATGCGTTGGCTGGCAACGGCGTCCATGTGGTCACCGTTAACGATTACCTAGCCCAGCGCGACGCCGACTGGATGGGCCGCGTCTACGAACGCCTGGGTATGAAAGTTGGATGCATCGTCCACGGCCTCACCGACGACGAGCGCCGCGCGGCTTACGCGGCCGACATCACCTACGGCACCAATAACGAATTCGGGTTCGACTATCTGCGCGACAATATGAAATCGTCGCTGGAGCAGATGGTCCAGCGCGGTCATCAATTCGCGATTATCGACGAGGTGGACTCGATCCTCGTCGACGAGGCCAGGACCCCCCTCATCATCTCTGGGCCGACGGATGATAAATCCGAGCTTTACATGACCGTCGACGGGTTCATCCCGAATCTCGAAGACGACGATTTCGAAATCGACGAGAAGCAGCGCTCGGTTGTCTTGACTGAAGAGGGCAATGAGAAGGTTGAGGACCTCTTAAAGGAGGCCGACCTGCTCGAGGGCGACAGCCTGTATGACGCTGTAAACATTTCTGTCGTTCACCACGTCAATCAAGCGCTAAAGGCGCACAAGATTTTTCAGCGCGACAAAGACTACATCGTGCGCAACGACAAAGTGGTCATCATCGATGAGTTTACCGGTCGGATGATGGAAGGCCGGCGCTGGTCCGAAGGACTGCACCAAGCAGTCGAGGCGAAAGAAAAAACGACCATCCAGCCGGAAAATCAAACGCTGGCCTCAATCACCTTCCAGAATTATTTCCGCCTTTACGAAACCCTCGCCGGCATGACCGGCACCGCCATCACAGAAGAAGCGGAATTCGCCGACATCTACAAACTGAACGTCATGGAGATCCCGACCAATAAGCCCGTCGCGCGCGAAGATCTCGACGACGAGCTCTACATGACGGCCGAAGAAAAATACAAATCCATCGTCATGCAGATCGCCGATTGCGCGGAGCGCGGACAGCCCGTGCTCGTGGGCACCGTTTCGATCGAGAAATCGGAATATCTCTCCGAATTGCTGAGCGACAAGAAATTCTTCAAATCCGTTGCAAAAACGCTGCGGGAGCGCGCTTCGGAACTGAAAGAAAAAGAAGCGGAGCTCGTTGCTGAGCTCAACGAGCGCGCCGATGTTTTAGAGCGACTGAGCGGGAAGAAGACGCCCGTTGCGCATAATGTGCTGAACGCGCGCTATCACGAACAAGAAGCTGAAATTGTCGCCAAAGGCGGCGTGCCTGGCGCGGTCACCATCGCCACGAATATGGCCGGCCGCGGCACGGATATCCAACTTGGCGGCTCGGTCGACAAGGAAGTCTTAGAGCATCTCGAAGAAGGCGATGACGAAGAAACGATTGCGCGCAAGCGGTCTGAAATTGAAGCGCGCATCGCTGATCAAAAACAAAAAGCCTTAGACGCGGGCGGCTTGTTTGTTCTGGCCACTGAACGCCATGAAAGCCGACGCATCGACAATCAGTTGCGCGGCCGTTCTGGTCGTCAGGGCGATCCGGGCACAACAAAGTTTTTCTTGTCGCTCGAAGATGATCTGATGCGCATCTTTGGGTCGGGGATGGAAAAAATGCTGAAGCGCTTCGGCATTCGCCCCGATGAATCAATTGAGCATCCCTGGTTCACCAAAGCCGTTGAGACGGCGCAGAAGAAGGTGGAGCAGCGCAACTTCGATATGCGCAAAAACGTCCTGAAATTTGACGACGTAATCAATGATCAACGCAAGGCAATTTTCGAACAGCGCATTGAAGTGATGTCCGCCGAAACGGTGGACGACATTGTCGGCGACATGCGTGAGCAATTGGTCGACGATCTGGTGCGCGCCTATATCCCGCCTAAATCCTATGCGGAGCAATGGAATGTTGAAGGCCTCACAACGGAGTTAAACGAGGTCTTTGGGCGCGATGTGCCAATCGCAGCATGGGCCGAAGAAGAAGGCGTCGCCGACACAGAGATTGTCGAGCGCGTCTTGGAAGAGACAAGCTCAGCCGCCGCCGCGCGGGCCGCGGAAATCGGCCCGGAGACCATGCGTCGGGTAGAGAAAGCCATTCTGCTAAACGTTCTGGATACGAATTGGCGCGAGCATTTGCAGCAACTCGACCATCTGCGCTCCGTCATTTGGCTGCGTGGCCACGGCCAGCGCGATCCAGTCAACGAGTTTAAGACCGAGAGCTTTGCGCTTTTTGAATCGCTGTTGAATGATCTGCGCCGCGACGTCACGCGCATGTTGTCCAACATTCAAGTCCGCGCGCCTGAAGAGGCCGCGCCGCCGCCGCGCGATATCAAAATGACCGAGACCCATATGGACCCGTCCACCGGCGTCAATGAGATGGCCGCTCAGGGCGGTGCTTTCAATGGCGGCTTTGGGGAAGCGCCGCGGCCGGAAGGCGACGTCGCGACCATGACCCGTCCGCCGCGCGGCAGCTCTGCCGGCGTCTCCACATTGCGCGCGCGCGCTGCAGCGCCGACAATCGATCCGACCAATCCGGAGACATGGGGCCGCGTGCCGCGCAATGCGCCCTGCCCCTGCGGCTCAGGCAAAAAGTATAAGCATTGTCACGGTGCTGTGTAACGGCGCTAGCCTATACGAACGATGCGGGCAGCTTAGTTGTCGCGAAGAACGTATTATCGTGACGCCTGGAAAACGTCGTTTTTCAAGAACGCACCGAAGTCGCCGCGCAATTGCGCGCTGCCATGGGCGTTAAAGTGATCGCGATCCCGATAAAGAAAAACGCCCTCTTTGAGCGGGCTGCACAGTTCAACGCCCTCCGCACACAATCGATTGAAGAGTTCAAATACGAAAATCGTTGAGTGTTCCGCCGCCATTGCGTTAAGCGCAGCGTGGACTTTAGCAATGGGCGCCTCAAGCGTAGCGCGGGGAATAAGGCAGTTGCTCGCGTCCGAAACACTGCACTCGCGCACATCGTCAAACAAAAACATGGGCGGCGGACCAACAACGATCACGGACACCCCTCGTTCAGCCATTGCATCGGCGAGAACCAAAATTCTTTCAGTCCAAAGATCGACATTCTCGTAAGGGACAGGCGGCGACTCCCGTTTAAGATAGAGCCTCGATAGCAAAATGACGTCGCCCGGTTTCATTCGTCCTTTGATATCATCGAAAATCTCCTGACGAGGCCCGAATGTCGTATCCCGGGTAGACGGAAACTGATGCCCGGGCGTTTCGATGAGGTGGACGCCAAGGCCATAATCTTCATGGAGACCGTAGAGTAACCCTTGCAGATGACCCACATGACTATCACCCATCGCCCAAATTGTCTGATTTATACCGCGTCCTGTGGGAGGCGCGGTGCACAGATCAATCGTATCTTCGTTTAGCGGCCGCTGGCCATCGTCAACTACGCATGTAGGATTGTACTTCGAGCCATTTCCGAGCACCGGTAATTTGTTGGGTGGAAATGCAAAGGCGCGCGCTTGTTCGTCGGTCCAAAAGAGGCGTTTGAGCGAAAAGGCGTTTTGGGCGGTGAGCCCAATCGAAACGGCAATAATAGCGGCGATAGTTGCGCCGATGAGGCTTTCGATTGCTTTTGCTGAGTGCCAGTTTTTGTACCGGAAGCGTTTTTCGATACAGTGATAAGAAAAGACAGCCGCGACGGCGGCGGCGGCGATGGCGACCAGCGGTTCAGAAAAGACCCCGCCCGGATTGACGAGTCCAAGCGTCAAATAGGGCCAATGCCAGAGATAGAGCGAATAGGAAATCTTGCCGATATAAGTCGCGACGTTGTTGATCAAAATGACGGAGCGAAATTTCGGTTCGACCCCGAGCACAATGAGTAATGTCGTGATCGCAACCGCGGATATATTGGAGTACGGGCCTGCATTGTCCGGCAGGAAGAAGACGGCGACGAGCCCCGCCAGTAGTCCATAGCTTATCACGGGACTGTACGTATTGAGCGCCGCGCGCAGGGACTGAATCTGCCCCGCCCCCGCAATCTGCGCTGCCAACACGCCGGCGCCCAACTCCCACAACCGCATTGGCGTTAGGTAATAGGCGGCGATGGGCGCCAGACGGCTTGCGACAACAAAAGCCGCTAACGAGAATATTGAGAGCGTTAAAATGGCGAGCGTTAAACGCCCGCGACGGTCCTTTCGACCGTTCAGCATCCAAAAGAGTATCGGAAAGAGAACGTAAAATTGTTCTTCAACGCCAAGCGACCAGGTGTGCGTGAACGCGTTGAATTTCACCGACCCGCCAAAGTAGTCCAGCTCCTGCGCGAAAAGGCTGATATTGGAAACACCGACCATGGCGTAGGCGGCGGTGCTCAGCGACCGCGCGGGTGTCGCATCGAAGATCAAAACAAGAGAGCCTGTCGCGACGACACAAAAGGCGAGCGCCGGTAACAAACGCTTCACGCGCCTCGAGAAAAAATCTGCGATGAACGCGCCCAGTGGCGCACCCTGGCGAGACGCGAGCGCATTCGTAATCACGAACCCGGAGATGACAAAGAAAACGTCAACGCCGAGAAAGCCGCTTGGCAAGAGATCCGCGTAGCCGTGGCTAATGACCACGGACAACACCGCAACAGCGCGCAAGCCATCTATGTCCGGTCGATAGCTCGTTAGCGACATTTAGCGATCTCCGGACACAGCGCGAAGCGCTACGACAACAACGCGTCCACCCATTTCGGCACTACCTCAGTCGCCGGCCCATAGCGGCTGTCTTGGAATAAATAGGCGTTTTCCGACGGCTCTAAGTTGAGCTCCATGGTGGGAACGCCCGCCTCGACGGCTTCAGACACAAACCCGGCCGCCGGATAAACCGACCCTGATGTGCCAATGGAGACGAACAGATCCGCACCGGCGATCGCTTGAGCCGCTTCGTCCATAAAACGCGGCATCTCGCCAAACCAGACAACATAAGGCCGCAATCCGCCGGTTCGTTTGCAGGCGGGACATGTTAACTCAACGCTTAAATCGCCCTCTGCCGGGCGCACATCATTGCACGACGCGCAAACCGACTTATTCAATTCGCCATGCATGTGCAGAAGGTTAGATGAGCCAGCCCGTTCATGGAGATCGTCAACATTCTGTGTAATGAGCGTTAGTCTGCCGCCTTTTTCAGCGAGTCCGCGTTCAAGTTTCGCCAAAGCAAAATGGGCGGCGTTTGGTTCAACCGACGGCAGCAAGGCGCGGCGTGCATTGTAAAACTGATGCACCAAGTCGGGGTCTTTGGCGAAACCTTCTGGCGTCGCAACGTCGCGATAGTCGACCTTCGCCCAAATCCCATCGCGATCTCGAAACGTGGCAACGCCGGATTCAGCTGAAATCCCTGATCCGGTTAGTATGACGATCCTCATCGTTGCCTGCTCCTCATTCGTGCGCGAAGAATCGACAGACCGCCTCGACCGCGCTAAAGCGTCCATCATGCCCATTTCGAGGGGTGTATGAAACGCATTCTCTTAGTTTGTCTTGGCAATATTTGCCGCTCGCCGGCCGCAGAAGGCATTTTGCGCGGGAAGGCCAAAGATCGCGGCGTCGATGTCTATTTGGACTCAGCGGGCACGGGCGGATGGCATGTGGGCGACCCGCCCGATGCACGCATGGTCAAGGCCGCAGCGCGCCGCGGTTACGACCTCACTTATCTCCGAGCCCGCCAAGTGGAAGACGCCGATTTTTTCACATTCGATTTTTTATTGGCGATGGATTTATCAAATTTCGAGGATTTGATGGAAGCGGCGCCGCCCAATCGCGATTGCGATATTCGTCTCTATCTCGACTTTGCCCCTGGCGAAATTCGCGAAACGCCAGACCCGTATTATGGCGGTCCAGATGTTTTTGAACACGTTCTCGATTTACTCGAGGGGGCGGCAGACGCTTTTCTCGATTATTTAGAAGACGAAAGCGCGTAAGACGCCTCTAATTCGTAATGGCTTGCTTGAGCGCCGAGTTGAGACGAATACAGATGAAAAGCGTTTACCGAGAATGGCCCGGCGGTAAAAAGCCCCGATCGCGACGACCACTGCGCAACGGCTTCGGGTCGCACGCCTTTTAAATACGCGAGCGTGACGTGCGGCATGTATCGCCGGCGCTCGAGATCAAAGCCCGCATTGCGCAAAGCGATGGAAACCTTCGCTTGTAAATGAAGCAACGCGTCATCAGGCTCCACCCCCGCCCATAAAGCGCGCGGCTTCTTGTCGCCAAAAGCGCCGACGCCGGAGAGACGCAAGTCAAAACTGGACGCGTCGAGCGCCGCTAAGGCCTCCAATGCGCTATCGAGCCCGTGTCCGTCTGTTTGACCGAGGAAGGCGAGCGTTGTGTGGAAATGATCGACTGTGCGCCACCGCGCGCCGTCAACGCCTGACTGTAAATCAAGAAGCGCGTCTGCGACGACGTCAGGAATAGAAAGGGCGACAAAAAGACGGGGCATGACGGAGAGCGCTGAAGATGGCGCCGAGCGAATGAGCAAAACAAAAAAGAGGCGACGTCGGGGGCATAACGATCAAGCGTGCGATTGTCGAGTTGGTTTGCGCTCAGTACACTCGGCGTCATGACACAACAAAAAGTACTCTGTCTCGGATTTGGATATACGGCGGCCGCCTTCGCGCGCCGCCTGCAAGCACAGGATCGGAACGTCGCCGGAACGACGCGAGACGCCGCGAAATTTGACGCCATGGCGCGCGAAGGCGTGGAGCCCCGGCTTTGGGGCGAGAGCGGACTAGACGCCGAAATTCTCGACGATGTCACCGCGATTTTGATTTCAACAGCGCCGCGCGCGACGGGTTGCCCCGCCTTCAGCGAAATGAACGAAGCGATCGCTGCGCGCGCAGAAACTCTAGAATGGATCGGCTATTTATCGACCAACGGGGTTTATGGCGATCACCAGGGCGCCTGGGTGGATGAAAATAGCGATCTCTTCCCCACCAGCGACCGCGCGCGATTTCGCATCCGCGCAGAAGCGGATTGGGCGGGATTATCTGTCGCCTTCGGGCTCCCACTGATCATTTTTCGACTGCCGGGCATATATGGCCCAGGGCGCTCCGCCATCGACAGCGTGCGCAATGGAAAAGCCCGACGCATCCAAAAAGAGGGACAAGTTTTCAGTCGCGCCCATGTTGATGATATCGCCGCTGCGCTTGTCGCGAGTATGGAACAACCGCGCCTTCACGACCTCTACAACATTGCGGATGACGAACCCGCACCGCCGCAAGACGTCATCGCCTATGCGTGCGATTTGCTGGGCGTCGCGCCGCCGCCCCTTGTTCCCATTGACGAGGCCGATCTTTCAGACATGGGAAAAAGTTTTTATGCGGATAATAAACGGGTGTCGAACGCCCGACTAAAGAAGGCGCTCGACTTTACGTTCCAATACCCGACCTATCGCGAAGGATTGTCAGCAATTCTAAAGAGCGAAAACGAAGCGCCTTAAGCTTCGGTTTCCTCCTCAGTCTCTGTCTCGTCTTCGTCCGCGACCTCTTCTGCGTCCTCGTCCCATTCATAGATGCTGGTGATGACGCAGCGATTGCCGCGATGGCCGCCAAAATCTTTGAAAATGAGAGAATCGCCACGGGTGACGCAACTGCTGGAGCCGAAGGTGTCGATCACCAAAAACTCGGCAGAGCGAATGTCGAATTTTCGACAAAGCCCGCTCAGTTCAACGAAGTACCAATCATTGATGCCCTCTTCGAGCAGCACTTCGTTATTCTCGCCGGTGCTGCGCCAATTATCGACATTGCTCGCAAAGCAAATACGGTCGACTTTTTCGCCTAAGCGCGGATCAACGGCGTCATCGTCATCTTCGGCAAACGCGACGGAAAGGCTGACCGCGCTCAAAAGCGCGGCAATTGTTGTGATTCTCATGACCATGGTCATCGTCCTTCGTTGACGCCCAGCCCGGCCCCACCATAGCCGCGACCCGTGACGCCTCGCCATACAAAATTCCGTGCGCCCCAAAATGGCCTTAATTCGCCGTGGGCTTGATCGCAGCACATAAAGAAATCTTTATATGCGGCTTGGCGCCGTCCGCCGCCGCTGATATATCCCGCGAGATTTCCGTGTAAGCAGCCAAGGTTCAGGAGAGCGGCGCGTTATGACTTCGAGCGATCAGGATTTCATCGTTAAAGACTTAGACCTTGCCGAATGGGGTCGCCGCGAAATCGAGATCGCGGAAACGGAAATGCCGGGCTTGATGGCGACGCGAGAAGAATATGGCGCGTCAAAACCGCTTAGAGGCGCGCGCATCGCCGGCTCGCTGCACATGACGATCCAAACCGCGGTTCTTATCGAAACGCTCCAAGCGCTTGGTGCGGAAGTCCGTTGGGCCTCGTGCAATGTTTTCTCAACGCAAGACCATGCGGCGGCGGCGATAGCGGCGCAAAACACCCCCGTATTCGCTTATAAGGGCGAGACGCTCACCGAATATTGGGACTACGCCGACAAAATTTTCGAATGGCCCGGCGGTGAACCCGCGAACATGATCCTGGACGATGGCGGCGACGCGACGTTGCTCGTGCTGCTCGGCGCCGACGCGGAAAAAGATCCGAGCCTGTTGGACAACCCGGCGAACGAGGAAGAAGAAGCGCTGTTCGCGACCATCCGACGACGCAATGAAGCGGATCCGGGCTGGTACGCCAAAGTCAAAGCATCCATTCAAGGGGTCACCGAAGAAACGACCACGGGCGTTTTGCGTCTTTATCAGCGGCAAAAGTCAGGCACGCTCCCCTTCCCGGCGATCAACGTCAACGACTCGGTGACGAAGTCTAAGTTCGACAACAAATATGGCTGTCGAGAATCCTTAGTTGACGGCATCCGGCGGGGCACCGACGTCATGATGGCCGGCAAGGTCGCGGTGGTCGCCGGCTATGGCGATGTGGGCAAAGGCTCGGCCGCATCCTTACAGGGCGCCGGCGCGCGCGTGCTCATTACAGAGATTGATCCCATTTGCGCGCTGCAGGCGGCGATGGATGGTTATGAAGTCGTCACAATGGAACAAGCGGCCCCGCGCGCGGATATCGTTATTACCGCGACCGGCAATAAGGACATCCTCACTGTCGACCACATGCGCGCGCTCAAAGACATGGCCATCGTTGGCAATATCGGGCACTTCGACAATGAAATTCAGGTGGAAGGCTTGCGCAATTTCGAGTGGACCAACGTCAAAGACCAAGTGGACATGATCAAATTCCCCGATGGGAAACGCATGTTGTTGTTGTCTGAAGGACGTCTTCTCAATCTCGGAAATGCGACCGGGCACCCAAGCTTTGTGATGTCGGCCTCATTTACCAATCAGACCCTTGCGCAAATTGAACTCTGGACGCGCGGGTCAGAATACAAGAACGAAGTCTACACCTTGCCGAAGCATTTGGACGAGAAAGTCGCGCGCCTTCACCTCGATAAAGTTGGCGCAAAGCTCAGTGAGCTGAGCAAAGAACAGGCTGATTATATTGGCGTCGCGCCAGACGGCCCGTTCAAAGCGGATCACTATCGCTACTAACGAGTCAAGCGGCCGCCCGGACGAGCGATAGCGGCGCCAATTCATTTTTTTGTAAGGCCCGCGCATGACGATGGCGGCGGGGTTAACCGCTTGCATCTCAACCGTTTTTGATCGCGCCGCCCCGTTTTGGACACAGGGCCGAGCTATCAATAGCGCACGCGCCGCCTTGCGAGAGTTGGTCGTATCACAGTATTCTTGAAGTTCAGGGTGTTCATCCCGAGTGGCGGGGAGCGTAGGAAAATATGAAAAAGCGGTTGGCCGTCGGCGCAGTGGCGTTCTTGTTGTCCATTCAACAAGGGTTTGCCCAGGCGCCTGGGTTTGACGCCTGGTTAGCGGGCTTTCGCGCCGAGGCAGCGGCCGCGGGGGTGAGCGCCGCTGTTATCGATAACGCGCTTTCAGGATTGTCCGTTAATCAGCGGGTCTATGAACTCAATGATAACCAGCCCGAATTTACCCGCGCCATATGGGATTATCTGGACACCGCCGTCTCCGAAACGCGCATCGCCAACGGCCGCGCTAAGCTTGCAGACCATGCGCGCTTGCTCGACCTGATTGAGCGCGCCTATGGGGTCGATGCGGAAACCTTGGTCGCAATCTGGGGTCTCGAATCCGCCTACGGCGAAGTGCTTGGCGATTTCGACGCCATCCAAGCCCTCGCGACGCTGGCCTTTGAAGGCCGCCGGACCGGCTATGGGCGCAGCCAGCTCATTGGCGCGCTCAAGATCATCGATAATGGCCACGCAGCGCGAGATCAGCTGAAGGGCTCCTGGGCGGGCGCCATGGGACACACGCAGTTCATCCCGACCACCTATCTTGCCTATGCGGTTGACCATGACAGCGATGGTCGTCGCGACATCTGGTCGAATTTGGGAGACGTGTTCGCCTCCACCGCCAATTATTTGAGCGTCTCGGGCTATCGCGCCAATGAGCGCTGGGGCGTTGAAGTCACGATCCCCGCAGGGTTTGATTTTTCGCTTGCCGATGTCAGCACGCGAAAACCCGTCGTGGAATGGTCGGCGCTTGGGGTCGCCGCCGCGGCAGGCCCCGCGCTCACCGCCCGCTTAGATCCAAATCTGCGCGGCCGAATTATTGTGCCGGCGGGCGCGAATGGCCCAGCCTTCATGGTGTTCGGCAATTTCGAAGCCATTCTGAAATATAATCGCTCAACCGCTTATGCCCTTGCCGTCGCCATGCTCAGCGACAAGGCGGGCGGCGATGATGCGCCCATCACAGGGGCCTGGCCGCGCGACGATCGGCCGCTGGCACTGTCCGAACGGAAAGCCCTTCAGCAGGCTTTAGCCGACAAAGGCTACAAACCCGGACCCGCTGACGGGATTATCGGCGCGAACACCCGTAAAGCCTTGCGCGCATGGCAGCGCGACCAAGGATTGCCGGCGGACGGTTATGCGTCGGCGGCCGTTTTGGAAGCGCTGGGCTCGTAAAAGCACCCAGGCCATTGGCAAAAAAAATCGTTGACTCCCTCTTGTTGCGCTGCACAAAGGAAACTATGTGCAGGTGCAATGCTGCGGCGCACAAATCGTATTGCGCGTAGCGCGCCGAACACATTTTCATTCTGGGAGAACAAAAATGGCCACCACTGCGAAGAAGACGACTACTAAAACCGCTACCAAAACTGCCGCCAAACCCGCTGCTGCAAAGGTGCCTGTCGCCGTTGAACCGGCGTCGGTTTTCGAGCCAGTAGAGAATTTCGCGAGCGCCGCCCGCGAGCAGATCGAGACAGCGTTCGCATCTTATACCGAGAACGCTGAAGAGATGCGCGCCCAAGCCGAAGAACTGGCTGAAACGGTGCGCGAACGCATGACGAAAACCCAAGAGACCTTTGCTGAGATGAACAGCGAGATCGTTGAAGCCGCCCGCGAAGAAGTTGCGGACGCCATGCAATTCGCCAATGAACTTGCACAAGCAAAGAGCTTCGGCGCTGCGTTGGAAGTTCATCAAAGCTTCTTCAAGAACCTCATGGAAAGCCGTATGAAGCGTTCTCGCGAGATGACGGAAACGACGGTCAGCGCGGCGCGCGAATTGGCCGAGCCAATGACCTCAACGTTCCCGACATTCTTCGATCCGACAAAAGCGTTCGCAAGCTTTAACCCCTACGCGAAAAACTAAACCAAAGACAAAGCCGATCCTGTCGGTTATGCCCAGTAGGGTGAGCCGACGACAACGGATTGACTATGCAGAGTTGGACTGGGGCGCTGGCGCGCCTCGGTCCTTATTTTTTGACGACATCTACTTTTCGGGCGACGGCCGGGCCGAAAGCGACTTCGTCTTCCTCCGCGGCAATGATCTGCCGGCCCGCTTTGCGCAAAAACGCAACTTTACCATCGGCGAATTGGGCTTCGGCGCCGGACTGAATTTCCTAACGACTTGGCGCGCATGGCAGCGCGCATCAAAGCCGAAAGAGGCGCGGCTGCATTTCCTATCCTTCGAGGCTTTTCCCTTGAGCCCGGAAGCGATGCAACACGCGCATAAAGCGTGGCCTGATCTGGCGCCGTTATCGGCGCGCCTCAGGTCCGCATTGCCGCCGCCGCAAGCAGGTTTTCACCAAATCTCTTTGGACGCCGGCGTTACGCTCACGCTGTTCTACGGCGATGTCGCGAACGGCCTTCCGGCCAGCGAAGCGCGCGTTGACGCTTGGTATCTGGATGGATTTTCGCCAGCGAAAAACCCCGCCATGTGGACCTCTGACGTATTTGCGCAGATCGCGCGCCTCAGTGCGCCGGGCGCGAGTTTTGCGACGTTTACAGTCGCCGGCGCTGTGCGCCGCGAGGCCGAGCGCGCCGGATTCTCCATCGCTAAACGACCCGGCTTTGGCCGAAAGCGCGAAATGCTCACGGGGACAATTAAGGCGCCCGCCAAGACCCAAAGCCCAACGCCTTGGTTCGACAATCGGCGCGCGACGCCTTTCGAACATAGCGCGCGCATAGCGATAATCGGCGCAGGCGTCGCGGGGGCGTCGCTTTGCTATGAGCTTAAGCGTTTAGGCTATGAACCAGTTGTTATGGACGCCAAGGGCCCAGCCTCTGGCGCGTCGGGCAATCCGGCTGGGCTCATCATGCCGCGTTTGGACGTGGGCGAGACCCCAGCAGGTCAGTTCCATGTGAGCGCGTACCTTCACACCGTTCGACTGCTGATGGCTCTTCAGGCGGCGGGCGCAAAGGACCTGTTCATGCCCTGTGGCGTGCGGTTTCACGCCAAGGACGCGCGCGACCAAGAGCGCCATGAACGGCTACTGGAGCGCGGCGTTCTCGCGGAGGGATGGCTCTTGCAAGAAGTCGAGCGCCTCCATCTGCCTCAAGGCGGCGTCGTTGATCCGCCGCGCTTGGTGGAAGCGCTATTAAATGGCGCGCCGATCATCCGAGCCAAGGTCGACCGTCTAGAACGCGTTGACGACGGCTGGCGCGTTCACACTCGTGATGGCGGTTTTGAAGAATTTGACGTCGTCATTGTCGCCAACGCTGTTGCGGCGCGAATGTTCGAGCAGATGCGCATGGCGCCGCTTCAAGGCGTCGCTGGACAAATCGATTATTTCGAGCAGGCAGCAGCGCTTGATAGCGCACACGCATTTGGACCCTATGCAGCGCCGACGCCTCGAGGCGGGCTCATTGTCGGCGCCACCTACGCGCCAGGAGCTGAGGCTGTCATATCCGAACAAGCGACAAGCGAGAACCTCGACGCGGTGGTCGCTATTTTGCCTGAACTTGGTGTTCTGGAGCCAAGCCAGTCGACGCCTCGAGCGAGCCAGCGATGCGCTACGCCGGATCGAATGCCGATCGCCGGCCCCCTGCCCGACGATGATTTTTATCGTCAAGCCTATAAGGGCCTCAGAACTGGCCGACGGGAGACGTATCCCGTGGGTCAGTCACAACCTGGCCTTTACGCACTGACGGGTCTCGGATCGCGCGGGCTCGTCACCGCGCCGCTTTGCGCAGCGCTCCTCGCCTCTGATTTGGCGGGAAGCCCGTCGCCAGTAACGCGCGAAATTGCGAACGCACTTCACCCCGCGCGTTTTCTAATCCGCGCACTCAAGCGCAATGAAGACGGCTTGCATGGGCCTGAACGATCAGATTAAGTCGGTCCATGACCCTGGATATATATGGACTGAAGAACTGCGATACTTGCCGCAAAGCCTTGAAAGCGCTTGCCGCCAAAGACGTCGAGACTGTGTTTCACGATTTACGCGAAGACGGCGTCACTAAAGCACAAATTAAGAAATGGGCGGCCGCCGCCGGCTGGGAAACGCTCCTGAACAAGCGCTCGACGACATGGCGTGGGTTGCCGGATGCTCTAAAAAATGGCGTCACAGAAACGCGCGCCGTTGCGTTGATGGCCGACCATCCCACGCTCTTGAAACGCCCCATTATCGAGCGCGGTCCAACGCAGGTCTTCGTCGGATGGTCGAAAGAAACGGAAGCGACGCTCACAAGATAGCTGACGGCTCACGGCGCAAGAAAAAGATCAGCGAACATCCTTAATTGGGTTTTCTTATAGGGGATTAAAAGCGGTGCTTCATCGCACATTGAACATAAGCAGGCTTGTTTTGGCGGACGCGAGGCGAGCTGCCCAATGAGCGGCGCGAGCCTCGCCGATCGCATCGACCAAACGCTTTCGCCCGTCAGCGATGTCGTATCGTCGATTGTATTTGTTTCTGTCGATATCGCCGGGGTCAGCATGCCCCTCGTTGTCGCCTGGTTGATGGCGGGCGGCGTCTTCATGACCATCGCGTTCCGCTTTTTAAACCTAACGGGCTTTCGCCATGCGTGGAGCGTCGTCGCGCGGCGGCGTGACGACCACAAAGGCGATGGCGAGATCACGCATTTCGAAGCGCTGAGCGCTGCGCTTTCGGGCACGGTGGGTTTGGGCAATATCGCCTCAGTGCCCGTTGCAATTGTGCTTGGGGGGCCCGGCGCCATTTTTTGGATGGTGCTCGCGGGCTTTTTTGGCATGACGCTGAAATTCGCCGAATGCACGATGGCCGTGAAATACAGACGCGTGCAATCGGATGGGCGGGTCATTGGCGGACCGATGTATTACATCGAAGCAGCCTTTGAACGCATCGGGGCCAAGGCTGTTGGCAAAGGCGCAGCATTGTTCTTCGCGGTTATGACCGTCGGCGCATCGATCAGCTTATTCCAAATTAATCAGTCTCACGCTCAATTTGCCAACGTTACTGGGCTCGCTGCGCCCGTCGCCTATGGCGTTATTATGTCGAGTTTGGTGGCGCTGGTGGTTTTAGGCGGCGTACGCAGGGTCGGCCGGGTCGCTAGCATGCTCGTCCCATTTATGGCGGTGATTTATGTTGCCGCCGGCCTATTCATCATTATGGCCAATATCACCGCATTGCCTGGCGCCATCGCGCTGATCTTTGAGAGCGCGTTTGGTTTGGACGCGGCAGGCGGCGGGATCATCGGCGCACTCATTAACGGTATGAAACGCGCGACGTATTCCAGCGAGGCGGGCGTCGGGTCAGCAGCGATCGTCCACGCTTCCGTAAAAACCGACAATCCGTTAACGGAGGGCCATGTGGCGCTTCTTGAACCCTTTATCGACACGGTT